>NZ_VXCZ01000006.1:0-333421 GCF_052850795.1 Pseudomonas sp. 910_23 | reverse complement strand
GCGTCCACCCTGTGTGCGCACGCCTGTCAGGCTGTGTCCGCCCCATGCACCACAGTGCTAAAGTCCACCCCTCGATTTTGCTTTTCCCAAGGAAGCCGTTATGCCGGACGCGACGTCCCTCAGCCCTGGATTCATGGTGGTTCACGGCAACCGCCTGGACGAACTGCGCAGCCTGGTGGTCAGCTGGATGCGCCGTTATCCACTGGCGCCTTTGGAAAACGAAATCGCGTTGGTACAAAGCAACGGCATCGCCCAATGGCTCAAGCTGGCCTTGGCTGAAGATCCGCAAGAAGATGATATGGGCGGCTGCGGCATTGCCGCAGCAATCGACGTGCAACTGCCTGGCAGCTTTATGTGGCAGCTCTACCGCATGGTCCTGGGCCGTGATGAAATTCCACCCAAGTCCCTGCTCGATAAAGCCCCGCTGACCTGGCGTCTTATGCGCCTGTTACCCGAACTGATTGGCCAGCCGTATTTTGAGCCCCTACAGCGCTTCCTGACTCAAGACACCGACCTGCGCAAACGTTACCAACTTGCCGAGCGCCTGGCCGATTTGTTCGACCAATACCAGGTCTACCGCGCTGATTGGCTGGAAGACTGGGCCGCAGGTCGGCACCAACTGCGCAATGGTCGAGGCGAATCCAAGCCCCTCAACCCTGCCAACTGCTGGCAAGCCGAGTTATGGCGTGCACTGCTGCTGGATGTAGGAGAGGAGGGCATGGCTGAAAGCCGAGCTGGCGTTCACCAGCGCTTCATCGAGCGCATCAACAGTCTTGAGCAAGCGCCGCCCGGCTTGCCTTCCCGGGTGATTGTATTCGGCATTTCATCACTGCCGGCCCAAGCACTGGAAGCCCTCGCTGGCCTGGCCCGTTTCAGCCAGGTCCTGCTCTGTGTACATAACCCTTGCCGCCATCATTGGTCCGACATCGTCGCCGACAAGGATTTACTGCGTAATGAATACAAGCGCCAGGCGCGCAAAGCCGGTATGCCGGTCACTATCGATCCCCAAACCTTGCACCAGCACGCCCATCCGCTACTGGCAGCCTGGGGCAAGCAGGGCCGTGATTACATCAGTTTGTTGGACAGCTACGATGACCCCAACAGCTACCGCGCCGCATTTCGCGATGGGCGCATCGATCTGTTCAGTGACAGCGAACCCACCACGCTGCTCAACCAGCTCCAGGACGATATCCTCGAACTGCGCCCGCTGAATGAAACCCGCGAACTGTGGCCCGCTGTTGATCTGGAGCATGATACGTCCATCCGGTTCCACATCGCCCACAGCGCCCAGCGCGAAGTGGAAATCCTCCACGACCAATTGCTCCAACGCTTCAGCGCCGATCCAACGTTGCGCCCTCGGGACGTCATCGTCATGGTTCCCGACGTCGACAGCTACGCGCCGCACATCCGCGCGGTCTTCGGCCAGCTTGAGCGAAATGACCCACGCTTCATCCCCTTTACCCTGACAGACCAAGGCCAACGCGGCCGCGACCCGCTACTGATCGCCGTCGAACATCTGCTCAAGCTTCCCGACAGTCGTTTCCCCGTCAGTGAAATCCTCGACCTGCTCGACGTTCCCGCCCTGCGTGAGCGTTTTGCTATCAAAGAGCGCGACCTGCCCACCCTGCATCGCTGGATCGAAGGTGCCGGTATCCGCTGGGGGCTGAACGCCGAACAACGTGTCGGTTTGGGTCTACCCACAGATCTGGAACAAAACAGCTGGCGATTCGGCCTGCGCCGTATGTTACTGGGCTATGCAGTCGGCACTGGCATGGCCTGTGAAGGTATTGAGCCCTACGACGAAATTGGCGGCCTCGATGCGGCATTGATCGGCCCGCTGGTCGCCCTGCTCGATGCCTTGAATGATGCCCATCAGGCGTTATCACAACCGGCTGCTCCCAGGGTGTGGGGCGAGCGATTGCAACGCTTGATGCAGCTGTTCTTCCTGCCCAGCAGCGAGCACGATGACTACCTCTTGGGCCAGCTTGAGCAACTGAGAGAGACCTGGCTGGAAACCTGCGAATCCGTTGGCTTGCAGGACGAGTTACCGCTTACGGTCGTCCGTGAGGCATGGCTGGCCGGATTGGATCAGGGTCGCTTGTCCCAGCGCTTTCTCGCCGGAGCTGTCAATTTTTGTACCCTGATGCCCATGCGTGCGATCCCGTTCAAGCTGGTCTGCCTGCTCGGCATGAACGACGGCGACTACCCACGAGCACAACCGCCGCTGGACTTCGACCTGATGGGCAGCGACTACCGTCCCGGTGACCGTTCGCGCCGCGAAGACGACCGCTACTTACTGCTCGAAGCGCTGCTCTCGGCCCGCGACCAGCTCTATATCAGTTGGGTTGGCCGCAGCATCCGCGATAACAGCGATCGCCCTGCCTCGGTATTGATCGGCCAGTTGCGCGACCACCTCGCCAGCGGCTGGCAGCACGCCGGCAGCGATAAGCCGCCGATCGACGCAATGACCCAGGAACACCCGCTCCAACCCTTCAGCGCCCGCTACTTCCATGAAGGCGATCCACTGTTCAGCTACGCCCGCGAATGGCAATTGCTGCATGAAGCGCGGGATGTCATGCCCCCAGCGAATGTATTGCTGCAGCATCAACAGGAAGAACCCCTGAGCCTCGGTCAGTTGCAGGACTTCTTGCGCAACCCAGTCAAACATTTTTTCAGCCAGCGTCTGAAAGTATTCTTCGAAGCGGCAGAAGTGCCTCTGGCTGACGAAGAACCCTTCGTCCTCGACGCACTGCAGCGCTATAGCCTCAGCGACAGTCTGCTAAATGCTGCACTGACCCACCCCGATCACCTCGACCAGGCCCTCAACGCCCAAGCCCTGCGTTTGCAGGGCAGTGGCCTGTTGCCGATGGTCGGTTTCGGTGAGTGCCTGCGTAAGGAGTTGATCGAGCCGTTGCCGGATCTGGTGCAGCGCTATCAACAGCTTCTGGCGCTGTGGCCGACCCCACATACCGGCGTTGAACCTATCACTTTTGAGTATCGAGGCATTCAGTTGGAAGGTTGGATCAGCGGCTTGCATCGCCGCAGCGATGGCGGCCTGTTAAGCGTTACCACCATCCCCAACAGCATTGGCTCGATCAAGACACGCAAGTGGCATCGCTTGATCCGCCCTTGGGTCAACCATGTGGTGGCCTGCGCCTGTGGCCTGCCATTGAGTACCGGCCTGGTAGCAAGTGACGACACCTTGCTGCTCGAGCCGTTGGATAAACCTACTGCCCAGGAAATCCTCGGCAACCTGCTGCTGGCTTGGCACACCGGTATGAGCACACCGCTGCCCGTTGCAGTAAAAACCGCTTTCGCCTGGCTCGGCCAAACTGACCCCGCCAAGGCCCAAGCCGCGGCCAGCAAAGCTTACGAAGGCGATGGCATCACCACTGACGGCGAACGCCGCGAAACGCCTGCTCTCACGCGGCAATTTCCCGACTACGCGGCGTTGGTCGCCAGTGAGGAATTCGAAGGCTGGTGCGAAACCCTGTATCGCCCGCTCATCAACGCACCATGGCGATCGCTTTCCAGCGCGGAGGCCAGCGCATGATCGGCAAACCCTTGGCCCTGGCATTCCCGCTTAAAGGCAGCCAGTTGATTGAAGCCAGTGCCGGCACTGGCAAGACCTTCACCATCTCCGCGTTATACCTGCGTCTGGTGCTCGGCCATGGTGGTGATGAGTCCGGCTTCGGCCGCGAACTGCTGCCGCCGCAAATTCTTGTCGTCACGTTCACCGATGCGGCGACCAAGGAGTTGCGTGAACGCATCCGCATCCGCCTGGCCGAAGCTGCGCGCTTCTTTCGCGACGAGATCGAGCAGCCCGATGCGTTGATCGCCGACCTGCGCGAGCAATACGCTCCGCAGCAATGGCCGGCCTGCGCCAACCGCCTGGACATCGCAGCGCAATGGATGGATGAAGCCGCCGTCTCGACTATCCACAGCTGGTGCCAGCGCATGTTGCGTGAACATGCGTTCGACAGTGGCAGCCTGTTCACCCAGACCCTGGAAACTGACCATAGCGACCTGCTGGGCGAAGTGCTGCGCGATTACTGGCGATTGTTCTGCTACCCGATGCACGACGATGCGCTCAACTGGGTGCGCAACAATTGGGGCGGCCCCGCGGCGCTGATGCCAAGGGTGCGTGCGCTGTTCGGCAGCGAGCGGCCCACCGACGAAAGTCGCGAACCGGCCGAACTGATCAACGCTTGTTTGCAAGAGCGTCGCGCCGCGCTGACGACCCTCAAGGCACCCTGGCAACAATGGGCCGCCGAGCTGCGCGATATCTGCCTGCAAGCCGTCGCCGCCAAAACGGTCGATGGGCGCAAGATGCAAGCGCGCTACTTCGAACCCTGGTTCGAAAAGATCAGTGCCTGGGCAGCCGATGAAACCCTGGAGCAATTGGACATCGGTACCGGCTTCACCCGTCTCACGCCCGACGGCATGGCCGAAGCCTGGAAAGGTGAGCCGCCACAGCACCCCGGTATCGAGGCCATGGCCAGTCTCAAAGCCAGCCTCGATGCATTGCCAACGCCCGACGCCGCGGTATTGCAACATGCGGCTGGCTGGGTGGGTAAACGCTTCGAAGAAGAGAAGCGTCGCCGCGCTGAAATGGGCTTCGACGACATGCTGATCCGCCTCAACGCGGCCCTTCAGGCAGACGGTGGCGAGCGCCTGGCCAGTGTGATCCGTGAGCAATTTCCGGTGGCGCTGATTGATGAATTTCAAGACACCGACCCGGTGCAATACAGCATCTTCGACAGCATCTACCGCATCGACGAAAACCACCTGGACAGTGGCCTGTTCTTGATCGGCGACCCGAAGCAGGCGATCTACGCCTTTCGCGGTGCCGACATCTACACCTACCTGCGCGCCCGGCAGTCCACCACCGGCCGCCATCACACCCTGGGCACCAACTTCCGCTCCAGCCATGCGATGGTCGAAGCGGTAAACCACGTGTTCCAGCGTGCGGAAACCGGCCGTGGTGCGTTCCTGTTCCGCGAGCCCAACGGCGAGAACCCGGTGCCGTTTCACCCGGTGCTCTCCCAGGGCCGCAGCGAGCACCTGCAGGTTGACGGCCAACCGTTGCCGGCCATGAACCTGTGGCACCTGCCTACCGACCAGCCGATTTCCACCGCGGTTTACCGTCAGCACTTGGCTGCGGCCTGCGCCACACAGATCGTCGCGTTGCTCAATGGTGGGCAGCAAGGCACAGCAGGTTTTGTAAAAGAGGGCAGCCTCAAGGGCGTATTGCCGTCAGACATCGCCATCCTCGTACGCGACGGCAAGGAAGCCCAGGCCGTGCGCGCTGAGTTGGCCAGCCGTGGCGTGCGCAGTGTGTACCTGTCGGATAAGGACTCGGTTTTCGCCGCCCAGGAAGCTCACGACCTGCTGGCCTGGCTCAAGGCCTGCGCCGAGCCGGATGTCGAGCGCCCGCTGCGCGCCGCCCTGGCATGCGTCACCTTGAACCTGTCCCTGGCGGAACTGGAGCGTCTGAACCAGGACGAATTGGCGTGGGAATCGCGCGTGATGCAGTTCCGTGGCTACCGCGCAATCTGGCGCACCCAAGGCGTGCTGCCGATGCTGCGTCGCCTGCTCCACGACTTCAAGCTGCCTCAAACCCTTATCGCCCGCAGTGATGGCGAGCGCGTGCTGACCAACTTGTTGCACCTCAGTGAGTTGCTGCAACAAGCCGCGTCGGAACTCGATGGTGAACAGGCGTTGATCCGCCACTTGGCCGATCACCTGGCACTGTCGGGCCAGGCCGGTGAAGAACAGATCCTGCGTCTGGAAAGCGATGAGCAACTGGTCAAGGTGGTGACCATCCACAAATCCAAGGGCCTGGAATACGACCTGGTGTTCTTGCCCTTCATCTGCTCGGCCAAACCGGTGGATGGCAGTCGCTTGCCGCTGCATTACCACGATGAACACGGCAAGTCCCAAGTGAGCCTGCGGCCAACGGCCGAGCTGATCGCCCAAGCCGATGACGAGCGCCTGGCCGAAGACCTGCGTTTGTTCTACGTGGCCTTGACCCGCGCCAAACACGCGTGCTGGCTGGGCATTGCCGACCTCAAGCGCGGCAATAACAGCAGCTCGGTCTTGCACCTGTCGGCATTGGGGTATTTGCTGGGGGGCGGGACGTCGTTGGGCGAGTCCACCGGCCTGGCGCGCTGGTTGCTGGATTTACAGGAAGGTTGCCCGGCCATCCGTTATGGCCTTGTGCCGAATATCCAGGACATCCTGTTTCACCCGCCGCGCAATGAAGCGACGTTGCTTGCGCCGTTGCTGCCCAAACGCAAGGCTGCGGAAAACTGGTGGATTGCCTCCTACAGTGCTTTGCGCATTGGCGACAGCATGAGCGCCGCCAGCCTCGAAGCGCCGGAAAGCCCGCAGGCCCAGAAGCTGTTCGATGACGAACGCCTCGACCCCGATGCACCACGGGAAGTGGTGGCGTCCGGCGGTGATATTCACCGTTTCCCACGCGGGCCTAATCCAGGCACCTTCCTCCACGGCTTGTTGGAGTGGGCCGGTGAAGAGGGTTTCAACGTGACGCTCGAGGCCATCGAAAAGGCCGTGGGCGCACGCTGTAACCGCCGCAATTGGGAAGGCTGGATCGTCACCCTCAGCGGCTGGCTGGGGCATCTGTTGCAAACGCCGTTGCCGCTGTACAACGACCACGTGACCCTCAGCGGTCTTGAGCAGTACCAGATTGAAATGGAGTTCTGGTTCGCCAGTCACACAGTCGATGTGCTCGCCCTCGACAAGCTGGTGTGCCGGCACACCCACGGCGGCGTTTCCCGTGTGGCCGCGGAGCCGGTGCTGCTCAACGGCATGTTCAAGGGGTTTATCGACCTGACGTTCGAACACGAGGGGCGCTACTACGTGGCGGACTACAAATCCAACTGGCTCGGCCCCGACGATTCGGCCTACACCCAGCAAGCCATGGAGCAGTCGATCCTTGAGCATCGGTACGACCTGCAATACGTACTTTACCTGCTGGCCCTGCATCGCCAGCTCAAGGCACGCCTGCCCGATTATGACTACGACCAGCACGTCGGCGGCGCCTTGTACCTGTTCCTGCGTGGCACCCAGTCGGTGAGCCAGGGGGCGTATTTCACCCGGCCGCCCCGTGAGCTGATCGAAAGCCTGGACCTGTTGTTCCAGGGCAAGCCAATTGCGCCCAAGGTCGAGCCCGTCTGGGAACAAGGAGTGTTGCTATGAGCCTGTCGCCGTTACCGCTGGAGGAGCTGGCACCGCTGAGTCACGCCACTGACCTGGTGCAGTTGCTTGAGCGTTGGGTCGAGCGTGGCTGGTTGCGGGCCCTGGACAAAGCCTTCGTCGGCTTCCTGCACGAGCTTGATGCCCAGGCCGATCCCTTGGTGCTGCTGGCGGCCGCGTTGACCAGCCATCAACTGGGCCATGGCCACGTCTGCCTGGACCTGTTCGAAACCCTCAAGACGCCGGACTTCGCCCTGTCTTTGCCGCCCGAAGGCGACCTGCACACCGGCGCCATGCTGCTGCCGTCGCAGTTGCTGCACGGCCTGGACGGTGCCCATTGGTGCCATGCCCTGGCGGGCAGCCCACTGGTCGCGCTGGCGGTCGATGGCAGCGACGTGGCCCAGAGCCGGCCATTGGTGTTGTCCGGCAAACGCCTGTACCTGCGCCGCTACTGGACCTACGAGCGACGTATCGATCGCGCCCTGCGCCTGCGCCTCGCGAGCGTGGAGCCCGCAGCTGCCGATTTGCCACAACGCCTCAACCGCCTGTTCGACCAACCGGCGCCGGATGGGGTGATTGATTGGCAAAAACTTGCCTGTGCGCTGGCTACCCGCGGCGCATTCAGTATCGTCACTGGCGGCCCCGGCACCGGCAAGACCACCACCGTAGTGCGCCTGCTTGCGTTGCTGCAGGCGCCCGCCGTGGAGTCCGGCAGCCCGTTGCGCATTCGCCTGGCCGCGCCCACCGGTAAAGCCGCTGCGCGCCTGACCGAATCCATCAGCCAGCAAGTGCTGTCGCTGACAGTGCCCGACAGCGTGCGGGAAAAAATCCCGACGCAGGTCACCACGGTTCACCGCCTGCTGGGCAGTCGTCCCGGTACTCGCCACTTCCGGCATCACCTCGGTAATCCATTGCCGTTAGACGTGCTGGTGGTGGATGAAGCCTCGATGATCGACCTGGAAATGATGGCCAACCTGCTCGACGCCTTGCCATCCCATGCGCGTCTGGTATTGCTGGGCGACAAGGACCAATTGGCGTCGGTGGAAGCGGGTGCGGTACTCGGTGATTTGTGTCGTGATGCCGAAGACGGCTGGTACAGCCCGCACACTCGGCAATGGCTGCAAGCCGTCAGCGGCGAAGACCTCAGTGCCAGCGGCCTGCAAGAAGACCTCGACGGTAGCCATCCCCTGGCCCAGCAGGTGGTGATGCTGCGCTATTCACGTCGTTTCGGCGAAGGCAGCGGCATCGGCCAGCTGGCGCGCTGGGTCAACCAGCAAAATGCCGAACAGGCACGTCAGCTGTTGGCCGCAGGTCGTCATGACGACCTGTTTTGCGTCAGCCTCAAGGGCGAGCATGACTATGCCCTTGAGCGCCTGGTGCTAGACGGCCAGGGCGACGGCGCCCAAGGCTATCGCTACTACCTGAATCTGCTGCAATCGGCACGTCCACCCTTGGATACGCCACGTGATGACCCGGCCTGGACGCATTGGGCGCAACAGTTGCTGCAAGCCTTCGATGCGTTCCAACTGCTCTGCGCCGTGCGCAAAGGCCCTTGGGGCGTTGAAGGGTTGAATCAGCGCATCACCGCGGCCCTGCGCAAAGTACGCCTGATCGAAGGCGACGAGCAGTGGTACGAAGGTCGTCCGGTACTGATGACCCGTAACGATTACGGCCTGGGCCTGATGAACGGCGACATCGGTATCGCGTTGAAATTGCCCGAAAACGAGGGCGGCTCCCACGTGCTGCGGGTGGCCTTCCCACGTAACGATGGCCAAGGCGGCGTACGTTTTGTGCTGCCCAGCCGCTTGAATGATGTTGAAACCGTGTATGCGATGACCGTGCACAAATCCCAGGGCTCGGAGTTCACCCATACGGCGCTGATCCTTCCGGACGCTTTGAACCCGGTGTTGACCAAGGAGTTGATCTATACCGGTATTACCCGCGCCAAGCGCTGGTTCAGCTTGATCGAGCCCCGCGGTGGGGTGTTTGAGGAGGCGGTACGGCGCAAGGTCAAGCGTTTGAGCGGGTTGATGCTGGAGTTGGACGCCGTGCCTGAAAAACTGACTGATAGGTCATGAAATATTTCTGATTCAGATGTCTGATTTTTCTGAAAAAATAGTAGGCCTCGTGTCAGCCGTGCGGCATGGGGTTTCCCGCCGCTGTGCTATCGTTGCGGCATCACCCTGGAAAATACCTGAGAGAAGTGCTGCATGAACGTGGCTGTCTCGCCCACAGAGCGCAGTTTGAGCTGGAGACGGATGTTGCTGGTGGCGGTTCTGTGCCTGCTCGCACCGCGCATCTGGGCGCAGACGCCGAGCCTCGCCGAGCAGCGCGCCCAGGCGGTCACCCAGGTCGTCCTGGGCATTCTCAGTTATGCGCGATGGCCGGTGGAGCCTGCGCAATTGCGGCTGTGTGTTGTGGGGCCGACTCAGTACACCGATGACCTGGTCAAAGGCACCACCCAGGCCACCGGTCGTCCAGTGCTGGTACGGCGCCTGCTGGTCGATCATCCGGATATCGTCAATGCCTGCGATGCCGTCTACATCGGCAAAATCACCCCCGACGAACGCAACCGCCTGTTTACCTCATTGATTGGCCACCCTGTACTCAGCATTAGCGAAGGGGGCGACCAGTGCACGGTGGGCAGCCTGTTCTGCCTGCGCGTCAGCGATGAGCAGGTGTCGTTCGAGGTCAACCTGGATTCCGTCGCCCGCAGCGGCGTGCGTATCCATCCCAGTGTGTTGCAGTTGTCTCGCCGTCGAGCGCCTGGCTCATGAGCCGCGATAAAGTGCGGCCGACCCTGCGCTCGGTGATTGCCCGCGGGCATATGATTCTGGCGCTGGTGGCGGTCACCCTGGCCAGTGTGTCCCTGACCCTGCTCGGCGTACTTGCCCTGCGGGTTTACGCCGAGCACAACCTGCACCTGATCGCCCGCTCCATCAACTACACCGTGGAAGCGGCTGTAGTGTTCAACGACAGCGCGGCGGCCACCGAAGCCCTGAGCCTGATCGCCTCCACCGAAGAAGTGGCCCAGGCAGAAGTATTCGATATCAACGGCAAGCTGCTGGCGCGCTGGGTTCGCCCGGAAACCGGCATGTTGTCACGGGTCGAGTTGCAAATAGCGCACGCCCTGCTCGAACAGCCCATCAGCCAGCCGATTCTGCGCCAAGGGCAAACCGTCGGCAGCATCCATCTGGTCGGCCACGGTGGCAGCCTGTTGCGCTTCTTGCTCAGCGGCCTGATCGGGATTCTGATCTGCACCGCCCTCAGCGCCTGGGTGGCCTTGCACTTGTCGCGGCGTCTGTTAAATGGCATCACCGTGCCACTGCAACGCCTGGCCGCCGTCGCTCACGCCGCGCGCAGCGAGCGAGACTTTGACCGCCGCGTACCCTCGGCGCAGATCGCCGAACTCGACAGCCTGGGCAGCGACTTCAACGCCCTGCTCGGCGAGATGGAGGCCTGGCAGAGCCACCTGCAAAGCGAAAACGAAACCCTGGCCCACCAGGCCAGCCATGACAGCCTCACTGGCCTGCCCAACCGCGCGTTCTTCGAAGGCCGGCTTATTCGCGCCTTGCGTAGTGCCGCCAAGGTCAACGAGCGGGTGGCGGTGCTGTTTCTCGACAGCGACCGCTTCAAAGACATCAACGACAGCTTCGGTCACGCTGCTGGCGATGCCGTGTTGGTGGCTGTTGCCGATCGCGTGCGTGCGCAACTGCGCGAGGATGACCTGGTGGCACGCCTGGGCGGCGATGAATTTGCGGTATTGCTGGCGCCGCTGCACAAGGCCGAAGACGCCCATCGCATCGCCGATAAAATCATTGCCAGCATGGACGTGCCGATTTCGCTGCCAGGGGGTACCCAGGTGTTGACCTCCCTCAGTATCGGCATTGCCATTTATCCCGATCATGGCGCCACTCCCGGCACCTTGCTCAACGCCGCCGATGCGGCGATGTACCAGGCCAAACGCCTGTCTTCAGGCGGCCAGCAAACGGCGGAGTCGGAGCATCCCGTCGTCAACGTTCAACACAGGAGTTGATTCCCTTGTTCGCTAACACACGCGTTTTATTTATTTCCTTACTCGTCGCCTTCCTGGCCCTCAGCGGCTGCCAGACGCCCCCGCCCAAGGGGCTCACCCCGGCGCAAGTCGCCGTACTCAAGCAGCAAGGCTTCGAGCTGACAGACGAGGGCTGGGCCTTCGGCCTGTCCGGCAAGGTCCTGTTTGGCAGCGACGTCGAAACCCTCAATAAACCCAGCACCGACATCGTCGAACGCATCGGCCAGGCCCTGGTAGGCGCGGGCATCGAGCGTGTACGTGTCGACGGCCACACCGACGCCTCCGGCAAAGAACCCTACAACGTGGCGCTGTCCCTGCGCCGCGCCAAGAGCGTGGGCAAGGTGCTGACCCGCGTGGGTATGAAAGAAGAAAACATCCAACTGCGCGGTTTGGGCAGCAGCGAGCCGGTGGCGCCGAATACGACCACAGCAGGCCGCACCGAGAATCGCCGGGTGTCGATTGTTGTGATCGCAGACTAAGCGGGTTCTCCTTCCCCCAGCTGAAATGTATTCACTATGTGGGAGCTGGCTTGCCTGCGATGGCGGTTGATCGGTAGATATAGCTTTTGCTGATACACCGCTATTGCAGGCAAGCCAGCTCCCACATTCAGTCCGCAAAACGCATCTCCCGCGTCTGCCCCATCAACAACCCTTGATTCTGCTCAGTCACCTCTCTGATGTAATCCCACAACAACGTAATCCGCTTCAACTTCCTCAAATCCTCCCGGCAATACATCCAGAACTGCCGCGTAATCGCAATCTGCTCTCCCAGCACCGGCAACAAGCGCGGATCCTGCGCCGCCAGAAAACACGGCAATATCGCCATCGACCGGCCCTGCTGCGCCGCCACGTACTGCGCGATCACGCTGGTACTGCGCAGGCTGGCGCTGGCGCCGGGCACCACGTTGGCCAGGTACAGCAGCTCCGAGCTGAAGGCCAGGTCATCCACGTAGCTGATAAACGGATGCTCGGCCAAATCCGCAGGTTTGCGGATTGGCGGGTGTTGGTCGAGGTAGTCCTGGGTGGCGTACAGCTGCAGTTTGTAGTCGCACAGTTTACAGCACACATACGGCCCGTGTTCCGGGCGCTCCAGGGCGATGACGATGTCGGCTTCGCGCTTTGACAGACTGATGAAGTGGGGCAGGGGCAGGATGTCTACCGAGATCGCGGGATAAGTGTCGACGAAATGGCTCAACTGCGGGGTGACGAAGAAGCTGCCGAACCCTTCGGTGCAGCCCATGCGCACATGGCCGGACAGCGCCACGCCGGAGCCGGAGACTTGTTCGCAGGCCATGTGCAGGGTGCTTTCGATGGACTCCGCGTAGCCGAGCAAACGCTGGCCCTCGGTGGTGAGCACGAAGCCGCTGGTCCGGGATTTTTCGAACAGCAACGTACCGAGCGACACTTCCAGTGAACTGATGCGCCGCGACACGGTGGTGTAGTCCACCGCCAGGCGCTTGGCGGCCACGCTGGCCTTGCGGGTGCGCGCCACTTCGAGGAAAAACTTCAGGTCATCCCAGTTCAGGGCGCCCAGGGAGGTGATGTTTTTTTGCATATTGGACCGGCTTTTATGTGCGTTCTTATTAGAAGTTTGCACATCTATACTCCAAAAACAGTCCGAACGCCTCATTCTTCAAGGCGATTCAACGCCTTGGTTCTCTGCATAACTACAAGATTCTGGAGACCACATGAACGCATCTGCCGATATTTCCGTGCAACAGGTCAAGTTGCTGATCAACGGCGAGTGGGTCGAATCCAAGACCACCGAGTGGCAAGACATCGTCAACCCGGCCACCCAACAAGTGCTGGCCAAGGTCCCGTTTGCCACTGCCGATGAAGTCAACGCTGCCATCGACGCCGCCCATCGCGCCTTTCAGACCTGGAAGCTGACGCCGATCGGTGCGCGGATGCGCATCATGCTCAAGCTGCAAGCCCTGATCCGTGAACACTCCAAGCGTATCGCCGTGGTCCTCAGCGCCGAGCAGGGCAAGACCATTGCCGATGCCGAGGGCGATATTTTCCGTGGTCTGGAAGTGGTCGAACACGCCTGTTCCATCGGCACCCTGCAAATGGGCGAATTCGCCGAAAACGTGGCCGGTGGCGTGGACACCTACACCCTGCGCCAACCTATCGGTGTGTGCGCCGGCATCACTCCGTTCAACTTCCCGGCGATGATTCCGCTGTGGATGTTCCCGATGGCGATTGCCTGCGGTAATACCTTCGTCCTCAAGCCTTCCGAGCAAGACCCTTTGTCGACCATGCTGCTGGTGGAGCTGGCGCTGGAAGCCGGCGTACCGGCCGGTGTGCTCAACGTGGTGCATGGCGGTAAGGACGTGGTGGATGCACTCTGTACTCATAAAGATATCAAGGCCGTGTCCTTCGTCGGTTCCACCGCCGTCGGCACCCATGTCTACGACCTGGCCGGCAAACACGGCAAGCGCGTGCAGTCGATGATGGGCGCCAAGAACCACGCCGTGGTGCTGCCGGATGCCAACCGTGAACACACCCTCAATGCCCTGGTCGGCGCCGGTTTCGGCGCGGCGGGCCAGCGTTGCATGGCCACCTCGGTGGTGGTGCTGGTGGGCGCGTCCAAGCAGTGGCTGCCGGATCTCAAGGCTCTGGCACAAAAGCTCAAGGTCAATGCTGGCAGCGAAGCCGGCACGGATGTCGGCCCGGTGATCTCCAAGCGCGCCAAGGCACGCATCCTTGAACTGATCGAAAGCGGCGTGAAAGAAGGCGCCAAGCTGGAGCTGGATGGCCGCGATATCAAGGTGCCGGGCTTCGAACAAGGTAACTTTGTCGGCCCGACTCTGTTCTCGGGCGTGACCACCGACATGCGCATCTACACCGAGGAAATCTTCGGCCCCGTGCTGGTAGTGCTGGAAGTCGACACCCTCGACCAAGCCATCGCCCTGGTTAACGCCAACCCGTTCGGCAATGGCACGGGCCTGTTCACCCAAAGTGGTGCGGCGGCGCGTAAATTCCAGAGCGAAATCGATGTGGGCCAGGTCGGCATCAACATTCCGATTCCGGTGCCAGTGCCGTTCTTCAGCTTCACCGGCTCGCGCGGTTCCAAGCTCGGCGACCTGGGCCCGTACGGCAAGCAAGTGGTGCAGTTCTACACCCAGACCAAAACCGTCACCAGCCGCTGGTTCGATGACGACACGGTCAACGATGGCGTCAACACCACCATCAACCTGCGCTGAACCTGGGAGACGACCATGAAGATTGCATTTATCGGCCTGGGCAACATGGGCGCGCCCATGGCCCGCAACCTGATCAAGGCTGGGCACGCGCTTAACCTGTTCGACCTGAACCAGGCGGTACTCAAGGAACTCGCCGAACTGGGCGGCACCATCAGCAGCTCACCGCGTGATGCGGCCCAGGGCGCAGAACTGGTGATTACCATGCTGCCGGCCGCTGCTCACGTGCGCAGCGTATGGCTCAATGACGACGGTGTGCTCGCGGGCATCGGCAAAGGCGTCCCAGCGGTGGATTGCAGCACCATCGATCCGCAAACCATCCGTGATGTAGCGGCAGCGGCAGCGAAACAGGGCGTGGCAGTGGCCGATGCACCGGTCTCCGGTGGCACCGGCGGTGCCCAGGCCGGGACGCTGACCTTTATGGTCGGCGCCAACCCGGAATTATTCGCTACCCTGCAACCGGTGCTGGCGCAGATGGGCCGCAACATCGTGCACTGCGGCGATGTCGGCACCGGGCAAATCGCCAAGATCTGTAACAACCTGCTGCTGGGTATCAGCATGGTCGGCGTCAGTGAGGCCATGGCCCTGGGCGATGCGCTCGGCATTGATACGCAAGTGCTGGCCGGCATCATCAACAGCTCCACCGGGCGCTGCTGGAGTTCCGATACCTATAATCCCTGGCCGGGCGTGATCGAAACCGCGCCATCATCGCGTGGCTATACCGGTGGCTTTGGTGCCGACCTGATGCTCAAGGATTTGGGCCTGGCCACGGAAGCCGCACGCCAGGCGCATCAGCCGGTGATCCTCGGCGCAGTGGCCCAGCAGTTGTACCAGTCGATGAGCCAGCGCGGGGAGGGGGGTAAAGACTTCTCGGCCATCATCAATAGCTATCGCAAACCTCAATAAAGGCAAGTTCCGAGAGCCCCCTTTGGGTGGGTTCTCGGAGGTTGGCTTGTCTATGCGTTCGCAGCATTTCAGGCGCCTTGTGCACCTGCCCCCTCGATATATCCCCTAATACCTGTCCCCATCGTGACTAACAACTTTTGCTGCCTCGCATTACGCGAGCTTCGCAGCTATATGCGTTTTTATTACTAATCAACTAACTGGTTCGCATGAGCCTGTTTGAGGTGTGTACCGCCTTGAAATAAATTATTACAACTTGGAAAGGTTTGATGGTTTTTCTCGGTTTTTGATCATTGATTCATCATGTAGATCGCATGTGTGGAGTGATTAATTATCATGGTGTGATGATAAAAAAATAATTGATGGGCGTCATATATGTGATGGGCATGTTCGTTAAGTAGGCGTGCTTAATACCTGTTTAGTTTTCCCTTTGATGTCGGCTATTGCCTCGCTAGTATCTGGCTGGAGGGCGTTTTCAGTTGGGTATGCCTCCACAGTTTTCACTGCAGTGTTTTACTTTTTCCAAGTTGTGCAGGTGCCTTAAAAATGGCTAGCGAAAGGAAGCGGACAGCGAGTGTTGCCGAGCGATCAGCTGCTTTGGCCCACACCGGTCAGGGACTCGACAAGGCCAGTCTCATGGCTCTCCATCTCTCCCGATTGCTTGAGTTGTGGGCTTGCGGGCGTACCCACTCATTGCCGGTGGCGGCGCCTTCCAGGCTTACCTGCCTGTCACATCAATTGCCGCCTGTGAGTCGCGAGTCGGAGCCCATCAACGCGCGACTGCGTGAAGAAACGGGCGTTGGGTGATCGCCACTTAGTCCGAACAGTTCACCAATAACGCAAAAACAAATTTAGCGCTCGACGGTAATCACTGTCGTGGGCATTCGCTCGCGCTGAGCTTTGTGTGTCCATAAATTGAAACGGGTGAGAGATGAAAAATATAACAATTGTCGACAAGGCGACGGGGACGGCGACGGAACATGCCTTGGGAACTACCAGCCTCAAAGGTACCAGCATTGTAAAGTTGCCCTTCGGGCCGGAAAGCGTTCAGTCGTTTCAACAGTCCGGGCAGAATCTGGTAGTCACGCTGAAGTCAGGTGAGACCGTCACGGTTCAGAACTTTTTTGTGGTGGGCGCCGACGGTGCGAAAAACCAACTGGTGCTGGAGGGTGAAGACGGTACTTTGTTGCTTGGCAACTATTCCACGCCTTATTCGGGCTTCACCTTTACTGAAATTTCGACCCTCGACGAGCTGGGTGTGGCCGCCATTGCCGCAGACAGTTCCATCCCGAGCTGGGTGCTGTGGGGGCTGGGGCTACTCGCCGTGGGCGGTGCTGCGGCGGCAATGAGCGGCGGCGGCGGAGGCGGAGGTAACGATTCGCCACCCGCCGCTCCAGGAGCCGCGAGCGGTCTGGCCGTCAACAGTGCGGGCACGCTCCTCACCGGTAAAGGCCAGGGCGGTACGACGGTAACGGTCAAAGATGCCGCGGGCAATGTGCTCGGCACCAGCACCGTTGGTACAGACGGTAATTTCCAGGTCAGCCTGGGCACACCGCAAACCAATGGTGAAACGCTGCAAGTCACCCTCAAGGATGCCTTGGGCCAAGTCTCGCCGCCTGCAACCGTTGTCGCCGGTGACACCACGGCACCTGCCGCCGCTTCAGAGTTGGAGGTCAGCCCTGACGGTTTGACCGTCAGCGGTAAGGGCGAACCCAATGCCACGGTGACCATAAAGGATGCCGATGGCAATGTAATCGGCACCGGCACGGTGGGGGATGACGGCAGCTTCCAGGTCACCTTGAACACGCCGCAGACTAACGGCGAAACGCTGAGCGTCATTCTCAAAGACGCTGCCGGCAATGAATCCCCTGCCAGCCCTGTGGTGGCGGGTGATACCACCGCACCTTCCGCACCGACCGACCTGGCGTTGAGCACCGACGGCGCAACGCTCAGCGGTAAAGGCGAACCCAATGCCACGGTGACCATAAAGGATACCGATGGCAATGTAATCGGCACCGGGGCAGTGGGAGATGACGGCACCTTCCAGGTTACCTTGAACACGCCTCAGGTTAACGGTGAAACGCTTGCCGTCACCTTGACGGACGCTGCGGGGAATGAGTCTGTCCCGACTAACGTGGTCGCCGTTGATATTGATGATACCGACGCGGACGCAGATGCGGATGCCGACGCTGACGCCGACGCCGACGCCGATGCTGATGCGGATGCTGATGCTGATGCCGACGCCGACGCCGACGCCGATGCTGATGCCGATGCCGATGCCGATGCCGATGCCGATGCCGACGCCGACGCCGATGCTGACGCCGATGCCGATGCGGACGCCGATGCTGACGCCGATGCCGATGCCGATGCCGATGCCGATGCCGATGCCGATGCCGATGCTGACGCCGATGCCGACGCCGACGCCGACGCCGACCTAGAAGCCTTCGACGACCTCGCCACAAGCGAAGTGACCATCAAACCCGTTACATCCAACACCAACCTGGCGGATATGCGTGTCTTCACCCTGCTGGGTGTTGGCGGGATCATCCTGGGCGATCACACCAAGGCGCAGGAGTTCACGGTTGCCGAAGGTTCCAGCGGCACGCTGAATCTGCAGTTTGCCCAGGCGGATCTGGTTTCGCTGCTGGGAGGCGGTTTCACTGCGGTCCTGGAGGTGAGCGACGGCGCGGGTGGCTGGTTGCCGGTTCAGCAGGGCAGTAACGGTTCGGGCTTGCTGGATCTGTTGGGCCTGTTCGGTCAAAGCACCACTGCCGAGATCGAAGGGCTGCAGGCCGGGCAATACCGCTTCACCCTCCAGCTGGACCCAAACCTGGTCAGCATCGGTGCGGGGGCGACGGCGGTATTGAGCGTCACCAACAACAGCCTGACTGATTTCACTGGCGAAGCCGGTCCCGAAGTCTCCGGCAACGTCATCACCGACCCTGGTGTGGGAGGCACTCCGGATGTGCCGGGCAACGGCGGGCCCGTCAAGGTGCAGGTCGAGGTCGGCGGTGAATTCGTCGATGCGGACGCCACTACCGGCACGGTGCTGCAAGGCCAATATGGTCAACTGACTATTTTTGCCAATGGTGACTACAAGTACACCCCGAACGGCGATGTCGCCAACATCGGCAAAGTGGATGCGTTCGAATACCACTTGGTCAATGGTGCGGGTGGTTCTGCCGCCGCTACCTTGTATGTGCGCATCGACAGCCCAAGTGTCGACGTGACCTGGAACGCAACAGACCCATCGGCTCCAGGCACGGTCAGCCCGGTAGCGAACGATGATCTGGGCTCGGCGCAGATAGCGATCGTTAACCTGGTGACAGAGAGCGACGCGCCGGCCTTGACCTACAACCTGCCGGCGATCGGCACGGGCTCGGGTACGGGCCAAGTCATAGTCGTCGCGGCCGACTCTACGGCTGTGTTGAAGGTCGATGTCAGCGCTTCCGGCTTGACCCTGTTGCCGTCCACCACCGTCAATCTGCAAAAACTGATTGCAGGCCAATGGGAAACGCAACAGACCACCACCCAGTCGTCGCATACGTTCACCGGGCTGGACGCCGGTTCGTATCGGGTCACCGCATCCACAGGCTCGGTGCTGTCATTGTCGACCATCACGGTGGCTCAGACCTTGACTACCACCTTCACCACGCAATTTGTGGCCGGTGAAATGACCAACGCCACCGGCGACTTGTTGGCTGGCAGCCTGGCCGGACCGGATGTGCTCGGTTCGCCATTGACGGTGTTGAGCGTGCTGGTAGCCGGGGCCTATGTGGTGCCTGGGCAGACGGGGGCGCAAGTCGTCGGTGAGCACGGCACGTTGACCGTCTTTGCCGATGGCAAATACGTCTACACGCCGAATGCCGGCCTGACGTTGGATGAGATTGGCCAGGTGGATAAATTCACCTACAAACTCACCACGCCGACGGGTCAGGAAGAGACCGCAGACGTGTACATCCGCATCGACTCGCCAGACCGTGACCTGGTCTGGGACGACGCGAATCCGGGCGCGCCTGGCACTGAGGGTGTCGGCTTTGCCGCGGCCCTGGGGGCGGTGGATCAGACCGCGGATGACGCCGCCAGCGTTGATGCTCAGCACCACGATGCGGTGGTGGTTGATGACACCGACTTCACCCACGTCGATGCGGGCGCGGGTGCAAACGGGTTGCTGTGGGAAGGGGGGGATGCTGCCATCAACCTCACCGACCTGATCGGCAAAGTCAGCGATGTGCAGAGTATCGACCTGAACGATATCAGCGCCGTTGACCTGACGTTGAGCCTGGAAGACCTGGTGTCCATCACCGGGCCTGAGTCGGATCGCTTGATGATTCAGGGCGACGATCAGGACAGTGTGCACCTGACCGGCGACTGGACTGGCGGTGTGACGCAAGTAGAGAACGGTCTGGAGTACGTGATCTACACCAGTGCGGAAGATCAGGCCCATCAGCTTTGGGTACAAAGCGGCATCAACGTGGTGTAACGCCACTTCCCGATAACCGGGCCGCAATGCCCGGTTTTCCTTACCAACAAGCTTGCAGCGATGGGCCGTGACTGATGCCAGTCACGGTTCGTTGTTGTCCCCCTCCGGTTTGACAACAGTCAGGTGACTTGCAGTGAGGCATAAGAGTTTGGCCAACCAACTGTCTGCCACGGTTCTGGCAGTCGC
The DNA here is from genome assembly GCF_052850795.1 of Pseudomonas sp. 910_23. Taxonomy (NCBI): domain Bacteria; kingdom Pseudomonadati; phylum Pseudomonadota; class Gammaproteobacteria; order Pseudomonadales; family Pseudomonadaceae; genus Pseudomonas; species Pseudomonas sp. 910_23. The sequence continues at coordinate 313,375 of NZ_VXCZ01000006.1, read as the reverse complement.
AATGATCGCGCCAGGGATTGAGCCGGTCATGGCCACGTCGCTTTTCGACGATGAAGAACCCGTCAACATCATCAGCCCCAGCAACCTGGGCACGAATTTACCGGGAGGGCCAGCGGGCGTCAGCGCACCGGTGGCACCCCAGCGCAACATACCGAGCAACCTCGACCTCATGCGCGCCATTCAGTTGGCCGTAGAGTGGCACCCGGCGATTGCCGAGGCGATCGGCCAGCTGTACCAACAAAACGAGAACGTGAACATCGCCCGGTCCGGGTATTACCCGCAAGTCAGTGGTGGCTTCAATTCGGGCTATGACAGCGGCTTGAGTGGCAATGGCCAAAGCCGAGCGTTTTCGTTGTCGGCGTCGCAGATGCTTTATGACTTCGGCAAGGTTTCCAGCTCAGTGGACAGCGCACTGGCGCGGGTCAGCGGCAGCCAGGCGGCGATCCTGTTGTCGATTGACCAAGTGGCCCGCGACACCTCGTTTGCAATGATCGAACTGCAACGCTCGCAACGTTTGGTGACTGTGGCCCGCGAGCAGATCGAGGGGATTTCGGCGATTGCCGAACTGGCCAAAAAACGCAGCGACATGGGCGCCAGCACCCGTTCCGATTTGATCCAGGCCCGTTCGCGGGTCGAGGCGTCAATGGCCACCCAAATGCAGTTCACCGCGCAATTCAACCGCTGGCGCAGCGCCTTGAGCAGTTTGCTGGGGGCCCAGTCGCCGGTGAACGTGGCCAGCGGCTTTCCTGCCAGCCTGGAACAGTCCTGCGTGGGCGTGGTGCCCGATGCCGCCGTCACCCCGACGTTGCTGATCGCCCAGGCCCAGCGGGTCGATGCCTTGGCACTGATTGCACAGGCGCGTGCCGAAGCCTTGCCCACGGTGTCGCTGGACCCGTCCATCACGCACTACCTGGACAACAACGATGAAAGCAACCTGCCCGGCGGCCGCGATCGCACCCGCTACGGCGTGTTTCTCAACGTGAAGATGCCGCTGTACCAGGGCGGCGCAATCACCGCGCGCAAAACCGCGGCGCAGCAGGCGCTGCGCTCGGCCGAGGCGGCCAACGACGCCGCACGGCTTGCGGTTCGCCAGGGTTTGCTCGAAGCCCGCGACCAGATATCAAGCTTGTCGCAACGTCTGTCGACCCTGGATTTTCGTGAGCGCAGCATCTCCGAAACCCGTGACCTTTATCGCCAGCAATACCTTGAGCTGGGCACGCGGCCGTTACTCGACTTGCTCAATGCCGAGCAGGAAATCCACCAGGCGCGCATGGATCGGGAAAACACGGCGGCAGACCTGCGTCGCCTGAATATCGATTGCCTCTACAACACGGGCGGGCTTCGCACGGCGTTCCATTTGGACAACAGCACCCTGCAGGGTGTGGAGATTCGGCCATGAATGAAGCCGTGAAACTGGATGACGACTTGAGTGCAGCGCCCACACAGCACACACCGCCGCCGACCTTTGATTACGAGGTATGGCTGGAGGCAATTCTGGGGGTGGCCCGCCATTACCGCCTGGAGTGTTCAGCGCAAAGCGTGCGCCTGGCAGCCCAATGGACCGACAGCGCGTCGGTGGAAGACGTGGTGCGGCGTATGGCGCGTCAGGCCGGGTTGAATTGCGTGATCGGCGACTTTAGCGCCGCAACCCTGATGCAACGCCAGTTGCCGCTGGTGGTGCAGTTTGCAGATGGGCAGGTCGGTGTGCTGGAGCTCATCGGTGAGGATGACAGCATCGGCATCGCCTACAGCGGTGATGGCGGTTTGCAAAGCCGTCTGGGCCGCCGCGAATTGCTTGAGCAGGCACGCAAGACGGTGATTCTGCGGCCAATGCGCGCGGTGCGCGACACTCGCGTCGATGATTACATCAAGCCGTACCAAAAGAACTGGTTCAGTGCCATCGTGCTGCGCGACCTGCGGCCGTATGGCTACGTGATGCTGGCGTCCCTGGTCACCAGCGTACTCGGCCTCGCCGGGGTGCTCTTTTCGATGCAGGTGTACGACCGCGTTATTCCCGCCGAATCCATGCCCACCCTGTATGTGCTGTTCGGCGGGGTGATGTTGGCGCTGGTCTTTGACTTCATCATGCGCATCACCCGCGTGCGCATCACCGACATGCTCGGCAAACGCGCCGACCTGCGCGTCTCCGACCTGGTGTTCGGGCACGCCATCCGCCTGCGCAACAGCGCCCGACCCAAGTCCACCGGTTCGTTCATTTCCCAACTCAAGGAATTGGAACAACTGCGTGAACTGATCACCTCAAGCACGGCGACCGCGCTGGCAGACCTGCCGTTTTTCCTGCTGTTTCTGGTGATCTATTGGTTGATCGCCGGTCCGTTGGTCGCTGTGCCCCTGGTGGCCGTGCTGTTTCTGGTGGTGCCGGGCCTGCTGGCGCAGAAAAAACTCGCGGCGTTGGCCACTGAGTCGATGCGCGAAGGCGCGTTGCGCAGCGCGATGCTGGTTGAAACCGTACAAGGCCTCGACGACATCAAGGCCCTGCAAGCCGAGCAGCGTTTTTCGCAGCAATGGAACCATTACAACGCCACTTGTGGCGATGCCAGCCTGCGCCTGCGCCTGCTCACCAATAAGTTGGTGGCATGGAGCAACAACGTCCAGGGCTCGGTGTTTGCCGTGGTCGTCGTATTCGGGGCGCCCATGGTCATGGCCAGCGATATGACCACCGGCAGCCTGGTGGCCGCCTCGATCCTGGCCTCGCGCATGATGGCGCCGATGTCGCAGATCACTCAGGTACTCACGCGCTGGCAGCAGGCCAAGGTGGCATTGCAGAGTTTGAACCGCATCATGGAATTGCCGGTGGACCACGCTGAAGGCAGCAAGCGCGTGCATTTACCGCTGGTGCGCGGTCACTACGTGCTCAAACAGGCGGCCTTCCAGTATTGCGACGAAGCGCCGGTGCCGGCGTTATTGGTGGCGGATCTGCAGATCCAGCCGGGCGAGCGCATCGCCATTCTCGGCCGTAACGGCGCGGGCAAATCGACCTTGCTGCAGGCCCTGGCCGGGATGCTCGACCTCAAGAGCGGCAACATCAGCCTCGACGGGGTTGCCCTGGGCCACCTCGACCCGGCGGACGTGCGCCGGGATGTGGGGTTGATGACGCAAAACTCGCGTCTGTTCCACGGCACCCTGCGTGACAACCTGATCATGGGGGCGCCCCATGCATCGGATGAGGAAATCCTCCAGGCCCTGGCGGTAACCGGCGCCGCCGACTTCATCGGCAAATTCGCCGACGGCATGGACCACCTGATCCTCGAAGGCGGGCTCGGCCTCTCTGGCGGCCAGCGCCAATCGTTGCTCTTGTCACGCTTGATCATTCGCCAACCGCATATTGTCTTGCTCGACGAGCCCACCGCGTCCCTGGATGAAGCTACCGAGCGCCAATTGATTCAGAACCTGGATCGCTGGGCGGCCCATCGCACGCTGATCATCGCCACCCACCGCATGAGTGTATTGAGCCTGGTCAACCGCATCATTGTGGTCGACAACGGCCAGGTCATCGTCGATGACAGCAAGGACAACGCCATTGCACGGCTATCCAGACCCAAGGGGAAAAACCAGTGAAAACCCATGCGCTGAAAACAATCCCCCTGCTTGCCAGTGAAGACGAACACATCGGCCGCCCCCACGCGGGCGTGGATGACAGTACGGTGCTGCGCGCTACACGGGTGGTGGCGTGGGTGGCCGTCATGCTTGTCGCGTTTGGCGCCTGGGCCTACGTGTTTGAAGTGGACGAGGTGTCCACCGGCAGCGGCAAGGTCATTCCCACCTCCCGCGAGCAGATCATTCAGTCCCTGGAAGGCGGGATCGTGACGGAGCTGAATGTGGGGGAGGGCGATATCGTCAAACAGGGGCAGGTCCTGGCCAGGCTTGATCCGACCAAGACCGAATCCAACTTCGATGAAAGCGCTTCCAAGTACCGTGCGTCCCTGGCCAGCGTGGCGCGGTTGCAGGCGGAAGTGAACGGCAAACCGTTGGCATTCCCGGCGGAGCTGTCACGTTACCCGGCGCTGATCAGCGCTGAAACCGATCTGTTCAACACCCGGCGCAAAGGCCTTGAGGAATCCCTGGCCGGTGTGCGCTCTTCCCTGGGGCTGGTGCGCAGTGAGCTGGAGATTACCGAAAACCTGGCCAAGGTTGGGGCTGCCAGCAATGTCGAGGTGCTGCGCCTCAAGCGCCAGAAGGCCGAGCTGGAATTGAAACTCAGCCAGGCGCGCTCCGATTACCTGGTGCGCGCCGGTGAGGACCTGGCCAAGGTCAACGCGGATGTGCAGACGCTCTCGTCGGTGATGCGCGGGCGTTCGGATTCGGTAACCCGCCTGACCTTGCGCTCGCCGGTGCGCGGTATCGTCAAGGATATCGAGGTCACGACCATCGGCGGCGTCATCCCTCCCAATGGTCGGCTGATGCAGATTGTGCCGCTGGATGAACAGCTGCTGATCGAGGCGCGAGTCTCGCCCAGGGACATTGCCTTCATCCATCCCGACCAGATGGCCAAGGTCAAGATCACGGCCTATGACTATGCCATTTACGGCGGCATGGACGGTAAGGTAGTGACCATTTCGCCGGACACCATTCAGGACGAAGTCAAACCGGAAGTTTTTTACTATCGGGTGTTTATCCGCACCGATGCCGACACCTTGAAAAACAAGGCCGGCAAGACGTTCTCGATCGTGCCCGGCATGATCGCCTCGGTAGACATCAAGACCGGTCAGAAAACCGTGCTCGACTACCTGATCAAACCGATGAACCGGGCACGCGAAGCGTTGCGAGAACGCTAGGGAGGCAGGATGGGTAGAACGTTCGGCATCGGTGTGCTGTTGGGCCTGACGATGGCCTGTACGTCTTGGGCGCAGGCGTTCGATGAGGCGACGACCCCACTGCGCTGGAATGCGCCCGCCGACCGCGCTACCTGCACTGAGCCAGGTTCGGCGCTGTGGGTCGAGATTGTCCGAGGTGATGCCTGCATTCGTTACTTCGCTGGCGGCGCCCTGGAGCGTGCGCCCGTGGTGATTGTGATGTTCCACGGTGATCGTACGAGCGAGATGCATCGTGCGCCGCAGGCAATTGCCGGCAACACCTTGGCCGCCAAAGTCAGCCAGGCCACGATGCTGACCAAGCGCGCGGGTGTGCCCCTGGTGATCGTAGCGCGCCCCGGCACCTACGGTTCCAGCGGCAACCACGGGCAACGGCGTCAGGCGCAGGAGTTCATTGCGCTCAATGGGGCGCTGGATCAGTTGCGCGAGCGCTATGGCATTGGGCAGTTCGTGTTGCTCGGGCACAGTGGCGGCGCTACGGTTGCCGCTGCACTGTTGACGCTGGGCCGTACCGACGTGAAATGCGCGGTGATGACCTCCGGTGCTTTCTCGCTGGTGCAGCGGGCGCAGATGATCCGCCAGAGCAAGGGCCTGCCTTCAAGGCCTGGGCGTGACACCAATGGGTTGCTGCACCCTTATGACCCGGCCCGGCACATCGATGGTATCGCCGTCGCACCCGCACGGCAGTTGTATGTGATTGGCAGCCCGGACGATCAAGTCGCACCGTTCGCCCTGCAGGAAGCTTTCTTCCAGGCCCTGAAGCGGGCCGGGCACCAGGCGCATTTGATCAAGGCCCAGGGCGTGCCCACGGCCTTTCACCAGTTGCGCCATGACATCGGGCTGAAGACGGCGGCGCAGTGCGCGGGCTAGACCGGCACCGCCTGTTCGCGTGAGGTCAACCAATCACACAGCTGCGACAGCCCCGTCCCGCCCGAGCTCTTGACCATGACCCAATCGCCAGGCTGAAACCACGGTTGCGGGTCGTTCGCCAGTGCCTGGTTCAGTGCCTTGGCATTCTCGAACCATTGCACTGGCAGCTCGTCACGCAACGACAGGTACAGCGCGTGCATCAACGGGCCGCACAGCACCACATGCCGTGGCGCCACAGCCCGCAAAGGCTCGGCCATCTCCAGGTGATAACGTTGGGCGTCGGCCCCGAGTTCGAGCATATCCCCCAGCACCAGCACACGGTGCTGCGGTGGGGCAGGCAGATCGGTCATTGAGCGCAGCGCGGCACTCATCGAGCCAGGGTTGGCGTTGTAGGCATCGTTGATCAGTTGGAAATGGCCGCCTGTGCAGGTAATTGACAGGGTATTGCCGCGGCCTTCGACGGGCATGAACGCGCCCAGGGTTTCCAGCGCCTGCTCGACCGCAAGCCCGCGTGCAGACAGGGCCGCCAGTACTCCCAACGCGTTGATTACCATATGCCTGCCGCGCGCCTTCAGACTGAAATTCAAGGGTTGCCCGGCAAGGAGTGCGTTGACGTTTACTTGATGGACTTCACTGTTCCAATCCAGCAAGCGCAGGTCCGCTTCGGGGTGTTCGCCGAAGCTGATCACGTGCAAGTGGGCCACCTCGGCGGCTTCGGCGAACAGCTCGTAGTAAGGCATATCGCGACAGAGTACCGCGTGACCACCCGGGGCCATGGAGGCGAATATTGCGCTTTTTTTGCGCGCCAGGTTTTCCAGGGTTCCGTGATACTCCAAGTGCGCCGGTGCGATGCCGGTGACGACGGCGATCTGCGGGCGAACCAGCGCCGAGTTGATCGGCATACGCCCAACGGCCATTTCCAGTACCCAGAATTCTGCCGGCTCGGTCATGCTCGCCAGGTTCCAGGCAATGCCGTGGGGCAGGTTGGCGTTGGCTTCGGTCTGGCCCACGTTGCCCCAGGGTTTCAACGCCTGGGCAAGCATTGCCACCACAGTGGTCTTGCCGAAACTGCCGGTAACGCCAAACACTGTTCCACTGAAGTGCTGCCGGGCGTGGCGGCCCATCTGCAACATGGCCTCGCTGGTGTCGGCAACCTGCAATACCGGCAGCCCACTGCTCAGGTAGGGGGTGGGGTCTACACACAGGAAGGCTGACGGTCGACGTTCGGGTTTGGCCTGGGCCCAGCGTTGCGCCGATTGCGCTTCATTGGGGCCGACCCGGCTGGGATGGCGACTGAGGATCCGCTGCGGCTTGAAGAATTGCATGGAGGGCGTCAGCCCCGTTGCGCGCCAGCCGGGCGGCGGTGGGGTTGCCCACGTGCCCTGGGTGACTTGCGCCAGGGTATCTGCGTTCCAGGCTCGATCCACGCCGGTTGCGGCCTGGACCCAACTGACCTGAGGGGCACCATCAAGCAGATAACGGTGGTAAGCGATCAGCCCGGAAAGATAGTGTTCTACATCGTCGATCCGTACCCGGAACGCGTGATGACGAATAAAGAAGGCCCCGGCGATGCGCGCCGGGTTGGCAAAATACATCGCCAGTTCCGGCCAGAAATAGCCATTGAGCAGGTAGCGCGCGCGATGATGCAGCGCGCGGTAGAACGCGTGCAGATCAATCTCTTCAAGCAGGTGGCGCAGTGATGGTTGCTGGGCGATGCGTGTCAGCATCTGCTGCGCTGCCATCATCAACTCCAGCAACGTCGGAAAGGTGGTGATGCGTTGCTGGACGAACCCCAGATAGCCGGCGACGTTGTTCAGGCCAAAGCGAAAATATTTTTCGTCAGGTCGGTAGCGGGTCAGTTCGTTCACGCAGTAGCTGAGCCAATGGTCATGCTCGCGCCAGTGCTCTTTCTCGATGAAATAGTCGAAGGCTTTTTCCACCACGGCCAGCCAGCGCTCGTTGCGGGTCAGCCCATAGAGACGGATCAACCCGAAAGCGGCCTCGCCATCGTAGTAGATAATCCTGAAGGGCTCTTTGACACTCAGGTCATGGGCATGCAAAACGTGCACAAACGCCCCGCTGACAGGATCCTGCATCCAGGCCATGCCGTTGGCGAGGGCTTCAAGAAGCGGCAGGTAACGGCGAGTGCCGGTGACTTCGCTGTACTTGACCAGTGCCAGCAGGCACACCGCATTGCCGCCCAGCTTGATCTCGTTGTCGGTGTCGATGAGAAACGCCGCCACGCTGCCATTGGGCAGCAACGAGGGTCTGATCAGTACCTCGGCGAGGTGAGTCAGCGAGCGCTCGATCGCTGCCTTGAGCTGTTCATCGCCGGTCAGTGCCCAGGCCTCGATCATCGAGTAAGTGGTGCTTGCGTGGCGTAGCGTGTTGTAGTTTTTGATGGTTCGGTCAAAGCAGGGGAAGTAGCCGTAGATAAATTGCCCGCTGTCTTGCACCTGCGTGCTCAGGTAGCTGGATGCGCTGTTTATACACGCCCGAACATCATCAGGTGCGAGCGCTCCCAGGGCACGCCAGCCGGTTTGCGGCCCGCTGCTGTTAAGGGGGTGGGCGACGCCATCTTCGGCGCAGAACACACCGATGGTGTTGAAGGTGAACACGCGGGTTTCGGGGGCAAGCGCTGCCACGATGGCTGCGGCCTGTGAGCCGCTGAACCGCCGCTTGGCATAGGTGACGAAGTTATTGGTGTTGAAGGTCGCGTGGGCAATGTCGCTGCCGCCGTACAGGATGGCATTGGCATTCAATTCCTGTTCGGTGATTGCCAGCTGCATATCGGCATCGAATGCAAGGCCGTGCCTGAAGTAGTTGCGCTTGTGGCGCCTGAGGCGTTCACTGAACTGCTCCCAGGTTATTGGCGTCACGTTGAACGCACGTTCGACGCGGATCCATGAACGATCGGTTTTATCAGTCCCTTGGCGTGCAGCGTGGGAGCAGAGACGTTCGAGTTCAATCTCACCCAATTGCCAAGCAGTTTCGAAGTTGTCAGCGGTAATATGAAAAACCACCGCACGGTAGGTACTATCACTTATTGAAAAAAATAAAGTGCAGGTGTGCGGGGCGGCTGTTGAGACAGTCAGCTCGTTAGCGTGTTTGCTCAAAAGAGTGTAGCAAGCGAGCAGTTGCTGTTTCACAGGCGAAACTCTCCATGCATCATAACTTGCCGACGGTTATTATTAATTGACGCTGGGTACGTCAAGAAATGCAAACTTTCTCGCGGCAGAAGTTATTGTCCGTACGTAGGCTGATGTTCGAATTTATATATCAGGAATACATCGAAGAGTCTTCCTTTGCAGGCTCTCGGACAGGTGAAGCCACGAGGTTTTCGTGCTGTTGGAGGTGATCGCGAATCAGTTTGCGAATGACCTGAGAGATAGTAAGGTCAACGTCGTTGGACAAGGATTCCAGCCGTTGTTTGGTCGGCGCGTCGATGAGGATGGTCAGGCGCGTAGTTTTATCAGGCATTTTTCTAGTCCTTTTACATACAAAAGCGCGGTCTCAACTGCCGCGGGCAGCAAGTGATACGAGAAGTGTTGGAGCCTTTGAACCGTGCAGTCAGTACACAGGGATTCTAATTCAACTCTCCTGGTGTTTTCTACAGAGGGTGATTGAAAGTTGAGATAATGTGAGCTCCTGCACCTTTTATCAACATCCCTATTATCATGCGATTGTAATCCAATGAGCCTGTATACTAACAAGGCTCCAATGAAATTATACGAAGTAGTGGGGGCTGTCAAAATTAATACTATCTATAACTAAAGTAGTGTATAGGCGCGCTGATAAATGTGGTCAGGCGATTTTTTCGCATTATGCCGGTTTTTTTTTCAGCGTTTCGCCGAAAAATACAGCTCGAAAAAACAGCTGTTGTTTACTTTTGATTTTTGTGGTTGGGACGTAGGGGCGAGGTCGGGGGTGTTAAAGCAAAAAGGGCCAGGGTGACCCTTTTTCAGGTGGCGGGATCAAGCAAAAACGAAGTACTTGCGCACGGTCTCCACCACTTCCCATGTGCCTTTCATGCCTGGCTCCACCACGAAGATATCCCCAGCGCGCAAATGGATCGGCGCCATGCCTTCAGGTGTGATCACGCAGTAGCCTTCCTGGAAATGGCAGTATTCCCACTTCACGTACTCCACGTACCACTTGCCCGGCGTGCAGATCCAGGTGCCCATGATCTTGCTGTCGTCTTCGCTGGTATAGGCGTTGAGGTTGACGGTGTGCGGGTCGCCTTCAAGCTTTTCCCATTTGCAGGCATCCAGGACCGGCAGTGGGTGGGTGTCGCGCAGTACGGTGATGGGCTTGGACATGATGACTCCGAGGCAGGGAAGGGAAAGCTCAACCCTAAGGCCTTGGGCGCTGCGCCAGTGGTCTGAACTCGACATCGGGATGTCCAGAAGCGCAGGTCATGTGATGAACTGGAAATCACCCCCATCCCTGTGGGAGCCGGGCTTGCCCGCGATAGCGGAGTGTCAGGCAATGAAGAGGCTGGCTGCGCCATCGTCATCGCGGGCAAGCCCGGCTCCCACAAGGGGCATGTCTAAACGAAAGATTTGTGCAGTAACTGACCATTTTCTCGCAGTAAGTGCGAAACATTTCCCATCTCACGCCAGAATTCGCAAGAAAATTCAGAGCTGGCCCTCGTATCATTCACCCCAGTACCCAGTGAGAGCCTTGCAATGAACCCAATAAAAACGTGGTGGGATATCAGCCCGCCCTTGAGCACGGCGACCCCGACCTGGCCGGGCGATACGCCGTTCCAGGAAGAGCGCGTGTGGCAGTTCGGCCCGGAGTGTCCGGTAAATGTGGGCCGCGTAACCCTGTCGCCGCACACCGGTGCCCATGTGGATGCACCGCTGCATTACAGCGCCGATGGCGCGCCGATTGGCGAGGTTTCGCTGGATGTGTACATGGGCCCGTGCCGGGTATTGCATTGCCTGGGCAGCGGCGCGTTGGTGCAGCCGCATCAGTTGCAAGGGCGTGTGGATAACCTGCCGGAGCGCGTGCTACTGCGTACTTATCCACAAGCGCCACTGACTGAATGGGATTCGAATTTCACTGCCATCGCCCCGCAAACCATTGAGCTGCTCGCCGGCCTGGGTGTGCGCCTGATCGGTATCGATACGCCGTCCCTGGACCCGCAACAATCCAAGACCATGGATTCCCACAACGCCGTGGCGCGCCATGGCATGGCAATCCTCGAAGGCATCGTGCTCGATGAAGTGCCGGAGGGCGACTATGAACTGATCGCGCTGCCGCTACGTTTTGCCCATCTCGATGCCAGCCCGGTCCGCGCCATTCTCCGCCCGCTCAAGGAGCCCACGCGATGAGCCAATGTCCTTTCTCAGCTGATTACCAACCGCCGGAAGAATGGCATAACGCCGAACTGAATTTTTCCGAGTCCATGAGCTATGGCGATTACCTGGACCTGGGCAAAGTCCTCAGCGCCCAGCACCCGCTTTCTCCAGACCACAACGAAATGCTCTTCATCATCCAGCACCAGACCTCGGAGCTGTGGATGAAGCTGATGCTTCACGAACTCAAGGCTGCCCGCGAACATGTGCGCCTGGGTGAGCTGCCACCAGCGTTCAAGATGCTGGCGCGGGTGTCGCGGATCTTCGATCAACTGGTGCACGCCTGGGCCGTGCTGGCGACCATGACGCCGTCGGAGTACAAGGCGATTCGCCCGTTCCTGGGGCAGTCGTCGGGGTTTCAGTCGTTCCAGTACCGTGAGATCGAATTCATCCTGGGCAACAAAAGCCCGGCGCTGCTGCGGCCCCATGCTCATCGCCCGGATTTGCTGCAGCAATTGCAGGTGGCAATTGCCACGCCGTCGCTGTATGACGAAGCGGTCAACCTGATGGTCAAGGCCGGACTGGCGATTGACCCGCAGCGCGCCGAACGCGACCCGACGGCGGCCACAGTGCATGACGACTCCGTGGAGGCGGCGTGGCGCGAGGTGTATCGCGACCCGAATCGGTACTGGGACCTGTATCAGTTGGCCGAGAAGTTTATCGACCTGGAAGATTCGTTCCGCCAATGGCGCTTCCGGCATGTCACCACGGTGGAGCGCATCATCGGCTTCCAGCCGGGTACCGGCGGCACAGAGGGCGTGGGGTATTTGCGCAAGATGCTCGACACGGTGCTGTTCCCTGAACTCTGGCGAGTACGTTCCACGCTCTAAACAAAAAAGCCCCGGATCTCCGGGGCTTTTCATTTGGAATGCAGCTAAAAATGTGGGAGGGAGCAAGCCCCCTCCCACAGAGGTTACTGGGTTACTGCAACTTTCCCGTTTCTGATCCGAAACCGATAGGCGATGTAGATAATTCCCACCCACACCGGCATCGCATACACCGACTCGCGAATCCCCGGAATCGCCAGCATCACGCCAATGATCATCACCATGAACGCCAGGCACAGGTAGTTGCTGAACGGGAACCAGAAGGTCTTGAACGACGGTGTCACGCCTTGCTCGCCCATGGCCTTGCGGAACTTGATGTGGGTCAGGCTGATCAGCGCCCAGTTGATCATCAACGAAGCAACCACCAGCGCGAACAGCAACTCCAGCGCACTGTGCGGCGCGACGTAGTTGACCACCACGCACAGCATCGTCACTAACGCCGAAATCGCCAGGGCCCGCAGCGGCACGCCTTGTTTGTTGAGCTTCATCAGCGCCTTGGGCGCGTCACCCTGCTCGGCCAGGCCGAACAACATGCGGCTGTTGCAGTACACGCCGCTGTTGTACACCGACAACGCCGCGGTCAGCACCACGAAGTTGAGGATGTGGGCGGCGGTGTCGTTGCCGATCAGCGAGAAGATCTGCACAAACGGGCTGCCGCTGTAGGCATCGCCCGACGCGCCGAGGGTTTGCAGCAATTGATCCCACGGGTACAGCGACAACAGCACGGTCAGCGCGCCGACGTAGAAAATCAGGATGCGGTACACCACCTGGTTGATCGCTTTGGGGATGACCTTGCGCGGTTCGCTGGCTTCGGCGGCGGTGATGCCGACCAGTTCCAGGCCGCCGAACGAGAACATGATAAAGGCCATGGACATCAGCAGCCCCATGCCGCCATTGGGGAAGAACCCGCCGTGGCTCCACAGGTTGCTGACCGACGCTTGCGGGCCGCCAGTGCCGCTGAACAGCAGGTAGCAGCCGAGCACGATCATGCCGACAATCGCCACCACCTTGATGATCGCAAACCAGAACTCGGCTTCACCGAAGAACTTCACGTTCAGGGTGTTGATCAGGTTCACCGCAACAAAGAACACCAACGCGCTGACCCAGGTTGGAATCTCCGGCCACCAGAACTGGATGTACTTGCCTACCGCCGTCAACTCGGCCATGCCCACCAGCACGTAGAGCACCCAGTAGTTCCAACCCGCCAGAAAACCCGCGTAGCCGCCCCAGTATTTGTGCGCGAAGTGGCTGAAGGAGCCGGCCACCGGCTCTTCGACGATCATCTCGCCGAGCTGGCGCATGATCAGGAACGCGATAAAGCCGGCCACCGCATAGCCCAGGATCATCGACGGCCCCGCCGACTTGAGTACCCCGGCCGAGCCGAGGAACAAGCCTGTACCAATCGCGCCTCCCAAGGCGATCAGCTGAATGTGCCGGTTCTTCAGGCCACGCTTGAGGCCCACCGGGTTTACCATGTCATCCGCCATTAACATTCCCTTCTACTTGTTTTTCTCAAGGGTGATTGCACGCCGCATCGGCCCCTCAGAACTGCTGAGGGTCAGATATTACTCTGCGTAAACTTTTCGTAATACAGCTGAACGCCATCAAGTGCCTGATCCACCAGCCATTGTTGAATGGATTCGACCATTGGAGGGGGGCCGCACACGTACATATCCGCCGATCTGCCCCGCAATTCGGCCAGGTCAAAATGTTCGGTGAGGTAGCCGCGCTTGCCGGGCCATTCGGATGAAGCATCGCTGAGTACTTCGGTGTAGCGAAAGCCCGGGATTTTCCTCGCGTAGTCCTGGATACGCGCCGCTTCGCATAAATCCTCGGCACTGCGCACGCCGTAGTAGAGGTGCACCGATTGCGAGCAGCCGTTGGCCGTCAGTTCATCGAGCATACCCAGCAACGCCGACAACCCGGTACCGCCCGCCACCAGCACCAGCGGCCGGGTGACATGCCGGAGGTAGAACGCCCCCAATGGTGCCTCCAGCAGCATCGCGTCGCCCGCCTGGCAGCGTTCGCGCAGGTAGTTGCTCATCACCCCATCCGGCAGCAGGCGCACCAGGAACTGCAGTTGGTTACCCGGCCGATTGGCGAAGGAGTAGGAGCGCCAACTGTCGGTGCCGGGCACCGCGACACGAGCGTACTGGCCGGGCAGGAAATCCAGTGGCTGGTCCAGTTGCACCTGCAAGATCGCCGTACTGGTGGAGACCTGCTGCACGTCGCTCACCGTACCGCGTACCTGCACTGGCCCGGATGCATTGCACAGGCTTGAATCGAAGTCGAAGTAGAAGGTGGCGTCGGACTGCACCCGAGTCTGGCAACTGAGCATCTTGCGTTGCTGCAGGTCGAGGCTGGAGAGCGCTTCTTCGTCGACATAGTCTTGGGTGTACTCGCCGGATTCGCAACGCCCCTGGCAGGTTCCGCACACGCCTTCGCGGCAATCGAGCGGGATCTTGATACCGTTGCGCAGGGCTGCATCCAACAGGATTTCATTGGCGCCCACCGGGAAGAACAAGGTCTTGCCATCGGCAAAGCTGAAGGCCACTTTGTGATTCATTGGAAAAACTCCCGGTGCCTATAGGTGATAGAAATCCAGCACCGAGTTGATGGTGTCGTTGAGCAGCAAGGCGTGCTTGCGCATGATCAGCCAGCTGTCGCCCGCAGGCTTCAGGTGGTACGTGGCATGCCCGTAGAACTGCTCGGACGTGGCCAGGCGATAGAACAACGTGTGCCAGTTCAAGCGCACCTCCAACGTGCCGTCAGCCTGCTCCGAAATGCGCAGGTTATTGATCAGGTGCAGAGTGCGCGGCATTGGCGTCGCCGAGGCAGCCTTGCCGGTGCGCAGGCGGAACACGCGGTCTTCCAGGCCCGAACGGTTGGCGTAGTAGATCAACGACATCTCACGTTTTGGGTCTTTGGTGTAGACGTGTTCCGAGTCCCATTGCGGCAAATGGAATTCGCTCTGGGGGTCGAACAACTGCACGTAGGCGTCCCAGTCCTGGGCGTCGCACAGTTCGGATTTACGGTAAAAAAACTGCTCGACCCGGTACTGCAATTGCGCATTCATCACTTCACCTCCCGCAGGCTCAGGGCCCGCTGGGCCAAACCCTTGAGCAGAAACTGTTGCCAATTGCGGTGCTGGTTGACGTACAAGCCTTCGTGGGTGAATTCAGTGCCGGTCATGGCCGGTTGAATGCCTATGGCTTCACTGTTAGGCGTGGGTCCGGTCTCCCAGCGGTGGCTGCCCCGTGATATATCGCTCCAGCGTTCCAGGCGGCCCTGGAAACCGCGCTGGGCTTCGCGAAACTCCACCAGGTCGTCCGGCGTGCCCATGCCCGAGACGTTGAAGAAATCTTCGAACTGGCGAATGCGGTTTTCGCGATCCGCGTCGGATTCACCCTTGACCCCCAGGCATTGGCTGATGATCTCGGTCTTGTTCCAGGCCACTGGGCGGATGATGCGCAGCTGCGAACTGATCTGGTCGAGAAAGAACAGGCTAGGGTAGATGTTCAGGTTGCGCAGGCGGTGCATCATCCATTCGGCCTTTTGCTGGCCATGTTCGGCCACCAGGCGCGGCATGATGGTGGCGTAGCCGGAACGTACGCTGGGGTTGGGCATGTCGCTGAACAACACACTGTGGCCGTTATTGAAGGCGAACCAGCCGTCATCGGTATTCGCGTCACCGGCGCCGAGCTTGCTGTAGTCCAGCGTTGTGCTTGCGCCTGCGCCGTTCTCGGTATTGACCTGCTGGCGGTGCTGCACAGTGGCCACGTAGTTGTAGTGCACGGTGCTGACGTGATAACCGTCCAGCCCGTTTTCGTTTTGCAGCTTCCAGTTGCCGTCATAGGTATAGGCCGACTTGCCCGGCAGCACTTCCAGCTCTCCGGTGGCCGATTGCGCGACCATCATGTCGAAGAACACTTTGGCGTCGCCGAGGAAATCTTCCAGGCTGTTGGTGCCGTTTACGTCGAGGCTGATAAAGACAAAGCCTTTGTAGCTGTCGATGCGGGCCTTTTTCAGGCCGCGGGTGGCTTTGTCGAAACCTTCCGGGTATTCCCCCGGCGCCTTGACCTTGACCAGCCGGCCATCGCTTTTGTAGCACCAGGCGTGGAACGGGCAGGTAAAGGTGGACTGGTTGCCCTTGCCCACCCGGGTGAGGGTGGTGCCGCGGTGCTGGCAGGCATTGATCAGCGCGTTGAGCCGGCCTTCGCCGTCGCGGGTGATGATCATCGGCTGGCGCCCGGCACGCATCGTCACGAAGTCGTGGTTATTGGCCAGTTCGCTTTCGTGACAGGCATAGATCCAGTTTTTCTCGAAGATCAGTTCCATCTCCAGGTCGAACAACTCGGGTTCGGTGAACATGTCGCGGGCGATGCGGAACACTTCATCTGCCGGGCGAAAGTCCAGGCAGCTTTCGATAAAGGTTTTCCACTGCTCGACGGTTCTTGCACCACTCATGGGAGGCACCTTTTGATAATGGCTAAAACGGGTGAGCCATTAAGGCGCTGCAGAAGGGCGGTGGGCTATCCGCTTAATGGGGGAAGATGGGCCGCAAAGTTGGGCAGCAAATACTCAACACGGTGCGGCGCGGTGACGCAATGGGCTACTGTCATTGCAGGTGACGGTCGCAGAAAACCTGAATTTATCCACATAGTCGACGGTTGCTATCCACGTGGTTGCAACGGCGCCGACGTGGCTTGGAACTTGCTGTCGATGTTCAACGACGCGCCGCCAGAGCGCGCAAACGCCTAACCGCCGTGGGTGCAGCCCGATGAGTAGCCAGACACACGATATTCATATTCAACGCTTTGACCTCGAAGGTGCCCGCAGCTGGATGTCCGGCATCTGCGGGCCCCATCGCCTGGCGACGGCTACCCCCGAGCGCCTGCGATTTCACCACAGCGCCAACGTGTTCAAGTCCCGCGCCACCACCCTGGGTGTGATTGAGTACGGCACCGACGTGACTATCGACATCGAAGACGCCGAGCATTTCAGCAGCTACAGCCTGAGCCTGCCGTTGGTGGGCGAACAGGAGCTGAGCAAGAACGGTGAACGCCTCAGTTCCAACCGCGACCAGGGCGTGATCATTTCACCCAACGAGCACCAGGTGCTGGCGATTTCCGGTGACTGTCGCAAGTTGCAGGTGGTGATCACCCGTGCGGCGATGAGCGAGTCGCTGGAAGGTTTGCTGCAACGGCCCATTGATGCGCCGCTGCGCTTTGAATCGGTGATGGATGCCGTGGACGGCGCCCCGGCTTCGTGGTGGCGCATGGCACGATATTTCATCGCCGAACTGGAATGCAGCAGCGAGTTGTACGAGCAGGCCGCATTTACCCGGGACCTGGAAAGCTCGCTGATCAAAGGGCTGATCCTGGCCCAGCCGAATAACTATTCTGAAGAATTGCGCGAGGTGTTGGGGGTAAAACTGCCGCACTACCTGATTCGTGCGCGCCAGTACATCCACGACAACGCCCGTGAAGCGCTGCACCTGGAAGACCTGGAAGCGGCGGCCGGGGTGTCGCGGTTCAAGCTGTTCGATGCGTTTCGCAAGTACTTCGCCTTGTCGCCCATGGCGTATCTGAAGAAGCATCGGTTGGGGGCGGTGCGTCAGGAGATTCTTGAACAGGGCTCGGTGCGTACTATCTCTGAAATTGCGTTGGGTTGGGGCTTTACTCACCTGGGGCGGTTTTCGGCGGAGTACCGCAAGTTGTTTGATGAGTCGCCCAGTCAGACACAGCAGCGCAAGCGCCTGCGCATTACTTGAACCTGATGAAGATCAAAATGTGGGAGGGGGCTCGCTCCCGATAGCGGTGTGTCAGGCACTGAAAAAGTTGACTGAACCACAGCTATCGGGAGCAAGCCCCCTCCCACACTGGATTTGTGGTGCATATGGAATCTCAGATCAACTCTTCCACCAGTTGCAGGCAATGAGTCAGCCCCGGCGACTGGTCATTCACCCGTCGGCTCAGAATGATCGGCGAGGTCGCAGTCGCCTCCACCACCGGCGTATAGCCAATATCCGCCCGATGCAGCACCTGCACCGACGCCGGTACCAGCGTTACACCCATACCGGCGCCTACCAGGCCGATGGCGGTCTGCAACTCGTTGGTCCACTGCGCCACCTTCAGGCTCAAACCGTGGGCGTCGAACAGCGCGATCACATGGTCGGCATAACTGGGGCGCGGGTTGCCTGGGTAGAGCACAAAGGGCTCGGTGGCCAACTGGGCGAGGGTGGCAGGGGCACCCAGCAAGGGGTGACCGCTGGGCAGCACGGCCACCAGGCGATCCTCCACCAATACGCGCTGGACGATGGCCGGGTCGTCGATGCGAATGCGCCCGAAACCCACATCGATGCGCCCGGCCTTGAGCGCTTCGACCTGTTGCAGCGTAGTCATCTCCGACAAGCCCAACTCCAGCTCCAGGGCCTCGTGATTGCGCAGCCTGCGAATCAGTTCCGGCAGCACGCCGTACAAGGTCGAGGGTGCAAAGCCGATGCCCAGCCACGTCTTTTCGCCCAGGCCAATGCGCCGTGTGTTGTCGCAAACCGTGCCCAGCTGTTCGAGCAGCACATTGGCGTGTTCATAGAAAAACCGCCCGGCTTCGGTCAGGCGCAACGGTCGGCTACGCTCCAGCAGCAGCACCCCCAGTTCATCCTCCAGCTGCTGGATTTGCCGGCTCAAGGGCGGCTGGGCGATGTGCAGGCGTTCGGCAGCCCGGGTGAAATTGAGGGTCTCGCCCAGCACCTGGAAATAGCGCAAGTGACGCAGTTCCATATCGACTCCTTTCATACCTTGAGGGTATCGCACAAGACCAATTCTATATTGGAAGCCCGAAAAAATGCGGAACAGAATCGACGCAAATCTATAAAGAACCCAACGGGTATTGCCATGCCGATTTGCACCATCGAGTCGATCGACACCCTCATCGTCGATCTCCCCACCATTCGCCCGCACAAGCTGGCGATGCACACCATGCAAAACCAGACCCTGGTGATTATCCGCCTGCGGTGCACCGACGGCATTGAAGGCATCGGCGAAGCTACCACCATCGGTGGCCTCAGCTATGGCAATGAAAGCCCTGACAGCATCAAGGTCAACATCGACCGCCACTTCGCCCCGCTGCTGATCGGCCAGGATGCGAGCAACATCAACGCGGCCATGTTGCGCCTGGAGCGCAGTATTCGCGGCAACACCTTTGCCAAGTCCGGCATCGAAAGCGCCTTGCTCGACGCCCTCGGCAAACGGCTGGGGCTGCCGGTCAGCGAACTGCTGGGCGGGCGTGTGCGTGACGCGTTGCCGGTGGCCTGGACCCTGGCCAGCGGCAATACCGAACAGGACATCAGCGAGGCCGAGAAAATGCTCGACCTGCGCCGTCACCGCATCTTCAAATTGAAGATCGGCGCCGGTGAAGTCAGCCGCGACCTGGCCCATGTGATCGCGATCAAAAAAGCCCTGGGCGAGCGCGCCAGTGTGCGTGTCGACGTCAACCAGGCCTGGGATGAGGCCATGGCGCTGCGGGCGTGCAAGGTGCTCGGCGACAACGGTATCGACCTTATCGAGCAACCCATCTCACGCAACAACCGTGGCGGTATGGCCCGGCTCAACCTGTCGAGCCCGGTGCCGATCATGGCCGATGAGTCTATCGAGTGTGTCGAAGATGCGTTCAACCTGGCGCGTGAAGGCGCGGCTTCGGTGTTTGCCCTCAAGATCGCCAAGAACGGCGGCCCCCGCGCCGTGCTGCGTACGGCAGCGATCGGCGAGGCGGCAGGCATCGGCCTGTACGGCGGCACCATGCTCGAAGGCGGTATCGGCACCCTGGCGTCGGCCCATGCCTTCCTCACGCTGAACACACTGGCGTGGGGCACCGAGCTGTTCGGCCCGTTGTTGCTCACCGAAGACATCCTTGCCGAGCCACCGGTGTACCGCGATTTCCAGCTGCATGTTTCCACCGCACCGGGCCTGGGCCTGGCGCTCGATGAAGAGCGTCTGGCGTTCTTTAGCCGTGACAAATACTAAGAGGCGCCTGCCATGTTGTTCCACGTAAAAATGACTGTGAACCTGCCCCTCGACATGCCCCCTGAGCGTGCCGACAGCCTCAAGGCCGAAGAGAAAGCCCTGGCGCAACGCCTGCAACAAGAGGGCAAGTGGCGCCACCTGTGGCGCATCGCCGGGCACTACGCCAACTACAGCGTGTTCGATGTCGACAGCGTGCAGGACCTGCATGACCTGCTGATGCAACTGCCATTGTTTCCTTACATGGCTATCGAAGTGAATGCGCTGTGCCGGCACCCGTCGTCCATCCATGCGGACGACCGCTAAGCCGGTTTCAACCTGATAATTACAAGATGAGGAGTGCACCATGTCCATCCGCCTGTCCCAGACTGCCCACGCCCAACGCTTTCTCGAAGAAGCCAGCGGCAACCTCAATGACGCGGGCAACCCGCGCGCCAAGGCGCTGATCTACCGGATCCTGCGCGACACTGTGAACATCATCGAAGACCTGGAAGTGACCCCCGAGGAGTTCTGGAAGGCGGTCAACTACCTCAATGATCTGGGTAAAAACCAGGAAGCCGGCCTGCTCGCCGCTGGCCTGGGCCTGGAGCATTACCTGGACCTGTTGATGGACGCCGCCGATGAGCAGGCGGGCAAGTCCGGCGGTACACCGCGCACCATCGAAGGCCCGCTGTACGTGGCCGGCGCGCCGCTGTCCAAATACGAGGCCCGGCTGGATGATGGCAAGGATGGCGCGGTACCGTTGTTCATGCGCGGGCAAGTGCGCGATACCGAGGGCAGGCCATTGGCGGGGGCGATTGTCGATGTGTGGCAGGCCAATACGGGCGGTACTTATTCGTGGTTCGACCCGAACCAGTCTGAATTCAACCTGCGCCGACGTATCGAGACGGATGCCCAGGGCCACTACCGTTTTCGCAGCATCGTACCCTCGGGCTACGGCTGCCCGCCGACCGGGCCGACGCAGCAGTTGCTCGATCAATTGGGGCGCCACGGGCAACGGCCGGCGCATATCCACTTTTTCATCTCGGCGCCCGGGCATCGGCACCTGACCACCCAGATCAACCTCTCGGATGACCCGTACCTGCATGATGACTTTGCCTATGCCACCCGCGATGAACTGATTGCCGAGATCCGCTTCAGCGACGATCCGCAACTGGCGCGGGAATTTGGCGTGGAAGGGCGGTTTGCGCAGATTGATTTTGACTTTGAGTTGCAGGTGGCTGATGCGCCGGTCGAGCAAAAGCGCATGCAACGCACACGGGCTCTCGAGGACTGAGCGCGGGCAGAATGTGGGAGGGGGCTTGCCCCCGATAGCAGTGTGTCAGTCACTTATTTACTAACTGATCCTCCGCTATCGGGAGCAAGCCCCCTCCCACATTTAGTTCACATTTGATCTGTAGTGATGGGTTACTTGCGCAGGACCAGATCCAGCACCTCATCCCGATCCTTGATCTTCTGCAACACAATTTCAGAGCGAATATCCATCACCCCCGCCGTGCGGTTCAGGTGGTTCACGATAAAGTCCGAAAAGTGCTTGAGGTTGCGTGCCTGCACCCGCAGCACATAGTTGCTGGCACCGGTGATCACATAGGCGCTCGCCACCTCTGGCCAGCCTTGCACCTTCTTGATAAAGGTCTCATGCCAGTCCTCGATATCCTGGCGCAGCGACAGGTGCACGATGGCTTCGAGTTCGACCCCCAACTGTTCGGCATTCAATACCGCGCGATAGCCGCTGATGATTCCTTCGCTCTCCAACAAACGCAAACGGCGCAGGCAGGCAGAGGGTGACAGCGCGACTTTTTCCGCCAGTTCCTGGTTGCTGATACGGCCATCCTGTTGCAGAAAATGCAGGAGGCGCAGGTCGGTGGCGTCGAGAATCATGCTTGGAAGATATCCGCGTATTTTGAGATTAAATTCGAATTTCCTACAGCTTAAATAGCCGTTTGCCCACCACTTTGCACGAAAATTCTCTAAAAGTTCGTTCATTATTTGGTCCATCCTCACTGATAAAAACCAGGACGACCCATGACCACTCGAAGCCATTGCCAAGCCCTCGACACCCAGGACCCTTTGGCACCCCTGCGTGCCCAATTCGCCCTGCCCGAGGGCGTGATCTACCTCGACGGCAACTCCCTCGGCGCGCGCCCGGTGGCAGCGCTGGAGCGGGCACAGCAGGTGATCGCCCAAGAGTGGGGCAATGGCTTGATTCGCAGCTGGAACAGCGCAGGCTGGGCGGATTTGTCCCAGCGCCTGGGCAATCGCCTCGCACCGTTGATCGGTGCGCGTGAGGGCGAAGTGGTGGTCACCGATACCACTTCGATCAACCTGTTCAAGGTGCTGAGCGCGGCGTTGAGTGTGCAGCGTCAACGCTCCCCGGCGCGCAAGGTGATCGTCAGCGAAGCGAATAACTTTCCCACCGATTTGTATATCGCCGAGGGCCTGGCCGAACTGCTGCAACAAGGCTATTCCCTGCGCCTGGTCAACAGCCCGGCCGAACTGCCCCAGGCCATCGACGCAGACGTGGCGGTGGTGATGCTCACCCACGTCAACTACAAGACTGGCTACATGTACGACATGGCGGCGCTGACTGCGCTGAGCCACGAGTGTGGCGCGCTGAGCCTTTGGGACCTGGCGCACTCAGCGGGCGCGGTGCCTGTGGACCTGCACCAGGCCGGCGCTGATTATGCCATTGGCTGCACCTACAAATACCTCAACGGCGGCCCGGGCTCCCAGGCATTTGTTTGGGTCAACCCGGCGTTGGTGGATGTGGTGCGCCAGCCGTTGTCAGGCTGGTTCGGGCATACCCGTCAGTTCGCCATGGAATCGAGCTACGCCCCCAGCGCCGGCATCGCGCGCTACCTGTGCGGTACCCAGCCGATCACTTCGTTGGCCATGGTGGAATGCGGCCTGGAGATTTTTGCCCAGACCGACATGGCCAGCCTGCGCCGCAAATCCCTGGCATTGACCGACCTGTTTATTGCGTTGGTTGAAAGCCGCTGCGCCGCCCATGGCCTGGAACTGATCACGCCGCGTGAGCACGCCCGGCGCGGCAGCCATGTGAGCTTCGAACACCCCGAAGGTTACGCGGTGATCCAGGCCCTGATCGCCCGAGGCGTGATCGGCGATTACCGTGAGCCGCGGATCATGCGCTTTGGTTTCACGCCGCTGTACACAAGCTTTACCGAGGTGTGGGACGCCGTGGAAATCCTCGGTGAGATCCTCGACAGCCGCACCTGGGACCAGCCGCAATTCAAAGTCCGAAACAGCGTTACTTAATAGCACCACACACCCAATGTGGGAGGGGGCTTGCTCCCGATAGCGGTGTGTCAGTTGACATATCAGTGACTGACACACTGCTATCGGGAGCAAGCCCCTCCCACAGGATTCACCGCCAGCAGCAACCATCACAATAATAAAGGGGCACTCCAGTGACCACGCCAGACAACGGCTTTGCAGAAATCACCCACCGCGAACTGGGCCTCAGGCGCCAGCTCACTTCCGGCCAGATGAGCATGATCGCTATCGGTGGCGCCATCGGCACCGGGCTGTTCATGGGCAGCGCCTACGCCATTGGCTATGCCGGGCCCAGCGTGCTGGTGAGCTATGCCATCGGCGCCTTGATCACCTTGCTGCTGATGGGCTGCCTGGCAGAGATGACCGTGGCCCATTCCACCTCTGGCTCCTTTGGCGCCTATGCCGAGTTCTACATCAGCCCGTTGGCCGGGTTCCTGGTGCGGTATGCCTACTGGGCGGCGATTGTGCTGGCGGTGGGGGCCGAGGTCACAGCGGTGGCGATGTACATGAAGTACTGGTTCGCCAATGTGCCGGAATGGGTATGGATCGTATCGTTTTCCAGTGTATTGATTGTGCTCAATGCGATCAGCGTGAAGACCTTCGGCAACTTCGAATACTGGTTCTCGACGATCAAGATCAGCGCCATTGTCGGTTTCATCATCCTGGCGGTGTATGTGGTGTTCGGCTCCGGCAACCCGGACTATGGCGTGCAGAACTACACGGCCCACGACGGCTTTTTCCCCCATGGCTTGAGCGGCATGTGGATCGCGGTGATTGTGTCGATCTTCAGCTACCTCAGCGTCGAGATGATCGCCGTGGCCGCTGGTGAAGCCGCCGACCCGGAGCAGGCGGTGAAGAAAGCCTTCCGCGCTACCATCGTGCGGCTGGTGGTGTTCTACCTGCTGACCCTGGCGCTGATGCTCGCCATCGTGCCGTGGAACCAGGCCGGCCAGGCCCAGAGCCCGTTTGTCACGGTGATGCAGACCATCGGCATTCCCGGCGCCACCGGGGTGATGAATTTCGTGATCCTGATCGCGGCGCTGTCGGCCATGAACAGCCAGCTCTACATCACCACGCGCATGATGTTCAGCCTGTCGCGCGCAGGCTTTGCGCCCAAGTCCATGGGCGCCTTGAGCAAGAATGGCATCCCGCTGAACGCCCTGTTGCTGTCCAGCTCGGGCATTGCCCTGGCGACTCTTTTGAATGTGGTGTACCCGGAAAGCTCATTCACCCTGATGATGGCGATCTCGATGTTTGGCGCGATCTTCACCTGGTTCATGATCTTCCTCACGCACCTGTTCTTTCGCCGCTATCGCAAGCGCCATGGTGGGGCGAAGTTGTCGTTCCAGTTGCGCCTGTTTCCCTACAGTACGCTGCTGGGGTTGGTGCTGATGGGGGCGGTAATGATCACCACCTATTTCACCGAAGCGTTCAAGATGACCTTGGTATTCGGCGTGCCGTTCCTGTTGATTCTGTCGGCGGTGTATTACGGGTTCTTCCGCAAGGGCAGGGCCAAGGCGTCGAACAAAGCCCTGGCGTAACCCGGCAGTTGCTCGAACGAGCGTGCGCATAACAGCAACGAGCGGCAGGCCCACTCCTCTTGCAGGGGGTGGGCCTTGAAACGGCGTTCTGACGGCCAGCGCTCCAAGGCTGCCTGCGGCACGATGCCCAGACCCGCGCCGCCGGCGACCATGCGAATCAACCCATCAAAACCGTCGGCGCGAATGCGTGTCTGCAAGCGAAAGCCTGTGTGCAGTGCCTGTTCTTCCAGATAAACCGCCAGCGCGCTGTTGGCCGCCAGGCCCACGTAGTCGTATTGCAAGCTGTCGATAAAACTCGGGCGGGTCAACGGGTGGTCCAGGGGCGTGATCAACACCAGCGGATCATCGCGAAACGCCAGGGTCTGCAAGCCGTGGGTGTCCACGGCATCGGAAATAATCCCCAGGTCGGCGGTGCCCTGGCGCAAGGCGTGGGTGATGCGCAGGCTGGGCAATTCTTGCAAGTCGATATCGAGGTTGGGGTGCTCGCGCAAAAAGTGTGCGAGCAATTCAGGCAGGTACTCGCTAAGGGCGGTGGTATTGCACAGCAAGCGTACCTGGCCTTTGACGCCATTGGCGTATTCGGCCAGGTCCTGTTGCAGGTGTTCGGCCTGTTGCAACAGCAGGCGAGCATGCCGAGCCAGGGCTTTGCCTGCCGGCGTTGGGGTGACGCCACGGCGGCCACGCTCAAGAAACGCGATGCCCAGTGAAGACTCCATTGCCCGGATGCGTGCGCTGGCGGCCGCCAGGGATAAATGACTACGGGCTGCACCGGCAGTGATATTGCCGCTGTCGAGGATGTGCAGATAGAGGCGCAGGTCGATCAGGTCAAAGTGCATGGCTGCAGGTTTCCGGTGACTGGGCGGGCGTCATCGCAGGCAAGCCATCTCCCACATGTTGAACTGTGAATACATTCAAGTGTGCGAGCTGGCTTGCCTGCGATGACGGCATCAGCCTCACAAAAAACAAGAGGCTGCCTCAGTATATGGCGAATTTTCAGCCTCTCTCCAGCCCTGCACAATCGGTGCATGAATACCTTCCTAGCGTTTTACCAAAACCTCGGTCCAACCTTGACGGCGTTGGTCATTACCACCTTCCTGCTGGCCGGTACGGTCAAAGGCATCATCGGCCTCGGCCTGCCCACCGTAGCCATGGGCATGCTCGGCCTGGCTATGTTACCGGCGCAGGCTGCGGCTCTGCTGATCATTCCTTCGACTATCACCAACCTCTGGCAGCTAACGTTTGGCGGTCATTTGAGTGCCTTGCTCAAACGCCTGTGGCCGATGCTGTTGCTTATTTTCTGCGGCACCGGGCTAGGCTCCGTGTGGCTGGGCATGGACGGTGGGCCGTGGGTGGTCCGCGCGTTGGGTGCGGCGTTGCTGGTATATGCGTTGAGCGGCTTGTTCCTGCCGACCTTCAAGGTCGCGCCCCGGACCGAGCGCTGGCTGGGGCCCTTGTGTGGGCTGATTACCGGCATCATCACCTCGGCCACCGGTGTTTTCGTGATCCCTGCGGTGCCGTATCTGCAAGCGCTGGGCTTGAGTCGTGATCAGTTGGTGCAGGCGCTGGGGCTGTCGTTCACGGTGTCGACACTGGCGCTGGCCGCCGGGCTGGCCTGGCGCGGAGCCCTGGGCGGTGGTGAAATCGGTGCGTCAGTGTTGGCGCTGGTGCCGGCATTGCTGGGGATGTGGCTGGGCCAAGTGGTTCGCCGACGCATCAGTGCGCTGTGGTTCAAACGTGGGTTTTTCACGGGCATGGCGTTGTTGGGAGGCCATTTGTTGCTGGCTGGTTAATAATGACCGTGCCTGTGTCAGCCGATAAATGAAGGACCGCCCGTGAAAGCCCGTTCCGATGAGCTACAGATCTTCGTCAGCGTGATTGAATGCGGCTCGATTTCTGCCGCCGCCGAAAAGGTCGGGCAAACGCCGTCTGCGGTCAGCCGCACGCTGTCGCGCCTGGAAGCCAAGCTCGACACCACGCTGATCAACCGCACCACGCGACGCATGGACCTGACTGAAGAGGGCAAGTACTTCTTCGAGCAGGCCAAGGTGATCCTGGCGCAGATGGACGAGCTGGAAGAGCGCCTGTCGTCGCGCCAGAAAAAACCGGCCGGTCGCCTGCGTATCAATGCCGCCGTGCCGTTCATGCTGCACGGGATCGTGCCGTACATCGCCGAGTTTCGCCGCTTGTACCCGGATATCCAGTTGGAGCTCAACAGCGACGACTTGATCATCGACCTGCTCGAACAAAGCACCGACATCGCCATTCGTATCGGCACCCTGGCCGACTCGACCCTTCATGCGCGCAGCCTGGGCAGCACGCCGCTGCATATCCTGGCCAGCCCCGACTACCTCAAGCAGTACGGCACGCCGACGACCGTTGCCGAGTTGGCCGATCACACCTTGCTGGGCTTCACTCACACCGAGACCCTCAACCACTGGCCGCTGCGTCATGGCGAAGGTGACCGCTGGCTGATCCAGCCCAGTGTCAGCGCATCCAGTGGCGAAACTGTGCGCCAGTTGGCGCTGCAGGGGCAGGGTATTTGTTGCCTGTCGAATTTCATGACGGTCGACGATATCGATGCCGGCCGTCTGGTGCCCATGCTGGAGGCGTTCAACAGTGGTTATCGCCAGCCGATCCACGCGGTGTTCTATCGCAACTCGCAATTGGCGCTGCGCATTCAGTGTTTCCTGGAGTTCATTCAGGCCAAGCTGGCGCGGTATGCGCGCTGATTCGTGACTTGCACGCAAGAGTGAATTGGGCCGTACGGGCTTATTCGACAGCAGTGGGGGCTGGATACTGGGCGCATCACTTACCCAGTCAGGAGCAACCTCCATGAATGTATTCGTTACCGGTGCAGCAGGGTTTATCGGCGGTTCCATCGCCACCGGCCTGGTCAACGCTGGCCATGACGTCACCGGCCTGGTGCGCAGCGCCGAACAAGCCGCCGAAATGACCGCCCTGGGCATTACGCCGGTGATCGGCACCCTCGACGACGCAGCCGTATTGACCGAGCAGGCACAGAAGGCTGATGCGGTGATCAACGCTGCCAGCAGCGACCATCGCGCCGCCGTGGAAACCTTGCTGGCCGCCTTGAAAGGCTCGAACAAGCCGTTCCTGCATACCAGCGGGTCGAGCATTGTCGGTGATGCGTCGGGCGGCAAGGCCAGTGAAGTCATCTACTTCGAAGGCAACCTGCCTGAGCCGACCGTCGACAAAGCCGCGCGGGTGGCGATCGACAACCTGATCCTCGCGGCGGCCAGTGACGGTGTGAATTCGGCGGTGATCTGCAACACCCTGATCTACGGCCACAGCCTGGGCGTAAAGCGTGACAGCGTGCAATTGCCACGCTTGCTCAAGCAGGCACGCAAGAGCGGTGTAGTGCGCCATGTGGGCAGCGGGCAGAATATCTGGTCCAACGTGCACATTGAGGATGTGGTCGCCCTGTATCTGCTGGCACTGACCAAAAACGTCCCGGGTACTTTCTACTTTGTGGAAAGCGGCGAAGCGGCGTTTATCGACATGACTACGGCCATTGCCCAGGCGCTGAACCTGGGCGAACCGCAGGATTGGCCGTTGGCCGAGGCTGAAGCCGAGTGGGGCTATGAAATGGCCAACTATGGGTTGGGCTCCAACAGTCGCGTACGCGGCAAGCACGCTCGCGAACTGCTGGGCTGGGTGCCCAAGCGTACGTCTGTGGTGGAGTGGATTCGCGACGAGATGGTCTGATTCGCTTGAGACCTGGGTGTAGCTATCGGGAGCAAGCCCCCTCGCACATTTGACCGAATTCCAACTTTGGAATGCATTCAAGTGTGGGAGGGGGCTTGCTCCCGATTGGGGCCACTCAGTTCGGGAGGCTAGCCCCACTCGCCGCAATTCCGTACCATTCCCCGCCTTATCCCTCGCAATTCCCCGGTACTCCATGAACCTCACCCGTCTGCGCGCCGACGCCCTGGCCGGCCTCACCACGTCTTTTGCGCTGCTGCCCGAATGCATCGCCTTTGCCCTGGTGGCCCACCTCAACCCGCTGATGGGGCTCTACGGCGCCTTTATCATCTGCACCCTCACTGCCTTGTTCGGCGGCCGCCCGGGCATGGTCTCGGGCGCAGCCGGCTCGATGGCGGTGGTGATCGTCGCGCTGGTGGTGCAACACGGCGTGGAATACTTGCTGGCGACGGTACTGTTGGGCGGGTTGATCATGATCGCCTTCGGCCTGCTGCGCCTGGGCAAGCTGGTGCGCATGGTGCCGCACTCGGTGATGCTCGGTTTCGTCAACGGCCTGGCGATTATCATTGCGCTGGCGCAACTGGAACATTTCAAGAGCGGCGAACGCTGGCTAAGCGGCACGTCTTTATATGTGATGGCGGGCCTGGTTGTGGTGACCATGGCGATTGTCTACCTGCTGCCACGCCTGACCCGAGCTGTGCCGCCCGCGTTGGTGGCGATCCTTGGCGTTGGTCTGGCGGTGTACCTGCTTGGTCTGCCGACCCGTACGCTGGGCGATATGGCGCATATCGCCGGTGGCTTGCCGACCTTCGCCCTGCCGCAAATCCCCTGGACCTTCGACACTCTCGGCATCATCGCGCCCTACGCGTTCCTGATGGCGATGGTCGGCCTGCTGGAAACCCTGCTGACCCTCAACCTCACCGACGAAATCACCGAAACCCGAGGCTATCCCGACCGCGAAAGCGTGGCGCTGGGCGCAGCGAATATGGTCTCGGGCCTGTTTGGCGGCATGGGCGGTTGTGCGATGATCGGGCAAACCGTGATCAACCTCAGCTCCGGTGGGCGCGGGCGTTTCTCCGGGGTGTTTGCCGGCGTGATGATCCTGCTGTTCATTCTGTTTCTGTCACCGCTGATTGAGCGTATTCCGCTGGCGGCGCTGGTGGGCGTGATGTTTGTAGTGTCGCAGCAGACCTTCGCCTGGGCCTCGTTGCGGGTGATCAACAAGGTGCCGCTCAATGATGTGCTGGTGATCATGGCGGTGACGATCATCACCGTGTTCACGGATCTGGCCACCGCGGTGCTGTGCGGTATCGTCATCGCCGCGTTGAATTTTGCCTGGCAGCAGGCGCGAGAGCTGTACGCCGATGAACATCTGGAGGCCGACGGCAGCAAGCTTTACCGGGTGCATGGCACCTTGTTCTTCGCCTCGACCACGCCGTTCTTGAACCAGTTCGACCCGGCCAATGACCCGGCCCAGGTGACGCTGGATTGCCGCCACCTGAGTGTTGTCGACTATTCGGCGATCGCTGCGCTGATGACGTTGCGCGAGCGCTATGCCAAGGCCGGTAAGCATCTGCGGGTGCTGCATTTATCCGAGCGCTGCAAGAAGCTGCTCAAGCGCGCCAGGGTTCACCATGACTGAGTGAGCCCCTGTGGCGAGGGAGCAAGCTCCCTCGCCACAATAGACCGGCTCCAGCAGTCAGGGGCCTACCAGGTCTTCAAGCTCCTGGGCGCGGGTCTGGGTCATGTCCAACACGCAGCCGGAGCCGTTGACCTGATCAATGGTGCCGCCGGTGGCGCTGCCGGCGAAGGCGCAGTTGGCATCGCGGTATTTGATCCACAGGCGCTGCACGTCTTGCAGTTGCTGCTTGTGCGCGCCGTCCTGGGCGGCCAGGGCGGTCTTGTAGGCGCGGTTCAAGCGCTCGTCCTGAACCTTCGCTTGTTTGGCGTTGCAATTGACCATGTCTGCCGTGGTATTGGCGCTGTCCATGCATTTTTTCAACGCGGCATTGTCGGCGGCATACGCTGTGCCGCCCAAGCAGAGAAGCAGGGCGCTGGCGACGAGTGTGGTGCGAATCATGGGCGGTTTCCTGAGCATGAGTGGATGCGCATTCTATGACTCAAGGGCGGCGCTTGAGTTTCCGGCATTCCTGATCTTCATGTAAGAACATCCCCCGTATTTTCATGGGCTGGCGCTGGACATATCTCCATGCGACAACGCTTGTCCGTGGGCGAAAATTACTTTCATGAAAATTGAAAATACTCCTCGGTAATGATTTATGAGTTTCACAACCAATTCGACGTGACCCTTTCCGAGGAGTACCGCATGGCCGCATTACCGGGCTTCGGGCTACTGGCATACGCTGCCATTGCCATCATTGCATTGATCGTGCTGATTGCACGTTACCGACTCAACCCGTTTATCGTCATTACGCTGGTGTCCATCGGCCTCGCGCTGATGGCCGGAATGCCGGCGGACACGATCATGGGGTCGTATGAGGCGGGCGTCGGTAAAACCCTGGGGCATATCGCCCTAGTGGTGGCGCTGGGCACCATGCTCGGCAAGATGATGGCCGAGTCGGGTGGCGCCGAGCAGGTGGCGCGTACGCTGATCAACCGCTTCGGTGAACGCAACGCCCACTGGGCGATGGTGTGCATTGCGTTCCTGGTGGGGCTGCCGCTGTTTTTCGAGGTCGGCTTTGTGCTGCTGGTGCCGATTGCCTTTACCGTGGCGCGGCGCGTGGGCGTGTCGATCCTGATGGTCGGCCTGCCGATGGTCGCCGGTTTGTCGGTGGTGCACGCGCTGGTGCCACCGCATCCGGCGGCGATGATGGCGGTGCTGGCCTACAACGCCTCGGTCGGGCAGACGGTGCTGTATGCGATTTTGATCGGTATCCCCACGGCGATCATCGCCGGCCCCGTCTACGCCAAGTTCATCGTGCCGCATATTCACCTGCCGGCCGAGAACCCGCTGGAGCGCCAGTTTATCGAGCGCGAACCGCGTACTCGCCTGCCCAGTTTTGCACTGACCATGGGCACCATCCTGTTGCCGGTGGTACTGATGATGATCGGCGGCTGGGCCAATGTGATTTCCACCCCGGGCAGCGGTTTCAATCAGTTCCTGCTGTTTATCGGCAATTCGGTGATCGCCCTGCTGGTGGCGACCCTGGTGAGTTTCTGGACCCTGGGCCTGGCCCAGGGCTTCAACCGGGAGTCGATTCTCAAGTTCACCAACGAGTGCCTGGCGCCGACCGCCAGTATCACCTTGCTGGTGGGCGCGGGCGGTGGCTTGAATCGCATTCTGGTGGATGCCGGTGTGACCAATGAAATCCTCGGCCTGGCCCACGCGTTCCACTTGTCGCCGCTGGTGATGGGCTGGCTGTTCGCTGCGTTGATGCGCATCGCCACGGGCTCGGCCACCGTTGCCATGACCACTGCATCCGGGGTGGTCGCGCCCGTTGCTTTGGGCCTGGGTTATCCACACCCCGAATTGCTGGTGCTGGCGACCGGCGCGGGTTCGGTGATTTTTTCCCACGTTAACGACGGCGGCTTCTGGCTGATCAAGGAATACTTCAATATGACGGTGATCCAGACCTTCAAGACCTGGACCGTACTGGAGACCCTGATTTCGCTGGTCGCCTTCGGTCTGACCTACGGCCTGTCACTGGTTTTATGAGCCTGACCCTCTAACCGGAGCCTCCATGGACATCCTCTACCAGATCCGCGCCCGCCAGGACTCGTTCAGCGCCGGCGAAGGGCGTATCGCCAAGTTGATGCTTGAGGATGTGGGCTTTGCCGCCTCGGCCAGCCTGGAGGCGTTGTCTCAGCGGGCCGAGGTCAGCACCGCGACCTTGTCGCGTTTTGCCCGCAGCGTCGGCTGCCGTGACTTGCGCGATTTGCGCCTGCAACTGGCCCAGGCCAGTGGCGTGGGCAGTCGCTTCCTGGACCCGGCGGGGCTGCCGGAACAGTCGGCCTTTCATCGGCAAATCCTGGGCGATATCGAAGCGACGTTGCGCCAGCATTTGTCCGGTTTCAACCAGCACAGCTTTGCCGACGCGGTCACTTTGCTGAGCAAGGCGCGGATGATTCACGCGTTCGGCATGGGCGGCCCCTCCAGCCTGTGCAGTGATGAACTGCAAGTGCGCCTGGTGCGTCTGGGCTACCCGATTGCCGCCTGCCATGACCCGGTGATGATGCGCGTCACGGCCGCGACCCTGGGCCCGCAACATGCCTTGATTGTCTGTTCCCTCACCGGCCGTACGCCCGAATTACTGGATGTGGTGAAGCTGGCGCGCAACTACGACGCGCGGATTATTGCCCTCACCCTCGCGGACTCACCCCTGGCCGAACTGGCGGATGTGTTGCTGCCGCTGCAACCGGCGGAGACCAGCTTTATCTACAAACCCACCGCCGCCCGCTACGGCATGTTACTGGCCATCGACCTGCTTGCCACCGAGCTGGCGCTGGCCTTGCCGGACGACAATCAGGAACGCCTGCGCCGGATCAAGCTGGCCCTGGATGATTACCGCGGCGGCCCTGACAGCCTGCCGCTTGGAGACTGATATGAAATACGACACGCTGATTCGCCAGGCGCTGGTCATTGATGGCAGCAACACCGAAGGGTTTGTCGCCGATGTGGGCGTGCGCGGTGGGCGCATCCAGGCGATGGGTGACCTGTCCGCCGACGAGGCCGCGCATGTCATCGATGCGCATGGCCGGGTATTGGCGCCGGGCTTTATCGATGTGCACACCCACGATGACACGGTGGTGATCCGCCAGCCGCAGATGCTGCCCAAGCTCAGCCAGGGCGTGACCACGGTGATTGTCGGCAACTGTGGCATCAGCGCTTCGCCGGTGAGTTTGCGCAGTGACCCGCCAGACCCAATGAACTTGTTGGGCAGCCGTGAGCAGTTCTGTTATCCGCGGTTCAGCGATTATCGCAACGCAGTGCAAGGCGCCCATCCGGCAGTGAACGTCGCGGCATTGATCGGCCACACCGCGCTGCGCAGCAACCATATGGATGACCTGCATCGCACCGCCACACCGTATGAAATCGCGGCCATGCGCGTGCAGTTGCAAGAGAGCCTGGAGGCCGGTGCCCTGGGGTTATCCACAGGCCTGGCCTACGCCAGCGCATTCAACGCCGAGACCGATGAAGTGTTGCAACTCGTTGAGGAACTGACGGCCTATGGTGCGGTGTACACCACGCATTTACGCAGCGAGTTCGAGCCGGTGCTGGAGGCAATGGATGAGGCGTTTCTGATCGGCCGACATGCCAGGGTGCCAGTGATTATTTCCCACCTTAAATGCGCTGGTGCCGGTAACTGGGGGCGTAGTCCGCAGTTGTTGGCGGCCCTGGAAGCTGCGGCAAAAAACCATCCGGTGGGCTGTGATTGCTATCCCTATGCCGCCAGCTCCTCGACCCTGGATCTCAAGCAAGTCACCGACGCATTTCGCATCACCATCACCTGGTCGACGCCGCACCCGCAAATGGGCGGGCGCGATTTGCAGGATATCGCTGCCGAGTGGGGTGTTTCGCTGCTCGACGCGGCCCGTCGCTTGCAGCCGGCGGGGGCGGTGTATTACGGCATGGATGAAGCCGATGTGCGGCGCATCCTCGCCCATCCGCTGTCGATGGTGGGCTCGGACGGTTTGCCTGAAGACCCGTTTCCCCATCCGCGCTTGTGGGGTGCCTTCCCACGGGTGCTCGGGCATTTCAGCCGGGATGTCGGTTTGTTCCCGTTGCATACGGCGGTGCACAAGATGACCGGTTTATCGGCGGCGCGTTTTGGGTTGTCCGAGCGTGGCGAAATCCGTGAAGGCTACTGGGCCGACCTGGTGCTGTTCGACCCTCAGCGGGTGCGGGATGTGGCGGATTTCACCACGCCACAGCGCGCGGCTGAAGGGATTGAGGGTGTGTGGGTCAATGGCGTACTGAGCTATCGCGAGGGGCAGGCGAACGGTGAGCGAGCGGGCCGCTTCCTGGCGCGCAGCGGGGATTTGCGTGGTGGGTTTACGGCTCTATAGTGGGTGTTCTTTTATACGGAGCTGGCGCCATGCACTTAGGAAAAGTCGTCCCCATTCTGCGGATTTTCGACGAGGTCAAGGCGTTGGAGTTCTACGTCGACTTCCTGGGGTTCAAGGTCGATTGGCAGCATCGCTTCGAGGCGAATTTTCCGTTGTACCTTCAGGTGTCGCTGGGGGAGTGCGTGCTGCATTTGTCCGAGCATCATGGCGATGCTTCGCCGGGGGCGGCCGTGCGGATCCAGGCGCAAAGGGTGGATGCGTACCAGCAGCAATTGCTCGGCAAGGATTACCGCTATGCCAAGCCTGGGGTCGAGGAAACGCCTTGGGGATCGCGGGAAATGAGCATCCGGGATCCGTTCGGGAATCGCTTGGTGTTTGTCGAGGACAGCGAGGGCTAAGTGGCAAATGGCAGGCAATAAAAAACCGCCTTGATAGGGCGGTTTTTTTTGCAAACCCAGTTAGTGGCTGGGGTTGCGGCTTCACAGGAGCACTGGCGTGGTCACAATACTACTGCTGCTTTAGGGCGTTATGCAACACCAGACGAACAAGAGTTTTTCACGGCAGCATTGATCTTTTGTGTTGTTTAACTTTGCAAAAAACAGCAACAGATTTTAAGGCTAGCTGGCCGTTGTTCGGTACACCTTGGAGCAGAGTGCTGAGCTAGTATCGCCCTCGTTCTGTGTTCGTCGTGAAGTAGGTTGGCTGGGTTCGCGCGCAAATTTTGGACCGCCCGCCACGGGCTAGTAATCCGTGCCGGATTCACGCGGGAGGACCATAAACCCAGCCGCCTCACAGGAGCACTGGTGTGCATCCAAAGGCCCACATGTTCCGGTAAGTGCGCTGGAGGTAAGGCCCAACTCACGGAGGGCCGAGTATGTCTAAGTTTGCACGACGTACATGGAACCTCGTAGTGAACTGCCTGCGTGCGTATCACGTATGGAAGTTCCTGCGGGACAGCTTCGATGACCGTTAAGGTCTGAGAGGTGGAGCCGCCTCGGTCTAGATCGAGGCGGCTTTTTGGTTTCTACACCCGGAAATGACTGACCATCTGCTGCAACTGGCTACCCAATCGAGCCAGTTCCACACTCGACTTGGCCGTCTCATCACTGGCAGTCGCGGTCTGCTCGGACACGTCCCGCACATTCACGATACTGCGGCTGATCTCTTCCGCTACGGCGCTCTGCTGCTCGGCGGCCGCTGCGATCTGCTGGTTCATCGACTGGATATTCGACACGGTGCGGGTGATGTTTTCCAGGGATACCCCGGCCTTGCGCGTCAGTTCGACGCTGCTGTCGGTGAGGCTGCGGCTGTTGTTCATCACGCTGGCGACTTGTTGGGTGCCGTTCTGCAAGCCGGCCACCAGGCCTTCGATTTCTTCGGTGGATTTCTGCGTGCGCTGGGCCAGGCCACGCACTTCGTCGGCGACCACGGCAAAGCCACGGCCGGCTTCCCCGGCACGCGCCGCTTCAATGGCGGCGTTGAGGGCCAGCAGGTTGGTCTGTTCGGCCACGGCCTTGATCACGTCCATCACGCTGCCGATCTTGTTGCTCTCTTGTTGCAGGTGCGTCATGGCGTCGGTGGAGCGGGCGACTTCGGCCGCCAGGCGTTCGATCTGGGCGATAGCTTCGGCCACCACCTTGTCGCCTTCACGGGCCTGGCCGTCAGCGTCGGAAGCCGCCTGGGACGCCTGCTCGGCATTGCGCGCAACTTCCTGCACAGTAGCGGTCATTTCATGCATGGCGGTGGCCACCTGATCGGTCTCGATCTTCTGGCTGTTCACACCGGCGCTGGTTTGCTCGGTCACGGCTGATAGCTCCTCAGCGGCGCTGGCGATCTGGGTCACGCCATCGCGGATGCCGCTGATCAACTCGCGCAGGGTCGTGCCCATGCGCTGGATGCCTTGTTGCAATACGCCCAGCTCGTCACGACGGGTCACCTGGATGTTGTGGCTCAAGTCGCCTGAAGCGATGCGCTCCACCACCGCCAGGGTGTCCTGAATCGGACGGGTGATCTGACGGGTGATGACCCAGGCGGCAATCACGCCGACCAGCAGTGCCAGCAAGGTGCTGATCAATTGCAGGCTGCGGGCCTGGGTGCTTTCAGCGTCGCGACGTTCCAGTTGGATGTCGTATAGCTTGTCGCTGATCGTCACGATATCGGCGCCCTGGGTGGTCATTTCGGCGCGGGCGGTGACGATGTTGGCGTTGGCTGCCTTGTAGCTCTGCACGGCGCTGCGATAGGCTCCGAGGGCGGCTTCCAGTGCGGACAATGCGTTTTGCTGGCCGGTACCGAACGCCGCGCTAAGGCCCTTCAAACCGCCGACGGCTTTTTCCAGTTGCGCAGCAGCGCGGGCTTCGGTTTCTGCGTTGGGGCTATTGGTATAGCCGCGCACTTCGTAGCGAGCTTGCTGGAACTCATTCTTGGCTTGGGTCACGGCCAGAAATTGCGTGAAGCGCTCCGGGCTATCGGGCGCCTGCTGCACACTGGTTTCCAGTGCATTGATTTGTGCGTTGGCGACATCGGCTTTGGCGCCCATGACGTCGCGCGCAGCGTTGCCATTGCGGTAGGCCTCGCGCATTTTGTTCAGGGACTGGCGGTAAGCAGTGATGACGGCTTTCTGGTCATTGAGCAGTTTGAGGTTTTCCGGGCTCTTGAAGCTGTCCAGCAATTTCTGTTGTTGAGCTGCGAAGGCATCCAGGCTGGTCTGCACATTCTGCGCCACGGCTTCGTCGCCATTGGCCAGCATGTATTGCAGGCGTACGATCCGCAGCTTGGTCAGCGAGGCGTTGAGCTGGGTGATGTCGCTCATCCAGTTGCTGCGGTCGATCAGGCCGCCCAGGCTGGTCCAGCCGGTGAGCGCCAGGATCGAGGTGAGGACCAGCACCAGGCCAAAGCCCAGGCCGAGTTTGAGATTGACGCTGATGTTACCGAACCAGCTGTTCATCGAAAGCTCCTTGAAGAGTGATGTCTGTCTGCTGGACGGTGTGTTGTTGTTTGAGCCAGCCAAGATGTGTAGGGCTGTATCGGCGGCAAAGGATGATTCTGAAGTACTTTTCTTGCGGGGTGACGAAGGGTCGCCATTACCGTGCAGCAATGGCGATCCGATGCGCTCAGGACTCCGCCGTGTTGGGCACCACGGTAAGCCTGAGGCAGGAGGCGGCGGCGTGGCTCAGGTGCACATTATTGTGGGCAACCCGAGGGTGGCTGGCCTGGCCTGAAGGCTCGCCGCTGTTGGGGTTGACGTCAAAGCGCGGGAAATTGCTGCTGGCGATGTCCAGGCGCAACCGATGGCCGCGCTTGAACAGGTTGCAGGTGGCGAAAGGCTCGATCAGCACTTTCACTCGCTCACCCGGCGTCAGGGCCGTCGGTTGTTCCCATGAGTCGCGATAACGGCAGCGACGGATGCCGTCGGTGATGTTCATCGCAAAGCCCTCGGGGTAGTCGGCGCTGGGCGGGTACACGTCCACCAGCTTGGCGGTGAAGTCGGTGTCGGGTGCATCGCTGTCGATCCACAGCTCGATCTGCACGTCACCGGCGACGATCAGGTCGTCGTCGAGCGGCTCGGTCTGGAACACCAGCACGTCATCGCGCTGGGCCAGGGGACGGTTGTCCCCTTGGGTGCCGAAAAAATCGAGGCGCTCCCGTTGGTCGAAGGCCCCGCCAACAAACACAGGGGCGCCGGAGGTTAGCGCACCGCCGATGGTCGGGACCGGGTGGGCCGGGTCGGCGCGGTAACTCAAGTGGGCGTCAGCCTCGACAGGTGCCGTGCGGCTCAACTGCCTGTGTGCATTCAGATAGAGGGTCAGTGTTTGGCTGCCGGGCAGCGGCCATTGCGTGGTGTGCAGCCAGCGGCCGCCATGGTGCAGGCGCCCGTTTTCGTCGCGGTTACCGCTGCCGCCCCCCATCAGAAACACCTGTACGCTGGCCGTTGTGGTTCGCGGCGACGGCTTGAGGGATTGCTCGAACCAGGCCAGTCGGCAACTGAGCCAATCCTGATCGACCTGGCCGTCAAAGGCGGCTTGCGGGCCGAATTCCACATCGCCGCTGTGGCTGATATTACGGTCGCCGTGCAGCCACGGGCCCATCACCAGTCGTTGGCTGGCCGTACCTTGGAGTGTGAAGGCGCGGTAATTGGCCAGGGTCGAACTGACGTAGGCGTCGTACCAACTGGACATGAACAGCACCGGGATATCGGGCAGTTGTGCGTAGTGACCTTCGGCATAGAGGCCAGACTTTTGCCAATACTCACCGAAGGTGCCCTGAGCCCATTGCTCCAACACATAGGCTTCATATTCCGGCACATGGCGCAGGGGCGATTGCCCGGGTTGCCATGGCATACGCGTGAACCACTGATAAATATCTTCCTGTTCCAGCGCTTCACGAACCAACGGGTCGGCCAGGGCAGCAGGGCTTTCCTTGGCCTGGCGAAAGGCCCAGGTGGCCTGCTTGAGTTCGAAGGCGCCGCCCTGGCGAATCCCGCAATGGTAGGCGTTGGCGAAGCCGCCGCTGTCGAGCACCATGCTGCTCAGGCCCGGCGGGTGCAGGCAAGCCATCGCCAGTTGTGTGTGGGCAGCATAAGACAAGCCCATACTGCCGATCTTGCCGTTGCACCAGGGCTGTTGGATGATCCAGGCCAGGGTGTCGAAACCGTCTTCGCCCTCGGCGGTGTATTTGGTGAATGTGCCTTCGGAGGCGTAGCGTCCACGGCAGTCCTGGAAAATTGCGACAAAGCCTTGCTCGGTAAACCGTGCGGCCATTTGCTCACGGGAGATGTGTTGGCCGTCGAGCTGTTTTTCCGAGCGGGAGGGTTTGCTCTTGTCGTAGGGCGTGCGCTCGATCACCACCGGAAACGGCCCATTGCTGTCCTCCGGCACATAGATGTCAGTGGCCAGGTGGATGCCGTCACGCATCCGGATCATTTGGTTGTGCAGAATATGCATGGGGAGAACACTCATCGATTCAGTACCCGCTCGTTACCGCAATGGCCAGCAACACCATCGCCAGCACGGCGTAGATCAGGAACAGCGGCAGGATGTAGCGCGCCCATTGGCCCCAACCGACATTGGCGGTGGCCAACAGCACCAGCAGACCGCTGGACGTGGGGGTGATCATGTTGGTCAGGCCATTGCCCATCAGAAATGCGAACACCGTGGTCTGCGGGCTGACGCCGGACAACTGACCCAAGGGCCCGAAGATCGGCATGGTTACCGCCGCCTGGCCGGAGGTGGATGGGATCAGCACATCCAGCCCCAGTTGTGCGAAGAACATGCCGTAGGCCGACACGATCGGACCATGGTCGCCCACCAGGTTGGCCAGGCTGTTGACGATGGTGTCCAGGACCTGGCCGGTACTGAGGATGATCTCCACGGCGGTAGCCAGACCGATCAGCACGCCGGCGATCAGCACCTTCTTCATTCCATCGACAAAAGCACTGGCGGCAACGCTGGCGCCGAGCCCGGCGATCACGCTGAAGGCCAGCGTCAGCAGCAGGTAGAACGCCGACAGCTCGTGGTATTTCCAGCCCCAGCGGTTGGAGGCGTAGACCAGGAAAGCGATGCCCGTCAGCAGTACGATCAGGTTGATCAGATGGCGCAGGGGCAACGGCGTACTTTCGAAAGTGATCTGCGCCGTGGCATCGTAACCGTGCTTGCGAATACTCCACAGCACGAAGGCAATGCCCACCAGCAGGAAGCTGCAGTAGGCGAGCACACGCATGCTCAGGCCACTGAAGATCGGCAGCCCGACCATCGGCTGGGCCACGGACAGCGCCACTGGATTGGATATCGAGGCCAGGTAGCCGATCTTGACTGAGATCGTGACGATGGCCAGCCCGATCAGGTTCGACAGCCCCAGCCGATTAGCCATGGCAACCATCAACGGCACGATGAGAATAAATTCCTTGGCCAGCCCCATGAAGGTACTGCCGGCGGAAAACACCAGCATCAGGCACGGCACCAGCACATAGATATTGCCCCGTGTCAGACCCAGCATGCGCTCCAGCCCGGCGTCGATCACCCCGGCCTTGTTCAGTACGCCGAACATGCCACCGATGAACAGCACCATGAAAATCAGTGCCGCACGCTTCTCGATGCCCTGGGGAATCGCCATGAAGCCTTCCACCAGGGACACCGGGCGAGCCACGGTGTCGCCGGCTTTGCGTGGTTCCAGTGCGAACAGTTGGCTCAGGGAGTCGTGTTTTTCCAGCACCTGGTAAGAGCCCGGGATCACCAGGCCATTCTGGCGCTGGAACGTGCCCGAGTTCACGGCGTAGGTAAACGCCACTGCGAGCAGGACGATGCTCAGCAGGATGATGGCGGGATTGATCTGCTTGCGTTGCGTGGTATTTCCCACCGCTGCTTGGGTGGGGATGCTCTGGGATTCGCTCATGCTAGTGGCCCCGGCTTGCGCCGTTATTGTTATAGGGGTGACACGTGTGGGGCGGACACTAGGGCAAAGTTTTCGCGGCGACAACGTTATGCGTGGGTTGGGTTGGGCTATGCGTTTTGTGCGGACAGACGCTGCTTGAGATGCTCGGCAAACGCGTTCACCAGCTGCGACCTGGGCTCATTGGCGCGAAACGCCAGGCCGAATGCGTAGGGCAGCGCCGGGCGAAACGGGCGGGTGACGATGGGCAAGTGCCGGAAGTGGCTGGCCAGCAGACCATTGACGATCGACACCCCCAGCCCCTCGGCAACGAAGCTGCACGCAGCCCCGACCGAGTGCACCTCGACCCGCACCTGCGGCGTGAGGTTGGCGGCACGAAACACCTGGTTCAGCTCGGCCCGCAATGCCCGTTGCCGGCCGAGCATCACCAACGGCACATCGCGCAGATGCTGCACTTCGATGCAGGCGTGACGGGTCAGCGGATGGTCGGCGGATGGTCGGCGGGCATCACGCAGACGCCTTCGGTTTGCAGCACCGGCTCGACATCGAAGTCAGGTATTTCCGTGGGCAGGCGTACAAAGCCCAGGTCGGCGGAACGGTCCAGCACCGCACGCTCGATCGTGTCGTAAGAACCGGTCAGCAGTTCCACGACAATGTCGTCATGCTCCTTGAGAAACTGCGCCACGATGCGCGGCAACAGCTCCTGGGTCATGCTGGTGGGCACCCCGACCTTGAGCAGGCTCTTGCGTGAGCGGCCCACGCGCATTTCGTCGGCCAGGCGCTGGATTCGTTGCATGCCATCCACCAGTCCGGCGACTTCGGCGAGCAGTTCCTCGGCTTCGGGCGTCGCCATCAGGCGGCCCTTCTTGCGCAGGAACAAGGCAAAACCCAAGTGCTCTTCCAACTGGCTCAGCAGGCGGCTGACCGCCGATTGCGACAGGCCCATGCGCGTTGCTGCGCCGATGGTCGAGCCGGTGGCCATGATCGCTTTGAAGGCTTCGAGTTGCTTGAGGTTCACCGTGTTTTTCCTGTCGGTTGGGAAGGGCGGCCGGTACTTCACGCATAGCCTGATGCGCTTCTCGCATAACGTTGTGGGGCTGTCGACGAGCCGTTAGTGTCCGCTCCAACGCGACATGCCGTCCAGCCTGCCGCGCGGTGCAACTGCCCATAAAAAACACAACACGGCATTGAGGAATGGTTTATGCGTGAGTTTTTCACGAAAGGGGGAATGGTCTCGGCGGGGCTGCTGGCGAGCCTGTCACCGACATTGATGGCCCAGGGTTTCTGGGAGGATTCCCACGGCCGATTGACCTTGCGCAATTTCTACTTCAACGACGGTTACCGCGACGGTGGTGAAGACCGCAAGGAATGGGCTCAGGGTTTTCTGCTTAATCTTCAGTCTGGTTATACCGAGGGCACCGTGGGTTTTGGCCTGGATGCCCTGGGGCTGGCGGGCCTGCGTCTCGACTCCAGCCCGACGCACGCCGGGACGGGCTTGTTGCCTGTGCACGACGATGGTCATGCGGCCCGTGAGTTTTCCAGCCTGGGCGTCTCGGCCAAGATACGCTGGGGCGATGCAGTGGTGAAAACCGGCACGTTGCTGCCGAAAATCCCGGTGCTGGTGCACAACGATGGCCGCTTGTTACCGCAGACCTTCCAAGGCACACAAGTGGAATACAGTGGTATTCGTGACCTGTACCTGCACGCTGGGCACCTGGACAAATTCAAGT
This sequence comes from Pseudomonas sp. 910_23, assembly GCF_052850795.1. Lineage (NCBI taxonomy): Bacteria > Pseudomonadati > Pseudomonadota > Gammaproteobacteria > Pseudomonadales > Pseudomonadaceae > Pseudomonas > Pseudomonas sp. 910_23. The sequence goes on along the minus strand of NZ_VXCZ01000006.1, from coordinate 270,763 downwards.
TGCGTAACTCCACTGACAGTGTGGATATTTATCCCCAGGGCTACAGCGGAAAAAAGGGTAGTGATTTCGATTTTGCCGGCGCTAGCTACGCGTTTACGCCGAAGCTCAGCGGCACCTGGTACTACGGTGAAATGCGCCAATTCTATCGCCAGCAATTCTTTGGCCTGGTGCATAAGCAGCCGTTGGGCAGCGGCACACTGACCAGCGACTTGCGCTACTTCATTAGTAACGAAGCGGGTGAGGCGCGTAACGGCGAGGTCGACAGTGACATGTTCAGCGGTCTGTTCACTTACCGCCTGGGCCCGCAGGCGCTGGGTGTTGGTTATCAGAAAGTCAGCGGCGACACAGCGTTGCCGTATGCCAGCGTGTCGACGGTGTATTCCTTCAGTAACGCCGGTGTTGGCAAGTTCATCCAGGCTGGTGAGCAGACATGGATGCTGCGCTACGACTATGACTTGACGGCGGTACTGCCGGGCTTGAGTTTCATGACCCGCTACTACAAAGGGCAAAACGGCGAGTTCAAAGGGCGCGAGGCGCGTGAGTGGGAGTCCGACACGAATCTGCGCTATGTGGTCCAGGACAGCACGTTCAAAGGACTGGGCGTGGAGTTGCGCAAGGCCACTTACCGCTCGACTTATGCCAGTGATCGGGACAACTACCGGTTGTACCTGACCTACGACCTGGCGCTCTGGTAGCCGGGGAGGGGGCTGATCATGGGCTGCTCTTGTGTGCTAGTCTGCGGGCCCTTTTAGTTCTGGGCAGCGCGGGAAACCCTGTTGTCCTACAGCGGAGCCTCTTCATGTCCGAAGTTAATCTGTCCACCGACGAAACCCGCGTCAGCTACGGTATCGGCCGTCAGTTGGGCGACCAACTGCGCGACAACCCGCCGCCGGGCGTGAGCCTGGACGCAATCCTGGCCGGCCTGACCGACGCATTTGCAGGCCAGCCGAGCCGTGTTGACCAGGAGCAAATGGCTGCCAGCTTCAAAGTGATCCGCGAGATCATGCAAGCCGAAGCCGCTGCCAAGGCTGAAGCCGCCGCGGGTGCCGGCCTGGCTTTCCTGGCTGAAAACGCCAAGCGTGATGGCATCACCACCCTGGCTTCCGGCCTGCAATTTGAAGTGCTGACTGCCGGCACCGGCGCCAAGCCGACCCGTGAAGATCAAGTGCGTACCCACTACCACGGCACCTTGATCGACGGCACTGTGTTCGACAGCTCCTACGAGCGCGGCCAGCCTGCAGAATTCCCGGTTGGCGGCGTGATCGCTGGCTGGACCGAGGCCCTGCAACTGATGAATGCCGGCAGCAAATGGCGTCTGTACGTGCCGAGCGAACTGGCTTACGGCGCTCAAGGCGTTGGCAGCATCCCGCCGCACAGCGTTCTGGTATTCGACGTCGAGCTGCTCGACGTTCTGTAAGACCTGCTGGTTACCTGTTGGGACGAACGCGTTCGCCCCAACAGGCATTTGCCAGTTTCTTCATGGATGGAACTTGCCATTCAAATCGGTCGCCGGGCGCAATGCTCGGGCATAGCAGAACAGAAACAAATTCCTCACCACTTCTTTCAGTACTCCAGGCTCACTGGAACTCAGGCCATTGACGTCCAGGTCACCCTGGTCCTGTAGTTCGTTCAGCGCTTCTTCCTCAAGCACCGCACAGACTTCGCCGGTTTCCCGATGCAGGATTCGCAGGTAAGGGTGGGGGCGATCCAGCCAGGCATCTATCAAATAAGTCATGGTCGTTCTCCTTGATGAGTTTCAATGAGAATAATTCTTATTCGTAGAATAGCAAGTATCTATTGGCGGTTTCCGGGTTTTTTTGTGTGGATATTGTTTTCGATCAATCAGGAGGGCGAAACGCCATCCCGCGGCGGGCGCGGGATGGATGCAGCAGCTTCAGACCTTGCGCACGAACTCGGACTTGAGTTTCATCGGGCCGATACCGTCGATCTTGCAGTCGATATCGTGGTCACCGTCGCACAGGCGGATGTTCTTGACCTTGGTGCCGACCTTGACCACCAGTGAGGTGCCCTTGACCTTGAGGTCCTTGATCACGGTGATGGTGTCGCCGTCCTGCAGGACGTTGCCCACAGAGTCTTTCTTCACGGTCTCATCGCCGGCCACTTCGGCCTCGCCATTGGCGGACCACTCATGGGCGCATTCCGGGCAGACCAGTTGGGTGCCGTCTTCGTAGGTGTATTCGGAATTGCATTTCGGGCAGGGTGGCAACGTGCTCACTAAAGCTCCTTGAGATTCAGGGATGACTAAAAGTCGCACATTATATAGGGTTTTGTAGCTCGGGCGGGATCTTGAATTGGCAATGGATTCCAAACGTGGGAGGGGGCTTGCTCCCGATGGCGGTGTATCAGCCACCTTATATATTGGCCGACATATTGCCATCGGGAGCAAGCCCCCTCCCACATTGTCCTGCGTCTGCTGGTGATTTTAGTGAGTACGGGCCACCGCGAACTCACTCAGTTCCACCAATGCATCCCGGTATTCACTGGCCGGCAAGGCTTCCAGGCACTGGATCGCCCGCGCCACGTAGTCACGCGCCAGTTGCGCGGTGTACTCCAGGGAACCGGAGGCTTCGACGGCGGCACGGATGGCCTCCAGGTCTTCGATCCCGCCTTTCTGGATGGCCTTGCGCACCAGGGCGGCCTGTTCCGGCGTGCCTTCGCGCATGGTGTAGATCAGCGGCAAGGTTGGCTTGCCCTCGGCCAGGTCGTCACCGACGTTCTTGCCCAGGGTCTCGGCATCGCCCTTGTAGTCGAGCAGGTCATCCACCAGTTGGAACGCCACGCCCAGGTGATCGCCAAAGGTACGCAGGGCTTCGGCCTGTTCGGCGGTGGCGCCACACAGCGCGGCAGCGCTGTGGGTGGACGCTTCGAAGAGCATCGCGGTTTTGCCGCGAATCACTTCCATATAGGTTTCTTCGGTGGTGCTGGCGTCGCGGACCTTGGACAGCTGCAACACTTCGCCTTCGGCGATGATGCGCGTGGCCTGTGAAAGAATCTTCATCACCGGCATCGAGCCCAGTTCGACCATCATTTCGAACGAGCGCGAGTACAGGAAGTCGCCCACCAACACGCTGGGTGCGTTGCCCCACATGGCATTGGCGGTCTCGCGGCCACGCCGCATACCGGACATGTCGACCACGTCGTCATGCAGCAGGGTGGCGGTGTGCAGGAACTCGATGGTCGCGGCCAGCAAGCGCAGGTCATCGCCTTCGCGGCCCAGCGCCTTGCCACACAGCAGTACTAATAAAGGACGCAGGCGTTTACCGCCCGCCGACGTAATATAGTCGCCAATTTTGGAGACCAGCGGCACTTTAGACGTCAGCTGCTGCTTGATGATGCCGTCGACGGCGCTAAAATCGTCCGCGACCGCGCGGTAGAAAGCTTGGGGTTGCATCAGCGACAGTCGCTCCAGAAGGGTTGCGCGGCATGCTAGGACCCTGACCCCCGGGTGTCAAGGCGCGATAGACGGCCCCTTGCAAGCCTCCCATAGCTTGCGTACAATCGCGCACCCTGAACTTCCTGGGCAGCACCTGCCTTACGCAATTGCATTCGGGACGTCCATCCCATGCAGCCATGCCAGCCAATACCTCTTCTTATAAAGCGCTGGGTGAGCAGGATTATCGGAGAAATACCATGTCGTACGCAGTAATTGTTACTGGTGGCAAGCAATACAAAGTCGCCCCAGGTGAATACCTGAAGATCGAAAAACTGGAAATCGCTACTGGCGAATCCGTTACTTTTGATCGCGTTCTGTTGGTCGCCAATGGCGATGACGTGAACATCGGCGCTCCAGTTGTTGCTGGCGCTACCGTTGTGGCTGAAGTGATCTCCCAAGGTCGTCACGATAAAGTCCGCATCATCAAGTTCCGTCGTCGTAAGCACCACATGAAGCGTATGGGCCACCGCCAGTGGTACACCGAGATCAAAATCACCGGTATTCAGGCTTAATTTCAGCCTAATTCCTCACTAGGAGAATTGACTCATGGCACACAAAAAAGCTGGTGGTAGTACCCGTAACGGTCGCGACTCAGAAGCCAAACGCCTTGGCGTGAAGATGTATGGCGGCCAGAAAATCATTCCGGGCAACATCATCGTGCGTCAGCGCGGCACCCAATTCCACGCCGGTTACGGTGTTGGCATGGGTAAAGATCACACCCTCTTCGCTAAAATCGAAGGCGTGATCAAGTTCGAAGTAAAGGGCGCGTTCAACCGCCGTTACGTGAGCGTTGTCGCAGCTTAATTGCGAGATCGCTGGAAAAGCCCTGTCTTGCGACGGGGCTTTTTCGTTTGTGGAGTGAGTCTCTTGCAAAGCTGTTTGTGATGAGCTCAGGCGCAAGTTTGCGGTCGCTGATTGAGGTCGCTGCGCTCATTTTTGCAAGAGTCTTATGTCTTGGTTTCTTAAGCTCGTCCATGCGGCGAGAGGCGTTTTGTTATGAAGTTCGTTGATGAAGTTTCCATCCGAGTAAAAGCAGGCGACGGCGGTAACGGTTGCATGAGTTTCCGTCGCGAAAAATTCATCGAAAACGGTGGTCCGAACGGCGGTGACGGCGGTGACGGTGGCTCCATCTACATGATGGCCGACGAAAACCTCAACACCCTGGTCGACTACCGTTACACCCGGCACTTCGATGCCGAGCGTGGCTCCAACGGTGGCAGCACCGACTGCACCGGCAAAAAAGGTGAGGACCTGGTACTGCGCGTACCGGTCGGCACCACGATCATCGATTCCGCGACACAGGAAGTGATTGGCGACCTGACCAAGGCCGGCCAGAAACTGATGGTTGTGCAGGGCGGCTGGCACGGCCTGGGTAACACCCGATTCAAGTCCAGTACCAACCGTGCGCCGCGCCAGACCACGCCGGGCAAGCCGGGCGAACAGCGTGACCTGAAGCTGGAAATGAAAGTACTCGCCGACGTGGGCCTGTTGGGCCTGCCGAACGCCGGCAAAAGTACCTTCATCCGCTCGGTATCGGCCGCCAAGCCGAAGGTCGCCGACTACCCGTTCACCACCCTGGTGCCAAACCTGGGCGTGGTCAGCGTCGACCGCTGGAAGAGCTTCGTGGTTGCCGACATTCCTGGCCTGATCGAAGGGGCTTCCGACGGTGCTGGTCTGGGCATTCGCTTCCTCAAGCACTTGTCCCGCACCCGTTTGCTGCTGCACCTCGTCGACATGGCGCCGCTGGATGACACCAGCGCTGCGGATGCCGCCGAAGTGATCGTCAGCGAGCTGACCAAGTTCAGCCCGGCCCTGGCCGAGCGTGATCGCTGGCTGGTCCTGAACAAGTGCGACCAGATCCTTGAGGAAGAGCACGAAGAGCGCGTCAAGGAAATCGTCGATCGCCTGGAATGGGAAGGCCCGGTCTATGTGATCTCGGCCATTGCCAAAGAAGGCACCGAACGCCTGACCCGCGACATCATGCGTTACCTGGAAGACCGAGCCGACCGCTTGGCGGCCGACCCGGTATTCAAGGCCGAGCTTGCCGAGCTTGACCAGCAGATCGAAGACGAAGCCCGTGCCCAGTTGCAGGCCCTGGACGACCAGCGTGCCCTGCGCCGCAGCGGCGTGAAGTCGGTCCATGACATCGGCGACGATGATTGGGACGAAGAAGACGTGGATGATGAAGACGGTCCGGAAATCATTTACGTGCGCGATTGATTCGTTGCGATAAACTTGAACGCCGCTCCCTGGAGCGGCGTTTTGGTATCCGGGTATAACGTTATGGGCGGCGCTGGGTCGCGCGGCCCTCACTCTAAGGTTGAAGATGATGCGGAGCAAAGTGACAGGTGCGCAGCGCTGGGTCGTGAAGATCGGCAGTGCGTTGCTGACGGCCGATGGCAAGGGGCTGGATCGCGCAGCCATGAGCGTCTGGGTCGAGCAGATGGTGGCCTTGCATGAGGCCGGTGTCGAGTTGGTGCTGGTGTCGTCCGGGGCTGTTGCCGCCGGGATGAGCCGCCTCGGCTGGACCGCGCGACCCAGCGCGATGCACGAACTGCAAGCCGCCGCGGCCATCGGCCAGATGGGCCTGGTGCAAGCCTGGGAGTCCAGCTTTGCCGAGCACGGCCGCCACACGGCGCAGATCCTGCTGACCCACGACGACCTGTCCGACCGCAAGCGCTACCTCAATGCCCGCAGCACCTTGCGCGCCTTGGTGGAGCTCAAGGTCATCCCGGTCATCAATGAAAACGACACCGTGGTCACAGACGAAATCCGTTTCGGCGACAACGACACCCTGGCTGCGCTGGTGGCCAACCTGGTGGAAGCCGACCTGTTGGTGATCCTCACCGACCGCGACGGCATGTTCGACGCCGACCCGCGCAACAACCCCGATGCCCAGTTGATCTACGAAGCCCGCGCCGATGACCCCGCACTGGATGCGGTCGCCGGCAGTGTCGGCGGTGCCCTGGGCCGTGGCGGTATGCAGACCAAACTGCGCGCCGCTCGCCTGGCTGCGCGTTCCGGTGCCCATACCATCATCGTTGGTGGGCGCTTGGAGCGCGTGCTGGATCGCCTCAAGGCCGGTGAGCGCATCGGTACGCTGCTGTCGCCGGAACGCGGCATGCTGGCGGCGCGCAAGCAGTGGCTGGCCGGGCATCTGCAAACCCGTGGCACCCTGGTGCTGGATGAGGGCGCGGTCTCGGCGTTGTCCCAAGGCAACAAGAGCTTGCTGCCGGTGGGCGTCAAGCTGGTGCAGGGCAGCTTCCGCCGTGGCGAAATGGTGGTTTGCGTCGCGCCGGACGGTCGTGAGATTGCCCGTGGCCTGGCCAACTACAGCGCCCTTGAGGCGCAGAAGATTATTGGACAATCGTCTGACGCTATTGTCGGACTCTTGGGCTATATGGCGGAGCCGGAGCTGGTGCACCGCGATAACCTCATCCTGGTTTAAACGAAAGGAATACCCGATGCGTGTAATGAAGGGATTACTCGGCCTGTTATTGCTCATGCCACTGCTGGCCTCGGCCGAAGAAATCGCCCAGGTCTCGACGGTGTTCAAGTTTGTCGGCCCTAACGACCGGATTGTGGTCGAAGCGTTTGACGACCCCAAGGTTGACGGCGTGACCTGCTACCTGTCGCGTGCCAAGACCGGCGGCGTCAAAGGCGGCCTGGGCCTGGCCGAAGACCGCGCTGAGGCCTCGATTGCCTGCCGCCAGGTTGGCCCGATCCATTTCAAGGGCGAACTCAAGGACGGGGACGAAGTCTTCAAGGAACGCACCTCCCTGGTGTTCAAGACCATGCAGGTGGTGCGTTTCCTCGACAAGAAGCGCAATACCCTGGTGTATCTGGTCTACAGCGACCGCCTGATCGAAGGCAGCCCGCAGAACGCGGTGACGGCGATTCCGATTCTGCCCTGGCCGACCGCTCAGTAACCTGCAGGCGAGTTTTGTCACCGGCGTCTATGATTGAAGACTCGCCGGTTGTAAGCTCCGAGAGCTGCAATGCAAAGAATATGGGATATCTGGAGTTCGTCATGAGTGCTTTCCACGATCTGAAACTCAAAGCCCTGGACGGACAAGAGCTACCGCTGGCGCCCTTCAAGGGCCAGGTTGTGCTGGTGGTCAATGTGGCGTCCAAATGTGGTTTGACCCCGCAATACGCGGCGTTGGAAAACCTCTACCAGCAATACAGGGACCAGGGATTCACGGTGCTCGGCTTGCCGTGCAATCAGTTTGCAGGCCAGGAGCCGGGGACCGAACAAGAGATCCGCGAGTTCTGCAGCCTGAACTACGGGGTGAGTTTTCCCCTGGGCAGCAAGCTCGAGGTCAACGGCCCGGATCGTCATCAGCTGTACCGCTTGCTGGCAGGTGAGGGCGCCGAGTTTCCAGGGGACATCACCTGGAACTTCGAGAAATTCCTGTTGGGTAAAGATGGCCGGGTACTCGCGCGCTTCTCGCCGCGTACGTCCCCGGACGACCCGACGATCATCCAGGCCATCGAAAAAGCCCTGAGCTGAAACACACCCACTGTAGGAGCGAGCTTGCTCGCGAAGATCGCCAACGATAACGCGTTGATCCTGACTTAACGCGTGTTCCCGGATTCTTCGCGAACAAGCTCGCTCCTACAGGTATTCGGCTACTTCTACCCCTTTAATCACCCAGATCAATAGTGCTACTAAGCGCTGCACACTCGCCATATTATCCGCGTCATAAATCCCGTCCTGGTGGAGTGCTCCATGCCTGTCCAAGCCTTGTTCAAACCCTTCCAACTCGGTGGACTGCAACTGTCGACCCGCGTGGTCATGGCGCCCATGACCCGTTCGTTCTCTCCGGGTGGTGTACCCAACTCCAAGGTCATCGAGTACTACCGTCGTCGTGCGGCGGCCGGTGTGGGCCTGATCATCACTGAAGGTACCGTGGTCGATCACCGGGCGTCCAACGGCTACCCCAACGTCCCGTATTTCTACAGTGAGGCCGCGCTGGCCGGCTGGAAGAAAGTGGTCGACGCGGTACACGCCGAAGGCGGCAAGATTGTCCCGCAGTTGTGGCATGTGGGTAGCGTGCGCCGTATTGGCACCGAGCCTGATGCCAGCGTGCCTGCTTATGGCCCGATGGAAAAGCTCAAGGACGGCAACGTGGTTGTGCACGGTATGACGCAACAGGACATCAGGGACGTGATCAACGCCTTCGCCCAAGCTGCCAGTGACGCCCAGGCGATCGGCATGGACGGTGTAGAAATCCATGGCGCCCACGGTTACCTGGTGGATCAATTCTTCTGGGAGGGCAGCAACCAGCGCACCGACGAATACGGTGGCAGCCTGGCCAACCGTTCGCGCTTTGCCATTGAGCTGATCGAGGCCACCCGTGCTGCTGTAGGGCCGAATTTTCCGATCATCCTGCGTTTCTCGCAGTGGAAGCAGCAGGACTACACCGCACGCCTGGTGCAAACCCCTGAGGCGCTGGGTGAGTTCCTCAAGCCATTGGCTGAGGCCGGCGTAGATATTTTCCACTGCTCCACTCGCCGTTTCTGGGAGCCGGAGTTTGAAGGCTCCGACCTCAACCTGGCTGGCTGGACGCGTCAGCTCACGGGTAAGCCGACTATCACCGTGGGCAGTGTTGGCCTGGATGGTGAGTTCCTGCAATTTATGGTCAACACCGACAAGGTCGCGCAACCTGCCAGCCTCGAAAAGCTGCTGGAGCGCCTGAATAATGATGAGTTCGACCTGGTGGCCGTAGGGCGTGCGCTGCTGGTGGACCCGGATTGGGCCGTGAAGGTGCGCGAAGGGCGCGAAGGGGACATCTTGCCCTTCAGTCGCGACGCGTTGACCACTCTGGTGTAAAAGGCTGGACTCCCTGTGAGCGTCACAGGGAGTTTCTTCTCTTTAGCGATTAATACTCTGGTCGCTTATTCAACTCTTTACTGTGATCAGTCTTGAGCGTGTCTTTATGGCCAGGCTGGCCGTAGATTGGCGGTTCAGCACGGGCTTGATCCAGCCATTGTTGCTGCTGGGTCCATTGCGCGGTGGGCATGTTGACGCCATTGCGTACACCCATTCCATAAATTGACATGTTCCGTATCTCCTGGGGTTGGCTGATCAATAGGGGCGTACTGGCTGCGTCAGGGTTTGGTCGTATGTCGGTTGCTGTGGACGATGCGAGCCGTAGTCGGGGCGCGTGGGCTGATGTGGACGATGCCAGCCGTAATCGGGTTGTGAGGGTTGCTGTGGACGATGCCAGCCGTAATCGGGTTGTGAGGGTTGCTGCGGACGATGCCAGCCGTAATCGGGTTGTGAGGGTTGCTGCGGACGATGCCAGCCATAGTCGGGTTGTGTGGGTTGCTGCGGACGATGCCAGCCATAGTCGGGTTGTGTGGGTTGCTGCGGACGATGCCAGCCATAGTCGGGACGTGTAGGTTGCTGCGGGCGATGCGAGCCGTAGTCGGGACGTGTAGGTTGCTGCGGGCGATGCCAGCCGTAGTCGGGACGTGGGGGTTGCTGCGGGCGGTACCAGCCATTGTCGGGCCCCGTAGGCCTCTGGCTGAAGGTATCGGTAGTCGGGTACCGTGGAACCATGGATTCGTTTATCAGTGTCGACATAGTTATCTCTTAAGTTTCCATCATGAATGCCTGCCTCTTGGGTTCGATCTGTAAAAGACACCCCTGATAAGACAGGTGTCATGTGGGTGGTGATAAATCCTGCAGCGTTCCAGAAATATCCTGTGTGGGGGCGCTTATTCAGGCGCTCTGGCGCGAAAAAGCCTAACGCCTGGGCCATTACTCGGGGGCTCGTCTGTCAGGCAGGTGAAGTGACTTACAGTCATTGCTGAGTCTTCAGCCTGCGTGCGGCTGTGTTGGGACGATAAAATGTTCCCCACACACGCCTCGTAACTGCTGCTCGAACTGTTCGACAATCGCTGGCCAGCCCTGGCGGCTCGCGTGTTGACGCGCATTGAGGCGCATACGGCGTAAACTTTCCGCGTCCTCCAGCAGCCAATTGGCGGCGTCGCAAAACGCATTTTCGTCACCCGGCATCGCCAGCACCCCGTTGTAGCCGTGACGAATATGCTGTGTGGCGGCAGCCTGGTCGTAGGCCACCACCCCCAACCCTGACGCCATGGCCTCCAGTACCACATTGCCAAAGGTTTCGGTCAGGCTGGGGAACAGGAACACATCGCCGGACGCGTAATGACGAGCCAGTTCTTCACCGCGCAAGGCACCGCAGAAAATTGCTTCGGGAAGGTCCTTTTCCAGCATTGCTCGTTGTGGTCCATCACCGACGATGATCAGTTTCATCTGACGCAAGGGGTATCTGTTCTGCAAGGTCTCGAAACAGCGCTTGAGCAGGCCCAGGTTCTTTTCCTGGGCCAGCCGCCCTACATGCAGCACTGCGATTTGCTCATTATTCAATGCCCAGCTTTCGCGCAGAGCGCTGTCGCGTTTGGCGGGGTGGAACAATTGGCTGTCGACGCCTCTGGCCAACATCCCCAGGCGCTCAAAATGCCGACGCTCCAGTTCCAGGCGCTGACTGGCGCTTGGTACCAGGGTCAGGCTCGATCGGTTGTGAAACCAGCGCAGGTAATGGGTGACCATGCGACTGAGCAGGCTCAAGCCGTACTGGTTCGAATACTGCTGGAAGTTGGTATGAAAGCCGCTGACAACACTGATTCCCAAACGCCGCGCCGCACGCAGAGCGGATAAACCCAACGGCCCTTCGGTGGCGATATACAACACGTCCGGGCGCTGATGGCTCCAGCGTCTGAGCAGTTTGCGCATCGACGATTGGCCCCATTGCAGCCCTGGATAACCGGGTAATGGCCAGCCGCGGCACAGCAGCAGTTGATCGTCACTCGGTCGGCTCTGATCAGCGCCCTGGCGTGGACGCACCAGTTCGACCTGATGACCGCGCGAGCGCAAACCCTCGCACAGGCGGCCAAGGGTATTGGCCACGCCGTTGATTTCCGGCGGGAAGGTTTCGGTAATGAGGGTGATGTGAAGCGAGGCTGTCGTCATGACCCACAGTGTCACCGTGGGCCATGTCGCCATTGTGTCTGAGTGATGATGGATTTATGACGGGGTCACGGCTTGCTGCGTCATCGCCTCGGCACCTTGCTCACGCACCCAGAACAACGTCGCCCCGGCGACTGCCGCCGGCATCATCAGCAGGTTGACCACCGGCACCAGCAGCACCAGATAGACAACGCCGCCGAAGCTCATGCTCTGCCAGCGCTTCTGGCGCAGCCAGGCGAGCATCTCGTTCCAGCCCAGTTTGTGGTTGTCGGCCGGGTAGTCGATGTACTGGATTGCCATCATCCATACGCCAAAGAGCAACCACAGCGGCGCAGCGATCAGGTTGACCACTGGAATGAACGACAAGATAAACAGTCCGATGGCCCGCGGCAGGAAGTAGCCCAGCTTGCGCATTTCCCGGGCCAGGGTACGCGGCACCATGGCGATCAACTCACCCCAACTGAACGCCGGAAAGTCATCGGTGCCGCGCACCACCACTTCAACCTTCTCCGAGAGAAAGCCGTTGAACGGCGCTGCGATGATATTGGCGAGCATGGTGAAGGTGAAAAACACCATCAGCACCACCAACACCACAAACAATGGCCACAACAGGTAATTCAGAAAACTCAGCCAACTGGGCAGCGTCGGCATCAGATGGTCGACCCACAGGCTGAACTGATGGCCGGCGAAATAGATCAAGCCGACGAACAGCACCAGGTTGATCGCCAGCGGCAGCAGCACAAACAAGCGCAAGCCGGGGCTCAACACCAGTTTGAGGCCTTCACGCAGGTATTGCGGACCGGAAAGAGCGGGGGCGGGCATGGTGAACTCCGAGCAGGATGACGAACGCGCCGACCTTACCGGCTTTGTATCGTGGGCGAAAGCGGCGACATCATCAGTAACATTAGGGGGAGCAATGGCGTCGATTAATCGGGCCGACTGCATAGAGACCACCTATGAGCTGGATTGTTATTCCGTATTTCCTTAATCTTGCCCCCCTCGATACGCTGCACCCATTATTTTCAGGGCCTGCGAGTTCAAGCCTTCCCCAAGTGCTTCGTGGTCCCTTTTTTATTCCAGCCGCCTTGTAGTCCGGGCGGTCGATAGGAGCGAGTCATGTCTGATACCCGCCATTCGCGAGTGATTATTCTCGGTTCCGGCCCTGCCGGTTACAGCGCTGCCGTCTATGCTGCCCGGGCCAACCTCAAGCCGCTGCTGATCACCGGCATGCAGGCGGGCGGTCAGTTGACCACCACCACCGAAGTCGACAACTGGCCGGGCGATGTCCACGGACTGACCGGCCCGGTGCTGATGGAGCGTATGAAAGAGCACGCCGAGCGCTTTGAAACCGAGATCGTGTTTGATCACATCAACAAGGTCGACTTCTCCAAGAAGCCTTACAGCCTGACCGGCGACAGTGGCGTCTACACTTGTGACGCCCTGATCATCGCCACCGGTGCCAGTGCTCGTTACCTGGGCCTGCCATCGGAAGAAGCGTTCATGGGCAAGGGGGTTTCGGCCTGCGCTACCTGCGACGGTTTCTTCTACCGCAACAAGCCGGTCGCTGTGGTCGGTGGTGGTAACACCGCTGTGGAGGAGGCGCTGTACCTGGCCAACATCGCCAGCACTGTGACCCTGGTTCACCGTCGCGAGACCTTCCGCGCCGAGAAGATCCTGATCGACAAGCTGCATGCCCGTGTGGCAGAAGGCAAGATCATCCTCAAGCTCAACGCCACCCTGGATGAAGTCCTGGGCGACAACATGGGCGTGACCGGTGCGCGCCTGAAGAACAACGATGGCAGCTTTGACGAATTGAAAGTCGACGGTGTATTCATCGCCATCGGCCACACCCCGAACACCTCGCTGTTCGAAGGCGTGCTGGAAGCCAAAGATGGCTACCTGGTGGTGCAGGGCGGCCGTGAAGGCAATGCTACCGCGACCAACATCGAAGGCATTTTCGCTGCCGGCGACGTGGCTGACCACGTCTACCGCCAGGCCATCACCTCGGCCGGCGCCGGTTGCATGGCGGCCCTGGATGCCGAGCGCTACCTCGATGGTTTGAAGGACGCTTCGTTCTAAACAACGCTGCAAAAAAATGTGGGAGGGGGCTTGCTCCCGATAGCGGTGTGTCAGCCAACTAATACTTGGCTGAAACCTGCTATCGGGAGCAAGCCCCCTCCCACATTTGGATATGTATTTGACTCAGGATTTGCGAGCCAGGGGCTGCGCGGCAAATTTTACCCCATCCAACCCATGGGCAATCAACGCCCGAATATTGCCATGGTCACTGCCCTCAGGCGTCGCCACCACCGACCGGTAGTGCTCTCCAAACGCCAGCAACGCTTCCTGATCGCTCAAGCCTTCCAGCAACGCCAGACCCAGGGTCTTGCACGAACCTTCGTTTTGTCCGGCTGCGTTTTCCACATCGCCATTGGTGAACGCTTGTGGCTGGTAGTCGTAACCGTCGGCGATAAAGGCCAGGGTGTCGGCAAAGACGTGTTCGCCACTGTTGAGGCTGGCGCGCAGGGTGTTCAGATCAGTCATGGGGTTTTCCTTTGGCGAACGCGGCCTGTTGGTCGGCGTTGGCTTCTTGCTGGTATTGGGCTTTCCACTCGGCGTACGGCATGCCGTACACCACTTCACGGGCGTCATCGAGGCTGACCTCGATCTGGCGCTCATCGGCCTCGGCCTTGTACCACTTGGACAGGCAGTTGCGGCAAAAGCCGGCGAGGTTCATCAGGTCGATATTCTGCACATCCTTGCGGCTGTCCAGATGGGCCACCAATCGGCGAAAGGCGGCGGCTTCGAGTTCGAGGCGTTGTTGGTCGTTCATAGGGCTCACTTAGTATCAGCGGCTGGCGGCCAGAGTGATCGAAACCGACTCGGCAAAGCGCAGCGCGTGGGGCTTGTCGACTTCCACCTCGGCGTACAACACCGATTCGTTGCTCATCACCAGGTCCAGCAATTCCTGGGTCAGGCGCTCCAGCAGGGCGAAGCGGTTGCCTTCCACATGGGCGATGATCGCCTTGGTGATGGTGCGGTAGTTCAAGGCGTGGTCGATATCGTTGTCGCGCACGGCGTCCTGGGCGGCATACAGGATGGTCAGGTTGATCAGCACATCCTGCTTGTTGAGGATTTCGTCCTCGTTGATGCCGATAAAAGTGCGCAGGCACAGGTCTTTGACCCGGATACGCGCCATGCCTGGTTGAAGTTGTGGCATTGCTACTTGCTCCGTCCAATCAATTGCAGGAACTCCATGCGCGTGGTGTTCGATTCGCGGAAGGCGCCGAGCATCACTGAGGTGTTCATGGTTGAATTCTGTTTCTCTACGCCGCGCATCATCATGCACATGTGCTTGGCTTCGATCACCACCGCCACGCCGGCGGCCTGGGTCACGTCCTGGATGGCGTCGGCGATTTGCCGCGTAAGGTTTTCCTGGATCTGCAGGCGCCGGGCAAACATGTCGACGATGCGCGCCAGTTTAGACAGGCCCAGCACCTTGCCGGTCGGAATATAGGCCACGTGCGCCTTGCCGATAAAGGGCAGCAGGTGATGCTCGCACAACGAGTACAACTCGATGTCCTTGAGGATCACCATCTCGTCATTGTCGGAGGCGAACAGCGCGCCGTTGACGATTTCTTCCAGGTTCTGCGCGTAGCCATGACACAGGTACTGCATGGCCTTGGCGGCACGCTTGGGCGTGTCGAGCAGGCCCTCGCGCTCTGGGTCTTCGCCCAGGCCCTTGAGGATTTCGCGGTAGTGGTGGGGCAGGGAAAGGGTCATACAACATCCTCGCAAACGGCTTACTTGATATGCCGCCCGCCGTTGACGGTCAGGGTGGTACCGGTGACATAGGGGTTGTCCAGCAGGTAACGCACGCTCTGGTAGATCACCTCAGGCCCGGGCTCGATGCCCAGGGCCGACTTGGCCAGGACCTTGGCGCGATAGGCCGCGTCGTCGCCTTCGTTGAACATCACCATGGCCGGCGCGATACCGTTGACCTTGATCAGCGGCGCGAACTGCGCGGCAAACGATAGCGTGAGGCTGTCGAGGCCGGCCTTGGTGGCGCAATAGGCGATGTGCTGACGGCTGCCCTTGCGCACCACGTCATCGCTGATATGCACGATATCGGCAGGTGTAGAGCGTTGCAGCAAGGGTGAACAATGCAGGTTGATCAGGTACGGCGCAAGCATGTGTACGCTGAACATGTCGATAAACGCGTGGCTTGCGTCGCCCGGTGTTTCCGCGACCCAGGCCGAAGCATTGTGGATGATCGCACGCAGGCTTTGGGTATGGGTTTGCAACTGCGCGATGAAGGCAAGAATCCCGGCTTCGCCGGAAAAGTCGGCAAATACGCCGATGGCCCCTCGTTCACGTAGCGCTTGCACACCTGGGCGTTCGCTGCGGTAACTGAAAATCACCGAGTAGCCATCATCCAACAGGCGCTCAGCACAATGCAGGCCGACGCGCTGGCCGGCACCGGTGATCAGGATCGGTGCGTGGGTTGCAATCATGGGAGGCTCAAGTCGCTGGCAGGCGCAAACTATACCAGCGACCCGGCCCCTGTGCTCATACGGCGGCTTCGGTGACTTTGCGCGGTGGCGAGGGGTGCAGCCAGTTCGCCAACAGATGCGTCGAGAGCGGAATAAAGAAGTAAACCATCAGCGGCGTCAGGGCGGCGGTGCTGACCAGTACACGGCTGAACAGGTCCAACTCGCCAAGCAGCGGGCCGAGACCGAAGTTGAACAACAAAGACACCGGGAAGAACGCCAGCCAAATCGCGACCGCCTGTTTCCAGCGCGGCGGGCGTGCCCCTACGGCACCAAACCAGCCATCGATACCGCTGACACGACGCTCGCAAGGGTTGGCAAACAGCTCGCTGCCGCGACTCAGCCAGGCGCTGCGCGAGGCGGAAAATTCCCAGGCGTGCAGGGTTTTCTCATCGGCGAAGCGGAAGATGATCTGGAACTCATCATCATGGGGTGGCGGGGCGAGTACGCCGGAACCCAGGTAGCCCGGGAAGTCAGTGGCCAATTGCTCGCCTTCGCGCAGCCAAGCCATCAATTCTTCGTAGCGACCTTTGGCGACGCGGCGCGCAACCATCAACGTGACGGGTGAGGTAGACATGGTGTATCTCCAGGTATCGAGTGCGCTGGGCCGGGTAAGCGGCGCACGAACGAGGCTGCGGGGTGCTGCAGCGACGTAAAAAACAGGCAAGGATTATTCCTGTTTTGCCGAAATACGCCAGAAACTTCGGATGGATCGCCGTAGATCTTGAATCATGGGCTTCAATGGGCGTTAAATAGGATCCAAATCCATATGGATATTGCTGACAGCTGATGTCCCAAATCATAGCTCCGTCTCTTGAAGCAGCACCCGATAGTCAGGCTGACGCCGAGGTGCTGTTTCCAATTCGTGAAGTGGCAAGACTTACAGGTGTTAACCCGGTGACATTACGTGCCTGGGAGCGTCGCTATGGCTTGATTCAGCCCGTTCGCACCGAAAGTGGGCATCGGCTGTACTCAAGCACCGATATCGACACGGTTCATCGCATTCTTGACTGGATCGAACGCGGCGTGGCGGTGAGCAAAGTGGGCAAGATCCTGGCGCGCGATCAACGGCCCGGCGAGCTGGCCACGGCGTCACGCAGCGATACCGAACTGGAATGGCAGCAGTGGCAGGCGCAACTGCGGGTGGCCATCAGCGCTTTTGACGATCGTGAACTGGGGCAGTTGTACGGCCAGATCTTCAGCGCTTATTCAACCACCGTGGTATTTCAGGACATCCTGATGCCCCTCTGGCAGCAATTGCTGCGTCACCAGGGGCGTTTTGGCCAAGCCAGCGAATGGCTGTTTTTCGACAACTTCCTGCGTTCGCGCACCGCTCAACGGCTGCAATTGGCGTGCGCTTCACCGGCACCGAGGGTGTTGCTGGTCGCCATCGCCGGCGAGTGTCGTGAGCTGGAATTATTGGTCGCGGGTTTATTGATATCCAGCGACAAGCTCGCGGTAAAAGTCCTGGGTGTTGGCCAACCGCTCGATGAGTTGACGCTGGTCTGCGAGAGAACTCGGCCACAAGCCCTGGTGCTGTTTTCCAACCATTCTCCCGGTGCAGAACTGCCTTCGCGGCTCAGTCGCCTGGCATTGACGCTCAATTGCCCGTTGCTGTTGGCTGGCGATGCCTCGGACCTCGCCGAGCACAGCCTGGCAGGCTCATCGATAGGTTGCCTGGGCAATGACGGACGTTTGATGCAGCGCCGCTTGCAGCAGTTTCTCAGCGGTCGCCTGGATACCTGAACTCAGGCGTGCACGTGGGGATGAACCAGGCGGTGCTGGTGCAGAATGAACTGGCGCAGGCGCTCGATCTCATCTGCATCACTCTGGTTCAGGCGGTAAGCGAACAGGCCTCGGGCGGTTTCCCGCTCCAGTGTGCCGCGAAGCGCGATACGCTCGTAGCCGGAAGGGCTGAACCACAGGGAAAAGGTTTTGGGCGGTTTGGCCCGGCCGCGCACTTCTACCAGTACACCTTTGAATGATACTTCGTGCACCCACAATGCACTGGGGTAGCCCTTGACGTTTTCCAGCGCCACGGGCGCTTCAAGGGCCAGGCGCCACGGGCGGATCATCGGCCCGTCTTCGAAAATGCTCGGCACGCCCAGGCGCAGATGCACCGCATGAAACTCATCTTCCACCAGGCGCAGGGGGAAGGTAAGTTGCTGGTTGTCGAACTGCGCCTGGATGGTGACCTGGTCGTGAGCGGCCAGCCGCGTGAGCAAATCACGAATCTGCGCGCCACCATTAACCGTCAGGCTCGACCACGCATCCCGCAGATTGAGCTGCGGGTTGTGCTGCATGTCCTGGATAAAGTCCAGTTCGTCCTGCGTCAAAAGCGTGTCGCGGTGCATTGATCTGGCTCAAGGCTGAGGCATTAAAAAGCCATTATCGCTCTAAAGACTGCGTTTTTTACAGTTTGTTAATTCCACTCGTCGCCTTGAGCGCCGCGAGCTCGTTTTTAAGCTCGGCCAACTGCGCTTCCAACTGGGCGACGCGTTGCTGCGCCTTGACTTGAGTGGTGACGTCTTTTTGCACACCGACGAAATACGTTTGCCTGTCCGCCTCGTTGTACACCGTCGAAAGTGACAGCTCATTCCAGAAGTGAGTGCCGTCCTTGCGGTAGTTACGCAGGATCTCGCGACATGCGCCGCCGTTGTCGAGGGCTTCACGAATGGCCATCAGTGCCGGCTGGTCACGGTCACCGGACTGGAGGAAGCGGCAGTCCTGATACAGGATCTCGTCCAGGGTGTAGCCGGTCAGGCGTTCGAACGCAGGGTTGACGTAGATCAGCGGTTTGTCCTTGCCCTCACGCTCGGCAACGACGATCCCATCGTTGGAGGCATTGACGACCATTTGCAGCAGCTTGGCGTTAATCATTGAGCGGTCCATGGCTAGTGTTTGACGGTGCAAGTTTAAGGCAAGTCTTGATTCTTGCACGCTGCGCGCTGAATTATCGGCACAGACTGCTAATATCCCAGGCTTTGACTCAACTACAGGATCAGATTGATGAAAGTCGCCATCCTTTCCGGCTCGGTCTACGGTACGGCTGAAGAAGTCGCTCGCCATGCGGAAAAAATCCTCAAAGACGCCGGTTTTGAAGCCAGGCACAACCCTCGCGCCAGCCTGGACGAGGTGCAGGCGTTTGCTCCCGATGCGTTCCTTGCGGTGACCTCGACCACCGGCATGGGCGAGTTGCCCGACAATCTGCAACCGCTGTACTCAAGCATTCGCGACCAACTCCCCGCCGCCTGGCGCGGGCTGCCGGGCGCGGTCATCGGCCTGGGTGACGCCAGCTATGGCGATACGTTCTGCGGTGGCGGCGAGCAAATGCGCGAACTGTTCGGCGAGTTGGGCGTGCGTGAAGTGCTGCCGATGCTGCGCCTGGACGCCAGCGAAAGCGTGACCCCGGAAGCCGACGCCGAGCCTTGGCTGGCTGAACTGGTCGTCGCGCTACGCGGTTGAGCGAAGGGGCGGCCGTTGTACTATTCTCTTGGCTGACTCGCTCAGTCATCAAGCTGGCTGCGAAGGCAACTCCTTGTGCCACGGCGTCTGACTAGGGGGCGTTCTCAATTAGTTTCCCCGCCGCGTTGTCGCCTTAAAGCGGGCCAGGCGAGGCGCAGGCCGCAGGGAATGGTTGTTCCCTTTCCAAGGCCTGCAACGCAGGCTGGCCCGCTTTAAGGCACAACCCGAAGGGCCGGGCCTGCTGTTGTGCAGGGCTGCGTTGCTCGAAGCTTATTTGGAATGACCAAACCTCGCTTCTCGCGCCTTGCCCTGCACAACAGCAGACCCGGCGCGACGGGGAAACTAATTGAGAACGCCCCCTAGACTGGCTCTCACTTAGACACAATAACAAGTGCGCCAAGGAGGACGTTGCCGTGAGCCTAGCCCCTGCATCATCGCCAGAAAACATCAAAGCCCAGGTCAGTGCTGCCGAATGGCAAACCCGCGTTGACCTGGCGGCCTGTTATCGCCTGGTGGCGATGCATGGTTGGGATGATCTGATCTTCACGCATATTTCGGCCAAGGTGCCGGGCACGGAAGATTTCCTGATCAACCCTTATGGGCTGATGTTCCACGAAATCACGGCCTCGAGCCTGGTCAAGGTTGACCAGGCCGGCAACAAGCAAATGGACAGCCCCTACGAGATCAACCCCGCGGGCTATACCATCCACAGCGCCATCCACGAAGTGCGCCATGACGTGACCTGCGTGTTGCATACCCACACCGCTGCCGGTGTGGCGGTTTGCGCACAGAAGCAAGGCGTATTGCCCATCAGTCAGCAGTCGCTGTTTGTGCTGTCCAGCCTCGGCTATCACGCCTACGAAGGCGTAGCGCTGAACCACGAGGAAAAAGCCCGTTTGCAGGCGGACCTGGGGCAAAACAATTTCCTCATGCTGCATAACCACGGCTTGTTGACCTGTGCTGGCACCATCGCCGATACCTTCCTGATGATGTTCACCTTCCAGCGCGCCTGCGAGATCCAGGTGCTGGCGCAAAACGGCGCAGCGCAGCTGATTGCCATCGAACCGCAAATCCTGGCTGGCGCCAAGGCGATGGTGGCGGCTGTCACAAAAAGCGCCCAAGGTATGGGAGGTGCGCTGGCCTGGCCGGCGCTGCTGCGCAAATTGGACCACCAGAACCCCGGGTATAAAAGCTGATGCCACTCGCCGAGATACCGCTCAGAGCCTGGCGCAAACGCGGCCAGGACTTCGTCTTTCGTGGCCGTACCCTGCGTTACTGGGTGGCCGGGCAGGGCACGCCTCTGCTGCTTATTCATGGCTTCCCCACCGCCAGTTGGGATTGGCATTACCTGTGGCAGCCCCTGGCCCAGCGCAATCTGGTGATTGCCTGCGACATGCTCGGTTTTGGTGACTCGGCCAAGCCCCTGAACCACGACTATTGCCTGTTGGAGCAAGCCGACTTGCAACAGGCGTTGCTTGAACACCTGGGAGTGGAGCAGCCGGTGCATGTGTTGGCCCATGACTATGGCGACAGTGTCGCCCAGGAGTTACTTGCCCGGCATTACGAAGGCCGGTTCCAGATGGCCAGTTGCGTATTTCTCAACGGCGGGCTGTTCCCGGAAACCCACCGTCCCACCCTGGTGCAAAAGTTATTGCTCAGCCCGTTGGGCTGGATGATCGGCCGGGCTTATGGGCGCAATGCCCTGGCCAGCAGTTTCAGCCAGATATTCGGCCCGCGAACGCGGCCCAGTGAAAGCGCTCTGGATGATTTCTGGAGTCTGATCAGTTGCAACGACGGGCCGCGTATCCTGCACAAACTGATCGCCTACATTCCCCAGCGTCGACGCCTGCGTGATCGCTGGGTGGCCGCCATGCAGCACGGCAGCGTGCCGATGCGGGTGATCGACGGCGAGGTGGACCCGATTTCCGGCGGCCATATGGTCGAGCGCTTTGAGCAACTGGTGCCCCACGCCGACACGGTATTGCTGGCCGATATCGGCCATTACCCGCAGATCGAGGCGCCGGTGCAGGTGCTCAGGCATTATCAGGCCTTTCGTGATCGCATCGGCCAGCCTTCGCCGCAAGCGGTCTATTCCTGAGCCTGGCTTCTCCAGCGGGTATCATCCTGCTGCCTTATCGAGCACCATTCAGCCTCGGCCGTCTTTATTGTGACCAAAGGCGCTGTGCGTGACACTCTGCCTATTCCCATTGTCGCCAGCGGAGTTCGGTATGAGTGAATCAGTGCAGTTCCAGGATAAGGTCGTGATCGTCACCGGTGCCGGCGGTGGCCTGGGCCGTGCTCATGCACTGCTGTTCGCCAGGCACGGAGCCAAAGTGCTGGTCAATGACCTGGGTGGCTCCACCCAGGGCGAGGGCGCCAACGCCTCGGCGGCCGACCGGGTGGTAGCAGAGATTCGCGCGGCAGGCGGCATTGCCGAGGCCAACCATGATTCGGTCACCGACGGTGACAAGATCGTACAGAACGCTCTGGATGTCTTCGGCCGGATCGACGTGGTAGTCAACAACGCCGGGATCCTGCGCGACAAGACTTTCCACAAGATGGACGACAGCGACTGGGATCTGGTTTACCGGGTGCATGTCGAAGGCGCCTACAAGGTTACGCGTGCCGCCTGGCCCCATCTGCGCGAGCAAGGTTATGGCCGGGTGATCTTCACCGCCTCCACGTCAGGCATCTACGGCAACTTCGGCCAGTCCAACTACGGCATGGCCAAGCTGGGCCTGTATGGGTTGACCCGCACCCTGGCGCTGGAAGGGCGCAAGAACAATATCCTGGTCAACGCCATCGCCCCTACCGGCGGTACGCGCATGACCGAAGGGCTGATCCCGCCCCAGGTATTCGAGCGGCTCAAGCCGGAATTGGTCAGCCCGTTGGTGGTGTATTTGGGCAGTGAAGCCTGCCAGGAAACTTCAGGGTTGTTCGAAGTGGGTGGCGGCTGGATCGGCAAGACCCGTTGGGAGCGCAGCCTTGGGGTGGGGTTTGATCCCGAAGCGGGCTTCTCGCCGGACGACGTGGCGGCGCACTGGCAGCAGATCTGTGATTTCGAAGGGGCTGCACATCCCAAGGACAACATTGAGGCATTGAAGGAGATGATGGCCAACTTGCAGAAGTTCAGCCTCTGATCATTGCCGGAACATCAATGAATCTCGCGGGGCGTCGATGACGCCCCGTTTTATTTCAGGCATAAAAAAGGCCGCTGCATAAGCAGCGGCCGAAGTAAGACGTTGGATCAAGGAGCGACAAATCAACGTCAGTGAACACCGGTAACAGACTGAATACGGGATCAATCCGTTGTAAATCTGCTGTTCTCCCCAAGCAGGGAGCGGGCCATTTGCCCTGAAAGCGAGGTAAGAATAGTCGCTTGTAACAAAATGAGTAATAGCAGTTCAGGACAAGGACTGTTACCAATTACGCAACAGTTGTGCTGCGTTCATCGACTCTTCTGATAACCCTCTATCCACCCCATTCATGCGCCATCTTCACGCCACAGGCGGTGGCCAAGGCGACGACGCTGGGCTTGATGGCCTAGGCGCGTAATGCCTGGCGGTATTCGCCCGGGGTGGCCCCCAAGGCTTGGCGAAAGCGCTGGTTGAAATGGCTGGCGCTGGAAAAACCGCACCTCAAAGCCACCTCACCCAGGGGCAGCGTGCTGTTGCGCAGCAGGGTCTGCGCCCGCGCCAGACGGCGTGCCAGCAGGTATTGATGGGGCGGCACGCCGAAACTCTGACGGAACATCCGGGCGAAATGGTATTCCGACAGCGCGCACATCGATGCCAACTGGCCGAGGCTGATGGAGTCTTCGACATGGTGGTCGATGTACTCCACCAGACGCCGCCGTTGGTGCGGCGCCAGCCCGCCTTTGAGGCGCAGGCCCTCGCGTACGCCGACCTGGTTGAGCAGGGTGTGGCTGAGCAACTCATGGGCCAGGCTGCTGGTCAGCAAGCGCTCTGAGGGTTCGAGCCAGTTGAGGCTAATCAGCTGGTGAAAGCGCCGGGCCTGGCGGGCGTCTTCAAGGAAGGTCGTCTCACGCAACTGCAATTCCCGCGGCTCGCGGTCCAGCAGGGTGACGCAGCCGAGGGCAAATTGCTCCGGGCTGAAATACACGTGGGCCAGGCGAATCTCGCCATTGATCACCCACGCCGACTGGTGCTCGGCCGGCAGAATGCACAATTTGTCGGGGCCGCCCTTGGTACCCGGTCGGTCGCGACGAAAGGTGCCAGTGCCGCCGCCGATATAGCAGGACAAGGTGTGATGGCTGGGCGCCTGATAGTCCTGGGCATCGTGGTGGTTGCTCCACACGGCCGCAGACAAACCGTCACCGAGCTCGGCGCAGGCTTCCAGGCGTGCGTGGGGCGAGCGGTTGAGGGATTGAAAGACGTGCAGCGATTCCAGCTCTGGCATGGTGTGTTCTCCGACGCCTTGCATCCTACTCCCGGCGGCGAGCGCTGTGAGCCCGTCACCCGACAAAAGCGCAAGAATGTGCAAGAACCTCAGGGCGATTAACCGCAACACTGTGGCTCAATCGTCGGAGCCTGCTATGAACCTCTTCTTGTACTTACTCACGGTGCTGATTTGGGGTACCACCTGGATCGCGCTCAAATGGCAACTGGGCGTGGTGGCGATTCCCGTGTCGATTGTCTACCGCTTCGGCCTGGCGGCGCTGGTGCTGTTCGCGCTGTTGCTGCTCAGCCGCAAATTGCAGGTGATGAACCGCCGCGGGCACCTGATTTGCCTGGCCCAAGGGCTGTGCCTTTTCTGCGTCAACTTCATGTGCTTTCTCACCGCCAGCCAGTGGATCCCCAGTGGCCTGGTCGCCGTGGTGTTTTCCACGGCGACCTTGTGGAATGCCCTGAATGCCCGGGTGTTTTTCGGCCAGCGGGTTGCACGTAACGTATTGACGGGCGGCGCGCTGGGGCTGCTGGGCCTGGGCTTTCTGTTCTGGCCGGAACTGGCCGGGCATACCGCCAGCCCGCAGACCTTGCTCGGGCTGGGCTTGGCGCTGCTGGGAACGCTGTGTTTTTCGGCGGGCAATATGCTGTCGAGCCTGCAACAGAAGGCCGGGCTCAAACCGTTGACCACCAATGCCTGGGGCATGGCCTATGGGGCAGCCATGTTGGCGACCTATTGCGCAGTGCGTGGCATTCCCTTCGAGATGGACTGGAGCGCACGGTATATCGGTGCGCTGTGGTACCTGGTGATCCCGGGCTCGGTGATTGGGTTTACCGCCTACCTCACCCTGGTCGGCCGCATGGGGCCGGAAAAAGCGGCATATTGTACCGTGCTGTTTCCGGTGGTGGCGTTGAATGTGTCTGCATTCGCCGAGGGCTACCAATGGACGGCGCCGGCGTTGGTGGGGCTGGTGCTGGTGATGTTGGGGAATGTATTGGTGTTTCGTAAACCCAAACCGGTAAACCCGGTTTTCCAAGCGAAACACATTTAACCGAGTTGCCTGGTCTATTTCAGGCCCAGGCGCTTGGCCATGCGCCCAAGGTTGGCGCGGTCCAGGCCCAGTTCGCGGGCGGCGCCGGCCCAGTTGTGCTGATGACGTTCCAGACAGGCGCTGATGATCTGGCGCTGATAGTGCTCGGTGGCCTGGCGCAGGTCGCCAGTGGCGATGGGCGCGGCTTGCACTGGTACATCAATCACCGCTGCACTGATGTCAGGCAAGTCCAGGTCCTGGGCGCTCAGGCTGAGAATCTTCGGGCGTTCGCGACAGTTGCCCAAGGCTTTGAGCGCGCTACGTCCGATCAGGTGTTCCAGTTCGCGCACATTGCCCGGCCAGTTGTAAGCCAGCAGCGCCGCCTGGGCGTCACTGGTCAGGCGCAAGCTACCCAGGCCCATGCGCGACCGGTTCTGTTCGAGGAAAAAGCCTGCCAATAGCAGCACATCCCGTCCGCGCTCACGCAGCGCCGGCACTTGCAGCGGGTACACGCTCAGGCGATGGTAGAAATCGGCGCGGTAGCGGCCATTGCGCACCTCTTCGGCAAGGTCGCGGTTGGTGGCGGCAATCAGGCGCACGTCCACCTGGTGTTCCTTGTCCGAGCCCAGGCGCTGCAACTGGCCGCTTTGCAATACGCGCAGCAGCTTGGCCTGCACGCTCAATGACAGTTCACCCACTTCGTCCAGGAACAACGTGCCGCCGTTGGCCAGTTCGAATTTGCCCCGTCGCTCATTCAACGCGCCGGTGAAAGCACCGCGCACATGGCCGAACAGCTCGCTCTCTACCAGGGTTTCCGGTAGCGCGGCGCAATTTAGGCTGATCATCGGCTTGTCGGCACGCGATGACGCGGCATGGATCGCCTGGGCCACCAGTTCCTTGCCGACCCCGGTTTCGCCGGTGATCAGCACGGTCAGGTCGCTGCCGCCCACCAGCTTGATTTCCTCGACCAGCCGTTTGTGCGCTTTGCTCTGGCCGATCATTTCCTTGTGCTGCTGGCCGCTGGCCTGGCGATAGATTTCGGCGCGCTGGTGCTCGTCCTCGGCCCGTAGCGCCAGGCGCTCAATGCGTTCAGCCACATTGACCGTGGCCGCGGCCAGGCTGGCGAAGGCTTGCAGCGCGTCCAGTTCGACCCGTTCAAAGCGTTCGTTATCGAGGGCGTCAAGGGTCAGCAGGCCCCAGGGCTGATCGTCGATAAACAGCGGGCAGCCCATGCAGTCGTGGACTTCAAGGTGGCCGTGCAAACCGGCGACCAAGCCGTCATAGGGGTCGGGCAATTGGCTGTCGCTGTCGAAGCGGGTAGGGCCGGGGCTGCTGAGCAATATTTCAAAGCGCGGGTGTTCGCTGATCTTGAAACGGCGGCCCAGGGTATCGGCGCTCAGGCCATCCACCGCCAGTGGCACCAGCCATTCGCCATCCAGGCGCAGCAACGCGGCGGCATCACACGGCAGCAGGGCGCGCATGGCTTGCAGCAGGCGGCGGTAGCGCTCGCCTTCGGGCAATTCGCGGGACAGGTCGGCGACCAGCGGCAGCAGGGCGGTGAGCAGCGATTTTGCAGTCATAATGACTCCTTGTAGTCGATATGACTATAAAGCGTAAGAAGTCATATTGACTACAAAATATCTAAGCTGTTGAAAATTAAGAATTTATTAGTTGGCACGAATACTGACTACCTAAAGGTAATGAGTAAAAAGACCCAGGAGTCTGCCATGCTAAGTGCCCAAGACCGTGCCATCGTCAAATCCACTGTGCCCCTGCTGGAAAGCGGCGGCGAAGCACTGATTACCCACTTCTACCGCATGATGCTGTCCGAGTATCCCGAAGTCCGCCCGCTGTTCAACCAGGCCCACCAGGCCAGCGGCGACCAGCCCCGGGCCCTGGCCAATGGCGTGCTGATGTATGCGCGGCATATCGACCAGTTGGACCAGTTGGGTGACCTGGTGGCCAAGATAATCAACAAGCACGTGGCCTTGCAGATCCTGCCGGAGCATTACCCGATTGTGGGTGCCTGCTTGCTGCGGGCTATTTCCGAAGTGCTGGGCAGCGAGATTGCCACCCCTGAGGTGATGAGTGCCTGGGGCGCGGCCTACGGCCAGTTGGCGGACATTTTGATCGGTGCCGAAGCGGCCATCTACGACGAAAAAGCCCAGGCGCCCGGCGGCTGGCGGGGGGCGCGACCATTCCTGTTGGTCAAGCGCGTGGAGGAGAGTGACGAGATCATCTCCTTCTATTTCGCCCCAGTGGACAATGGCCCGATCCTGGCTGCCGAGCCCGGCCAGTACATCGGCCTGAAGTTGGTCCTCGACGGCGAAGAGGTGCGTCGCAACTATTCCCTGTCGGCCCTCACCGATACCGGCATGTACCGCATCAGCGTCAAGCGCGAAGCCGGCGGGCGAGTGTCCAACTACCTGCATGACCAGATGCACGTTGGCGCGACGGTTGACCTGTTTCCACCGTCGGGCGAGTTCACCCTGGCTGCCAGCGATAAGCCGCTGGTGCTGATCAGCGGCGGGGTGGGCATTACGCCAACCCTGCCGATGCTCGAAGCAGCCCTGGCGAGCGAGCGGCCGGTGCACTTTATTCACTGTGCGCGTAATGGCGGGGTGCATGCGTTCCGTGACTGGGTGGACACCCTGGCGGCCAAGCACCCGCAGCTCAAGCGCTTCTACTGCTACGCCGAGGATGACGGTATCAGCCCGGCGGCGGACAAGATCGGGATGCTCAATCAGGAGCAACTGGCGGCCTGGTTGCCCGAAGACCGTGATATCGATGCGTACTTCCTGGGGCCCAAGGGCTTCATGGCGGCGATCAAGCGTCACCTCAAGGCCCTGGGTGTGCCGGATAAGCAGGCTCGCTATGAGTTCTTCGGCCCGGCGGCGGCGCTTGAATAGATTTTAGCCCATTGACCGTATCGGCATCATCCCGGGCAAGCCCGGCTCCCACATTGGAATGCGTTCTCTGTGGGAGCCGGGCTTGCCCGCGGTGGCGTCCGCATAATCACTACATTTACCATGATTAATCCGCTGTTAACCCCTCTCTGTTTTAACCACTGCCTGTGTGTAAACTTGTTGCCATCAGGCACAACCATAATCAGAGAAAGGGAAAGACGGGGATGATTGACGACATGCGTTTGGGCAGGGAGCGGCGCTTTCTGGTGTTGCTGGGCATTATCTGCCTGGCGCTGATTGGCGGCGCGCTGTACATGCAAGTGGTGCTGGGCGAAGCGCCGTGCCCGCTGTGTATCCTGCAACGCTATGCCTTGCTGCTGATTGCGGTCTTCGCGTTTATCGGTGCCGCCATGCGCACCAAAGGCGCGGTGACCTTCTTTGAAGGGTTGGTGGTGCTCAGCGCCTTGGGCGGCGTGGCCGCCGCCGGCCACCATGTGTACACCCAGTTCTTTCCTCAGGTCAGCTGCGGCATCGATGTGTTGCAACCGATCGTCGATGATCTGCCCCTGGCCAAAGTGTTTCCCCTGGGGTTCCAGGTCGATGGTTTCTGCAGCACCCCTTACCCGCCGATCCTCGGCCTGTCCCTGGCCCAATGGGCGCTGGTGGCGTTCGTGCTGACAGTGGTCCTGGTACCCCTGTGTATCTACCGCAACCGTCATCCCAAAGCCTGACCCCTCGCAGCGACAAAACGCTCCGGCCTTCTTGAGTAGGCCGGAGCGTTTTGGTTTGTAGGGATTTGTGAAAGCGCTGTGACGAGGGGCAACTTAAGGTGCGCGCAGCGTGCGACATGTTGTCACACGGACGCTGTCGCAGGACGTTTCTGACCCGCCGAATCGACCCTTAAATTTGCACCCTGCGCACAAATTGTGCTGTCAGTTCGTGGGCCTGGCCGTGCCGTGACGGGCGCGAGTCTGGAGAGCTTGATGGATCTGCGAATCCCTTGGTTTATGGGCACTTGCATCCATTGGTCATGCCCTTACAGGCTGTAAGGGAAGTGGCAATCTGCCCAATAACACGGCAATTTTTGTGGTTTTTGTTGAGAATCGAACGCGATAAGATCGCGAATCTTTGCAACTTTGGTGAAGGATTGTTGCTGGAATCGATAAAAATTATTTCTTTATAAGACATGGTTTATACATCGCTAGCTAACTACAATCGCCCGCACTGAATGTCCGGTGCTGTTCAATATTTGAGCATTGGAGCGGTCGAGGAGCAGATGGAAGGCTCTGTGCGACCCCAGGTTCCGGCAGCCTTTCAACTATCCGCACCAAATGGAATTGGTCTGTAACAAGGCCTTTAGCCACGAAATCGAATAAGAACTCACTGCAGGTCCGTGAAACGTACAGTTATGACGTGTCGGGCAGGCTCTTATTCAATCGAAGAGAAATGCCAACCCTTGGCAGGGTGAAGTGTTGGCGATCAAAACCCAACTGCATTGCGCAAGCTGCTTTAGAGGTCGTGAGATGAGTAAAAACAGGTACCCCCGATTACTAGGCTTTTTGCCGCTGCTTGGCATGTTTTTAATGCTGGGAGGCTGCAAGTGGACCTTGCTCGACCCAAAAGGACAGGTCGGTCTGGATGAACGAAACCTGATCATCACCGCTACCCTGCTGATGTTGCTGGTTGTGGTTCCTGTGATCGTGATGACCTTCGCCTTCGCCTGGAAATACCGCGCGTCCAACACCAGCGCCACCTACGCGCCGAAGTGGTCGCACTCCACCAAGATCGAAATCGCGGTGTGGCTGGTCCCGATCCTCATCATTATCGCCCTGGGTTACATCACCTATAAGTCGACCCACGCTCTGGACCCGTACCGTCCGCTGGAATCCGACGTGAAGCCTGTGAACATCCAAGTGGTCGCGCTGGATTGGAAGTGGCTGTTCATCTACCCGGACCTGGGTATCGCCACCGTCAACGAGATCCGCTTCCCGGAGCACACCCCGCTTAACTTCCGGATCACCTCCGACGCCGTGATGAACTCGTTCTTCATCCCTGCACTGGGTGGCCAGATCTACGCGATGGCAGGCATGCAGACCCGCCTGCACCTGATCGCCAACCAGAAAGCTGAAATGGAAGGCATCTCCGCCAACTACAGCGGCGCTGGCTTCACCGGCATGAAATTCAAAGCGATCTCGACAAGCCAGGAAGATTTCGACGCCTGGGTAGCTGCAGTCAAGGCCGCACCTAAACAGCTTGATCAAGCTGAATACGACGCCCTGACCAAACCAAGCCAGAACAACCCTGTCGCCTTGTACTCCGCGTATGAGCCGGACCTGTTTCAGAAAATCGTCGACAAGTACGAAGGTATGAAGCCAGGCAAGCCGGTCAAGCACGAGAAGAAAGAAGTGGCCGCGGTTGAAGGTTCTGATACAGGCGCGCATTCAACTGCTGGGGCAGAGGAGTAAACGATGTTTGGTAAATTAAGTTGGGACGCGGTCCCATTCCACGAGCCGATCGTGATGGTGACCATCGCCATGATCGCGCTGGGTGGTCTGGCACTGGTTGCGGGTATTACGTACTTCAAGAAGTGGTCCTACCTATGGACCGAGTGGCTGACCTCGGTCGACCACAAGAAGATCGGCGTCATGTACGTCATCGTTGCCATGGTCATGCTGCTGCGTGGTTTTGCCGACGCCATCATGATGCGTACCCAGTTGGCCATGGCCACCGAGGGTTCGCCTGGCTACCTGCCACCTGAACACTATGACCAGATCTTCACCGCCCACGGTGTGATCATGATCATCTTCATGGCGATGCCATTCTTCACCGGCTTGATGAACCTTGCCTTGCCGCTGCAGATTGGTGCGCGTGACGTTGCCTACCCGTTCCTGAACTCCCTGAGCTTCTGGCTGCTGGTTTCCGGCGTGGTGCTGATCAACGTTTCCCTGGGCGTCGGCGAATTTGCCAAGACCGGTTGGGTTGCGTATCCGCCATTGTCGGGCTTGCAATACAGTCCGGGCGTGGGTGTGGACTACTACATCTGGGCCCTACAGTTATCAGGACTCGGGACGACATTGACGGGGGTCAACTTCCTGGCCACCGTCCTGAAAATGCGCGCCCCTGGCATGAAACTGATGGACATGCCGATCTTCACCTGGACCTGCACCTGGGCAAACGTGCTGATCGTGGCTTCGTTCCCGATCCTTGCCGCTACCATGGCGCTGCTGTCGCTTGACCGTTACCTGGATTTCCACATTTTCACCAATGAACTTGGTGGCAATCCAATGATGTACGTGAACCTGTTCTGGGCATGGGGTCACCCTGAGGTGTACATCCTGATCCTGCCAGCGTTCGGTATCTTCTCCGAAGTGATCTCGACCTTTACCGGCAAGCGCCTGTTCGGTCACCACTCGATGGTCTACGCATCGGGCGCGATCTCCGTACTGGGCTTCATGGTGTGGCTGCACCACTTCTTCACCATGGGCTCGGGGGCCAGCGTCAACGCCTTCTTCGGCCTGGCGACGATGCTGATTTCCATCCCGACGGGGGTGAAGCTATTCAACTGGCTGTTCACCATCTACCACGGTCGTCTGCGCATGACCAGCCAGGTCCTGTGGACCCTGGGCTTCATGGTGACCTTCGCCATTGGCGGCATGACCGGCGTACTGCTGGCCATCCCGGGTGCTGACTTCGTGTTGCACAACAGCCTGTTCGTGATCGCGCACTTCCACAACGTGATCATCGGTGGTGCGGTATTCGGCTACATCGCTGGTTTCAGCTTCTACTTCCCGAAAGCGTTCGGCTTCAAGCTGCACGAAGGCTGGGGCAAGGCTGCATTCTGGTTCTGGATCTCGGGCTTCTTCGTCGCGTTCATGCCGCTCTATGCACTGGGCTTCATGGGCATGACCCGTCGTCTGAACGCCACCACCAACCCTGAGTGGGTACCGTACCTGTACGTTGCCATGTTCGGTGCGGTGATGATCGCTGTGGGCATCGCCTGCCAGTTGATCCAGCTGTACGTCAGTGTGCGTGATCGCAAGAAGAACATGTGCGAGTCCGGCGACCCATGGAACGGCCACACCCTGGAATGGTCGACCTCGTCGCCACCACCGTTCTACAACTTCGCTGTGATCCCGACTGCGAACACCATTGATGCATTCACCGAAGCCAAGGAAGACGGTACTGCGTACCAGAAGCCCAAGCATTACGAGCCGATCCACATGCCAAACAACACCGCCACTGGCGTGGTGATGGGTGCGCTGTTGACCGTGTTCGGTTTCGCGATGATCTGGCACATCTGGTGGCTGGCAATCGCGAGCCTGGTGGGCACTATCGGTTACTTCATCATTCACGCTGCCCGTGATGATCAAGGCTACATGGTGCCGGTCGAAACGATCGAACGCATCGAAGCCGAGCAGCACGCTCGCCTGGTAGCCGAGAAGAAGATTCCGGCCAACCGTGTAGAAACCTCGTTGGAACAGGCTTAAACCATGTCGAACTTAGTGACCAATGCTGGACACGCCCATGTCGATGACCATGGGCACGATGACCATCACCACGACTCGGGGCCAATAACCGTCTACGGTTTCTGGCTCTACCTGATGACCGACTGCATCTTGTTTGCGTCGATCTTCGCGGTGTACGCGGTACTGGTAAACAACGTAGCGGGTGGCCCGTCGGGCCACGACATCTTCGAACTGCCTTACGTGCTCGGCGAAACCGCCTTGCTGTTGTTCAGTTCGATCACCTACGGCTTCGCCATGTTGGCCTTCTACAAAGGCAACAAGAAGGGCGTGCTGACCTGGCTGGGCCTGACCTTCCTGTTCGGCCTGGGCTTTATCGGCATGGAGATCAACGAGTTCCACCTGCTGATCTCCGAAGGCTACGGTCCTAGCCGTTCCGGTTTCCTGTCGGCGTTCTTCACGCTGGTCGGCACCCACGGTCTGCACGTAACCGCAGGTTTGCTGTGGATGGCGGTGATGATCTATCAGGTCAACAAACACGGCCTGACCAACACCAACAAGACCCGCCTGAGCTGCCTGAGCCTGTTCTGGCACTTCCTGGACGTGGTCTGGATCTGCGTATTCACCGTCGTTTACTTGATGGGGACTCTGTAATGGCTAATGCACACTCCCATGACAGCCACGATTCGAGCCACGGCAGCGTAAAGTCTTACGCTATCGGCTTCATCCTGTCGGTCATCCTGACCCTGATCCCGTTCGGCCTGGTGATGTACCCAACCTTGCCGAAGTCGATCACCTTGATGATCGTCCTGGCGTTCGCGGTGATTCAGGTCCTGGTGCACCTGGTGTACTTCCTGCACCTGGATCGCTCCAAAGAGCAGCGCGAGAATGTGATCGCGTTTGTGTTCGCAGGCCTGGTGATCGTTCTGCTGGTTGGTCTGTCGCTGTGGATCATGTTCAGCATCCACACCTACATGATGGCGAAGTGAGGTAAGACCCGATGTCGCTTAAGCACTTTATCCAAATCACCAAACCGGGGATCATTTTCGGTAACGTGCTTTCTGTGGCGGGCGGTTTCTTCCTGGCCTCCAAGGGACATGTCGATCTGGCCATCTTCCTGGCTGCGATGATCGGTACGTCCCTGGTGGTTGCTTCCGGATGCGTGTTCAACAACTGCATCGACCGTGACATCGACATCAAGATGGAACGCACCAAGAATCGAGTGCTGGTCCAGGGGCTTATTTCCCTGAAGCTGGCGCTGATCTTCGCGACCATCCTGGGTGTTGCGGGCGTAGTGTTGTTGTACAAGGTGGCCAACCCGTTGGCGGCGCTGTTTGCCGTGATCGGTTTTGTCATCTATGTCGGCCTCTACAGCCTGTACCTCAAGCGCAAGTCGGTTCACGGCACGCTGGTGGGCAGCCTGTCGGGGGCGATGCCGCCGGTGATTGGTTATGTGGCTGTAACCAATAGCTTCGACATGGCCGCGCTGGTGCTGCTGGTGATGTTCAGCCTGTGGCAGATGCCGCATTCCTACGCCATCGCGATTTTCCGCTTCAATGACTACCTGGCTGCGTCGATTCCGGTATTGCCGGTCAAGCGTGGTATCCAGGTGGCCAAGAAACACATCCTGCTCTACATCCTGGCCTTCCTCGTGGCGACCTTGATGTTGACCTTCAGTGGCTACGCCGGCATGAGCTACCTCGCCGTAGCCGCCGCCATGGGCATGTACTGGTTGTACATGGCCTGGACCGGTTACAAGGCGGTGGACGACACCGTCTGGGCGCGCAAGCTCTTCGTGTTCTCGATCTTCACCATCACCGCGCTCAGCGTGATGATGTCCCTGGATTTCCAGGTACCGAAAGAGCTGTTGCTGACCTACGCGCACTGAGTGGTCTTGCAGTAAAAAAGCCCCGCCTTCGAAAGACGCGCGGGGTTTTTTATTGAGCGCTGCGCTAAACCGGATACGCTGCGTTATCGTTGACGTTTTTCGTGAGCAAGGGCTAGCCGCCCGCCTCGCTCCTACACCCCAATTCTACAAATGCAGGAAGCAATGCAATGAGTAAAAAAGCCGTGATGGTCTTCAGTGGCGGGCAGGACTCGACCACCTGCCTGATCCAGGCATTGAAGCAGTATGACGAAGTGCACTGCATCACCTTCGATTATGGTCAGCGCCATGTGGCGGAAATCGAAGTGGCCCGCAAGTTGGCCAAGCAATTGGGCGCCACCGTGCACAAAGTGATGGATGTGTCGCTGCTCAATGAGCTGGCGATCAGCAGCCTCACCCGTGACAACATTCCGGTACCGACCGTTAACAGCTCAGGCGAAAGCCTGCCGAGCACTTTCGTGCCGGGCCGCAATATCCTGTTCTTGACCCTGGCTGCGATCTACGCCTACCAGGTCAAGGCCGAGGCCGTGATTACCGGTGTGTGCGAAACCGACTTCTCGGGCTACCCCGATTGCCGTGACGAGTTCGTCAAGGCATTGAACCAGGCCCTCAAGCTGGGCATGGAATACGACGTGAGCCTCGACACCCCGTTGATGTGGCTGAACAAGGCCGAAACCTGGGCCCTGGCCGATTACCACAACCAACTGGAACTGGTGCGCGAGCAGACGCTGACCTGCTACAACGGCGTCATTGGCACCGGCTGCGGCAACTGCGATGCGTGCAACCTGCGTGCCCGGGGCTTGAATGACTACCTGCAAAACAAGGCGGATGTCATGCAGAGCCTGAAGCACAAGTTGCAACTGAAGTAACCGCATCCAAGGCCCGCCAGGCTCTACCTGATGTATGAAGTCCAAATGTGGGAGGGGGCTTGCTCCCGATAGCGGTGTCGAGGCAAATACATTCTTAGCTGACCCACCACCATCGGGAGCAAGCCCCCTCCCACATAGGTTTCAAGCGTTGGCAGTGGTCAGGTAGCGCTTGAACAACGAGCGCGCCCCATAGGCAGGCAGAATATTGAAGAACGCAAAACCGACTTTGATCGCAATCTGCACATAGATCATGCTCAGGATATCGCTGGTCTGCATGGCGCCGTAGAAGGCAATAAAGCAGAACAGAAAACTGTCGATAATCACCGCAAAGAAGGTGCTGAAGAAAATCCGCAGGTACAGGTACCTGGAGTTGGTCAGTTCTTTGATCTTGCACAGCAGGTAGGAGTTTATATTCTCCGAGACCAGGAACGACACCGAAGAGGCCACCAGCACCGACGACACTTGCAGGATCACGTCGTTATACGGCCCATCGAGTTTCCAGCCCGGCAGCCCCGGCAGGAACGTTGAGCCATACAACAGGATGATGATCATCGCATTGCTGGCAAACGCAAACATAATGGCTCGCCGGGCCAGGCGCAGGCCGAAGTTCTCGTTCAGCAGATCCACAATCAAGAAGGTCAGCGGGTACAAAAAAGTCCCCGGCGTCACAATGATGCCCATGGATTCCAGGTAGATCGGTTTGGTCGCGGCGATGCTGGTGAAGATGTAAAACGTGAACAGCAACAGGTTCAGGATGATGTAGATCATCCACGAGTTTTCATTGCGGTCGTTAATGTCGTAGGCGGTGAGTGCTCCTGCTTGTGAATAGAACTTCTTGTAGAGGTTCTTGATTTCCAGCTTGTTGAAGTTGTCCATCATTTCGCTGTTGAGCACCTCACTGAGCTTGATTTTGACGACCTTGCCCGTGGCGATCACCATGATCACTGCCAGGCGCTTGTCATTTTCAAAGCCCAGCAACTTGTATTTGCTGTTTTCCACGGCGCCTTCAAAGGTTGTCATTGAAGCGCTCCTCAAGAATATCGCCGATGACGCACAAGCGGTCCGAGTTGCCGCAGGGTTCAAGGGTGATGAACAGCTTCTTGGTGGCGCGGTCGTACACCAGCTTTTCTTTATCGTCGCTCGATGCGCCTTTCTGCACGATCAGCAAGTCCCCCGGCTCATTGATGCCGGGAATCGCATGCTCCAGGCGAACGCCGATCAAGTTGCAGGAGTTGCCGAAGTAGTAAGTCAGTGGGTAAAGCGTGGCCAGTTCGCCGATGCGCTTGCCCAGGTTCTGCATCAGCAGGCTTTCCTTGAGCACAGGCACTGCCGCCGGGTTCTTGTTGCCCAGGGGGGAAACATTGCTTTCGATGACTTCCTTGGCTTCAAAGTTGACGGTCTCGATTTCTTCGTACGAAACGCCGAAGAAATCAGAGATCTTGCGAATGGTCGACTGTTGCACTTTGACGACCTTGCCTTCCAGGATGTTGTAGATGGTCGTCCTGGTCACGCCGGCGGCATTGCTTAACGAAAGCTGGGTTTCGCCACGACTTTTGATCAAGTACTTGATATTGCTCTTCAAGTGCTCGGTTTTTTCTCGTCTGTGTATCAAGTGCTCACCACTTCCATTTAGTCATCAGTCCATACCCGGCAGAACGTCTAGTTCCAGGCTCGCGGCAGCGCAAGTGTTGCATGGGCTCGCGTTGACAATAAAGTACTTAGTGCAGGGATACGTCCCGACGCTAAATCAGGCAACTGCTTTCTCGTCATACCGTTATATCCGACCTGTGCGAATCCCTCGCACTTCGACAAGGAGTAGTCACCATGGTCAGCTTCAGCCGTAGGTCCCTTCTCGCGCTTGGGGCGGCGTTACCTGTACTTGGCCAGCTGGATTGGGCGGTTGCCAGCCCGGTGCCGGCTCAATCCGACAAGGTACGGCTCAACTACAACGAAAGCCCCTACGGCCCTTCAGACGCCGCCCGTGAGGCGATGCAGCGAGCGATTGCAGCGTCTGGGCGCTATCCCTACCCGGACATGTACGCCTTGGCCGCGCAGTTTGCCCACCAGCAGGGGGTTGCCGAAGAAAACGTCGCGGTGTTTGCCGGCTCGATGGCGGCCCTGCGTTTTGCGGTGCTGGCGTTTACCAGCCAAACCCGTGGCCTGGTCATGGCGACACCGTCCTATGAACTTGTGCGTCAGGCGGCCGAGTCGATCAAGGCACCGGTGCATGAAGTGAACCTCGACGCCGGTCATGCCCATGATGTACCGGCCATGCTCGCGGCAGACCCACAGGCCGGCATGTTGTACCTGTGCAACCCCAACAACCCCACCGGCACCCTGACCCCTACCGAGGCCATCCGCCAAGCCTTGGCGAACAAACCCCAAGGTAGCGTGCTGGTGGTGGACGAGGCGTATATCGACTTCTGCGATGCACCCAGCTGTGTGAGTTGGGTCAACGACCACGACGATCTGTTGGTGCTGCGTACGTTCTCGAAAATCTACGGCATGGCCGGAGCGCGTCTGGGGCTGGCAATCGGTCATCCGGCGCTGCTGGAGCGGCTGGCGGTGTTCGGCGGTGACAACGTCCCGGCCGCTGCCAGCCTATTGGGCGCACGTGCCAGCCTGGAGGACACCACGTTGGTGGGCCAACGCAAAGCGCTCAATGCCAGGTTGCGTGATGAGACAGTCGCCTGGCTCAAAGGCCGGGGCTTTAGCTGCACGGCTTCCCAGAGCAATTGCTTCATGATCGATGTAAAGCAACCAGCTGAGCAGGTGGTTGAGCGGCTGGCCGCACAGAATGTGCTGGTGGGGCGCGTATGGCAGAACTGGCCGCAATGGGTGCGGGTGACGGTGGGCAACCAGCAGGAGATGGAACGCTTTCGCGAGGTGTTTGCCGCGCAGATCGCACGTGTTGGCTGAAACATTACCTGCAGCCAGCCATGACTGTGGCGAGGGAGCAAGCTCCCTCGCCACAGTGTGCTATCTCTTGAAAGTGATGTTTAGTCCAGCGGTGTTGCCGCGTTACTGCTGGGCAATGCTGTAGCCGGCAAACGCTGTCTGCTGCTGCAGCGCAGTAATCACACTTTTGCGGCTCAACGGCTGTTCATTACCGGCGTTATCCACAAAGCTTTCCACTTCCAGTTCGGCCTCGTCGCCTTCACCGACGAAGTTGAACCCCAGGAACTCGAATGCTTCGCGGTCCACGCTGAGCCTGGAGCGCGGTGTGCGCAGCGGCAGGGTGACGCTGATGCCATCCTTGCTGATCACAAACACTTCGGCTTCTTTCTTGGCACGTGCTGCCTTGCCCTTGCCGGCACTTGGGTTGCTGATGGCCTGATGCGACTGGTTCAGCACCTTGAGGGCCAGGCCATAGACCAGTTCCTGAAACTGGGGATCGTCCTTGAAGCTGGACAGGATGCGGCTGATCGAGAACTTGCTGCTCAGGTCTTCGAGGGCGGCGTTATCGGCGGCTTCGGCGTCCTTCAATTGTTTGAGCTGGCCCATCAGGTCGTAGGCTTTGTCATCGTCGAAGGCGTCATGGGCCTGGCGGATGGCGATGCGCAGCTCGCGGATCTGGTCGCTTTCCTTGGAGGTATGAAACGCGTCCAGCACCATCTCGCTGATGATCTTGGCCGCTGGCACATGCTGTGAAAGATTGATGGCGTTTTCGTATTCGGCTTTGGCATGCAAGGCGGTTACGGATTCTTCGGCGGATTCTGCGGTGTAGGAATCAGGCATTAAAATTTCACTGCGTAGTAAACGGGGAGACAAAAACGTCGGGCATTTTCGGCGGGGTGGGGGATCAGGTCAAGACAGGTTCGGGCAGGTGACGTTATTGGTCCAGTTGCGCGAAGCACGCCTGGAGAATATCCAGGCCCTCCTCCAGCACCCAAGGCTCGATGGTCAACGGTGCCAGCAAGCGCACAATGTGCCGCGACTTGCCGCTGGGCATCAACAGCAAGCCGGCGTCTCGCGCCAGGCCCAGCAACTGAGTGAGTTGCCTGGAGGCCGGAGTGCCATCGACATTCACCAGTTCAATACCACGCATGGCGCCGACGCCGGTGAGGCGGCCCAGGTAGGGCGACAGTTGTTGTGAGCGCCAGCTTTCATGGCGGCTGACAATGGCCGCCTCCTGCTGTGCCCCCCAAGCTTGCAGGTGTTCATCGGTCATCGCCTCAAGGGTAGCCAGTGCCGCCGCGCAGGCGATGGGGTTGCCGGAGTAGGTGCCGCCGAGGCCGCCCTTGGGCAGGTTGTCCATCAGCGCCTTGCGCCCCACCACAGCACCCAACGGCACGCCGCCAGCGATGCTTTTACCGAGCAGCAACAGATCCGGTTCGATGCCCAGGCGCGAAAAGGCAAAGCGCTGCCCAGTGCGACCAAAGCCGGACTGGATCTCATCGACAATCAGCAGAATGTTGTGCTCGTCGCAAAAGCACCGCAGGGCTTGGGCAAACTCGATATCGAGAGCGAGGAAACCGGCTTCGCCCTGCACCGGCTCGATGATGAAACAGGCCACATCGTTTACGTCGATTTCCACGCTGAACAGACGGTCCATCGCCTTCAGCGCTTCGGCGCAGGTCACGCCGTTATCGACACTGGGGTACGGCAGGTGATACACCGGGCCAGGCAGTACGCCGACCTTCTGCTTGTAAGGCACCACCTTGCCATTGAGGTTGAGGGTCGCCAGGGTTCGGCCGTGGAAGGCTCCATCAAAGGCGATCACCGCCGATCGCCCGGTGGCGCCGCGGACGATCTTCAACGCATTTTCCGCCGCTTCCGCGCCACTGTTGGTGAGCATGCCGCTGACCGGGTAGTGCACCGGGATAAACGCCGTCAGGCGTTGCATCAACTCGATGTAGGGCGTATGCGGTGCGGCGTTGAATGCGTAGTGGGTAAGCCTGGTTGCTTGCTCGCGAATCGCCGCCACTACGCCCGGATGGCAATGGCCCAGGTTGAGCACGCCGATACCGCCGACAAAATCGATGTAGCGTTTGCCCGCGGTGTCCCACACCTCAGCGTTTTTACCGTGGCTGAGGCTGATGGGATGGACGATGGAAATCGATTGGCTGATGCTGGCGTGGCTCATGAATCGCGTACTCGACAAGGCTGGGCGTGGTTTATCTAAGCCGCGCACCGGGCCTTGCCGCAAACGAAATAAAGTCGCCGGGTCATTCCAAATCGGAAGGAGCGCTTGTCTGCATTAATCCGACACCCCATCTTTGCCAGCCGCCTTGGACCGATATAGCGCTCGGTCAGCCCTTGCCACCAGCGCGGCGGGAGACTCACCCATGCGCCGCTCTACAATCCCCAGGCTCAGGGTGACGTTGAGGTCGTTGACGATAGGCGACTGTTTGATTGCACGGCGAATCCTTTCGGCCAATTCCTTCGCCGTGTCCAGGTTGCTTGCAGGCAGCACCACCATGAACTCATCGCCGCCCCAGCGAGCCAGCAGGTCAGTTGTGCGTACGCAGCTTTCCAGACGTTCCGCCACCCCTATCAACGTCTGATCACCGACGCCGTGACCGTATCGGTCATTGACCGGCTTGAAGTCATCGATGTCCATCGCCACCAGCGCCAGGGGCACACGAAAGCGTTCGGCGCGGTCGCATTCTTCCAGCAGGCATTTTTCCAGGCGATAACGGTTGGCGATGCGCGTCAGCGCGTCGCGCTCGGCCAGGGAACGGTTTTCGTCCAGCTGTATCTGCAATTGTTGATTGACCCGCGATAGCTCAAGGGTACGTTCTGCCACCAGTGCCTCAAGGGATTGGTTGCGCTTTTGCAGGCGTTCAATGGAGCATTTACGCGTATGAATGTCGCGGTGCGCGCCCACCATGCGCGCCACTGAGCCGTCGGGGTTGCGTGCAATGATGTAGCCACGATCCTCGATCCACAGGTAAGTGCCGTCTTCTTTCCGGCAGCGGTATTCGGCGCGATAAAGGGGCGAGCGTTGACTGATGTAGTCATCAAACAACGCCATCACGCGGGGGTAATCCTCGCTATGGATCACGCTTTCCCAGGTGAACACGTTGTTTTCCAGCGAGTCTCGGGAGTAACCGAGCATTTCGTACCAGCCGGGGTTGCGGTAGACGTAGCCAGTCGTGGCGTTCCAGTCCCAGATCCCGTCACTGACCAGTTCCATGATGGCGTGCAGCAGGTCGGCGTTGAGTTCGGAAAAGTCATTGCGTAGTGGCTCGTTGCCGGGTGTATCGTCCATCAGCGCGCTCCCTGCAAGGGCTGGCTTCTAGGGCCAGTTATTATTGGTGACGCCGATACTCCGTGGCTGGCGCTACTCTACCTCGCAGCTTGCACGGTTTGAATAGGGCGGATGTGCTGCTTTCGGATAGTGGCGTTTGGCTATGGTTCGGGCGCCAGCATCTTTGTTCGAGGCTTTCCATCCGCGTTGTGTTGGTAAATCTCATCCGGCTGACCCTGTTCATTGAAAAACACCTGGCCAATTCCCGCGCTATTCCACAGCCGCTCACCCGCCTCGGCATGGTCCGGAATATACGGGACTACCTGCATGGTACGGCGGCGGGTAAACCAGTTGAGCGGCGAGCGTGGGGAATACAGCCAGCGGTTGAGACGGTCGAACCATTCCAGCAGGCGCGGCGGGAACTCATTCTTGATGCCGCTGCTGGTTATTTGCCAGATCCTCGGGCCGCCGTTGCGGTGACGGATCAGCACCTGGTAGACAAACGAGTAATGCACATCGCCGGAGAGGATCACGTAGTTACCGGGCGTGCGCGAGTGGCGGAAGATGTTCAGGATCACTTGGGCGGCGCCGCGATGAGCCATCCAGTTTTCGGCGTCCACCAGCAGTGGGAAGCCGCACCAACTGAAGACCTTTTGCACCGTTTCGATCAGCTTGACGCCAAAGATCGGCGCAGGCGAGACGATAATGGCCGACGGATGGTCGAGCAGCTCCTGTTGCAGTTCGCTCAAGGCTTCCCAGTCCAGCAGGCCGGAAGGTTGCTTGAGGGTAAATTCGCTGCG
This sequence comes from Pseudomonas sp. 910_23, assembly GCF_052850795.1. Lineage (NCBI taxonomy): Bacteria > Pseudomonadati > Pseudomonadota > Gammaproteobacteria > Pseudomonadales > Pseudomonadaceae > Pseudomonas > Pseudomonas sp. 910_23. Next base: position 228,739 of record NZ_VXCZ01000006.1, on the reverse strand, counting down.
CCAGCGCCGAGTACGGGTATCGAGTACCACCAGGGCAGGGGTGGTGGGCAAAACGTAATGCCATTGCTGGAATTTCAGCAGCGCCTCCAGCAGATCATCCTGGGCAGCAGCGTCCAGATGATTGCCCTGCGCCTGGCCAGTCAGTGCCTGGGTCTGGGTCAGCAGTTCGCCGAACACCTGGGGTTGGTTGCCCCAGCCCTGGCATAACAGGTACGCCAGCAAGGCATTGCCGATGATGCGTTTGGAGAAGGGATGGCCGTAGGCGGTTTGCTCCCACTGAGCGCTGAGGTTCCAATCGTCGGTGATGTCGTGATCATCGAAGATCATCAGCGTCGACAAGTGGGCGAACACCCGGGCTACCCCCGGCAAGCCGGTGCGCAATTGATCGATCTGCACTTGTTCGCGGGCATAACGCAGTTGTTCTTGCGCGCTCAGTTGCGGCGGTCGTGGTGTGATCAGCGTCCACGGGGTGGGCGACCAGACCAGCAGGTACATCGCGATGACTTCGGCGAAGGTCACCAGGTGATTGTCAGCGGTGCTGCTGGTGAAGATCGGCTTCTTCACGCCGCCGAAAAAGCGTTCGCGCAGGGTCTCGTTACTGTCCAGCGCCGGAAGCAGGTCGGCGCGGTGGTAATAGCTGGCGCGATGCCCATAGAGGCTGACGCTGTCGTCCACCACGGCGCCCTCCAGGAACTCGTCGAACAGGCCCAGGTGCGCGATCAGCGCATGGATGGCCCGCAGCATGGGCCCGGCGACATCGTCGGCGTAGACCTGGTCGCCGCTCATCATCAGCAAGGCGGGGCGTTCGAGCGGGGTGCGGGCCTGCGCCAACAGGCGGTCGACGCACAACAAACCTTCATCTGCACGGTGATGGGGTTTACGGCAGGAGCCATGTACCAAGTGGTTGATGCGGCTATGCAGCACGAAGCTCGGCGTTGTGGCGTCGGCATACAGCAAGTGCGGCGCCCATTGTGCGATGCCGATGCCGTCGACGATCAGGTCGTAACCGATGACCTCGTCCTGGGGCAGAGCGTCGCTCAGCGCTACGTCGATCAAGTGGATAACGGCATGGCGCCCGACGGGCACGACTTGGCAGTGCGTTGCATCGAGCGGGATATTCAGCGTCTCGCCCTGGGGTAATTGCAGCCTCAAGCACAGTGGCAGGGCGCGACTGCCCACCAACCAGATAACCAGGCGCTGCGGTTCAAGGCGCCTTAGCAGGGGACCTGCGATGACGGCAGGCAGGATGTCGGGTTGATGCATGAAAAATGCAGCTCATACCAAGTGGGACTGGAGAGGATAACGCAGAGGATGTCAGTGTTTTGTTAACGCAAGTGCAGCGCGGTGCGCTGCACTGCACTTGTTGCCGGTGACCCGTAACGGTTTAAGTCAGTTTGCCTCCTCCGAGAGAGGTCATACCCGAACCTTTGGGTTTTGGTTGCGTGTCCTGCCCCTGTGGGGGGCCGTCAAGCGGCGAAGAAGTTGGTGCGGGATTGGCTGGAGGCTGGTTATCTTTTAAGCCTTGCTGGATGTTATAGCTGAAGCTGTGAAACGAATTGCCGATGAACATGGTAAAACCCCTTACTCAATTGGAGGACTGTTGTCGCATCAATACTCCCTTTGAGTGCGCACTGATTGAGTGAGGCTGGCCGGGTTTTTCGTTCCCGGCCATAGGTAACCATATGTTTGGCTAGTAGGAATTTGGTGTGTCTCAAGCAGGCTTAGGCACCGTAAACCTGAATTCACTGCCGCGCCCCAATTCACTGTCGGCTTCGATCCGACCACCATGGGCCTGGACAATCCCCTGGGTGATATACAGCCCCAGCCCGCTGCCGGTGGGATTGTTCTCGGACTGGGTCCAATAGCGGTCGAACACATGGGGCAAATGATCCGGCGCAATGCCTTCACCGGAATCGCGTACCGAAAACACGATCTCTTCGCCGTTGCTCATGGCGCTGATACCGATGTTGCCCTGGCGGGGGGTGAATTTGATGGCGTTGCCGATCAGGTTCGACAGCACTTGGAACAAGCGCTCCGGGTCGGCGCTGATCTGCAGGCCAGGCTCGGCGTTGAACGACAGGTCGATACCTTTTTCCGAGGCCAGTGGCGACAGCAGCGAATATGCCTCTTCAAATATCTGGCTGACGTCCAGCGCAACCGGCTTGACCACATAGCGTCCGGCTTCGATTTTCGAGGTGTCGAGCAAGTCCTCCAGCAGCACATTCATGCGCCCGGCGGCCTGTTGCATGGTGTCGATGGCCGAGGAAATCCGCCGTGAAGTGTGTGGGCCGTCGGAGCTGAAGGCTTTCTGCATCATGCCGCAGAGCATGGAAATGACTGTCATCGGGTTGCGCAGGTCGTGGGAAACCACTGCGACCAGCTCGTCACGGGCACGCACCGCTTGTTGTTCGCGCAGCACCTGGCGGGCCAAGTCATTTTCCAGGGCCGAGCGGCGCAGGTCATTGGCGGCAAACAGGTCGCCGTGGCTCCACTTGGTGGAAATGCCGGCCATTTCCACTTTCCAGATTTCAAACGACGTGCGTGGGCGAAGGCGTAGGCCAGTGTCAGAAGTTTCCAGATTTAGCGGCTTGCTCGGGTCACCGCTCCAATTGATGTTCTCTTTGACTTCCGGGCGAAACCACAACACACCGTTATCCACAGGCTTGGGCAGGCTCATGGCGAGCACACCACTGGCCACCGCCTGATACTCGGCGGCCGGTGGGTACACCGAAGCCAGGTTGTGGTTGGAAAATACCGGCTGGCCCAGCGTTTGCAGCCACTTGTGCAGCGCCCGGATTTGCGCTGGTTCCGGGCAGTTGCCGTAACGGTGCAACTGCTTGTCTTCGATGATCGCCACACCGCCCGACAAGGTCAGGTCCATCAGTTTTTTACCGTGGTGGGCCAGGCTGTCGAACACATTGTCGTCGCTGGCTTTCATCGCCCGATCAAGCAACGCCAGGGTTTCGACTTTCTCCTCTCGCTGGCGGCTTAACTCCAAGGCTTCCATGGCACTGATCTGCAACGACAGCACCTGACCGATGGTCTGGCAGGTCATACGCAGATCGTTCGGCACCAGCAGCGGCTCGCGGTTGCCGCAGCTGATCAGGCCCCAGAGTTTGTCGCCCTTCATCAGCGAAATACTCATGGACGACAACACGCCCATGTTCTGCATGTATTGGCAGTGAATCGGCGACACGCTGCGCAGGGTAGCGAAGCTCAGGTCCAGCGGTTGGCCGGTGTCCGGGCGCAATTTTGGCAATAGCGGTACGGGTTCGTAGGACGCATTCGGGATGATCCGAAGCCAGTTGGTGCGATACAGCTCACGGGCTTGTTCGGGGATGTCGGACGCGGGGAAGAACAGGCCGTTGAATAATTCCATGGCCGGCGCCGAGGCTTCAGCGATTACCTGACCATGGCCTTCGTCTTCGAAGCGATAGATCAGCACTCGGTCATAACCGGTCATGGCCTGGATTTCATCCACGCTGATGGCGTACAGCGCTTGCAGTGTCTTGGCCGATTGCAGGCGTTGCAGCATTTTGCTCAGGTTGCTGGTGAGACCATTGCGTACCTGGGGTTTGAAATCCGCGAGCAGGGGTTCGAATTCCAACACCAGCACGTTCTGATGACGATGCAGCAAACCTTCGAACTGAGCACCGTTGAGCGTGACATGCAGGGGTGGGGCGTCGATAAAGGTATTGTGCTCGGCCATCGACTGCACCACCTGGGCGTGTTCACTGCCAATCAACGTGTGTAACGGTTGATTCAACAGGGCCTCGGGCGCGTGGCCGAACAAGGTGCCGACGTTGGCACTGACCTGGATGATGTTCAGCTCAGGCTCCGACAGCGTCAGCAACACGCCATGAGGCTGGATTGCCCCGGGGAAGCGGATGGGCTCGTCGGCACAGTTGGCAAGCAGCTCTTCAAAATCTTCGGGTTTCATAGCAGTACCTCCTGGCGTTCGAGCCATTGCTCAAAGCCGCTGAAAGTGGACCGGGCAGCCATCACTGCGCGCGCTCGAGCGCTCGCATCCAGTGGCTGATGAGCCAGGTAGTCGAGAAAGTCTTTCCAGCGCCGGCCGGTCTCGGCACCGTAGACATCGAGAAACGCACCGCCGTTGTCGGCTTCGATCGCCAGGCGTGACGCCATCTCCCGGCGTAATACCTGGCCGCCGAGCGTTGCACCTTCCAGTACATACAGGGCGCCGAGGCAAGCGGCAGGAGTGTCCAGCGCGGGGAGTTGGGTGCAGCGGGGAAGGGCATCTAGGGTGGGACTATCCAGGCCCAGAGCGCGCAGATCGTTAACCAGCGTCGGCGTTTTTACACGTGATGCAATATCAATTCCATCCGGAATCAGGCCACCGTCGTACAGCGCCGCCTCCATGGGTTGATAAAAACCGTAGTACGCCTGCAGCAATCGCCGATACCACTGGGCATCCAGGCGTTCGGAAAAAAACGGCAAACGCTTTTCCAACGCGACATGCAACAGGCCGGTACCCGTGCGCAACGTTTCCAGCAAGGATGGCGCACCAACGTCATGGGCCTGTGAGTGCATTCAATGAGCTCGAACTGTGGGCCTGTCGGCCAGGAATGACGCATGAAAATGGGCGACAATTCTACACAACTCGTTGTCGTCAGCTGAGCGCAAGAAGCGAAAAGGCTGACCAGTGGATCAGAAAAGTCGCTCCCTGCATTCCAAATGACCCCACGGCACGCCACGAGTTCGGTCCGGATGATATCGCGACGCTATCAATGCATGGGCGGTCCCTGCTGGGTCAACGCCGTTTGAACGCACTCAAGCAAGTGATCGGTGCTCCATGGTTTAGGCAGAAACCGCACCGAGCTGCCCAATTGAGTGGCGATCTTCGTATTGCCGGAAGTCAGCACCACCTGCACCTCAGGCCAGCGATGAGCCACTACGCGGCTCAAGTCGTAGCCATTGAGCAGGCCGGGCATTTGAATATCACTGACAATCAAGTCCACAGGGTCGTCGCCCCGCTCCAGATAAATCATCCCTTCATCCGCCGAAGGGAATGAAGTCACCACCGCACCGAAATCCTCCAGCACATCCACCATTAACGCCCGAATGATCTCGTCGTCTTCCAATACTAAAATCGATGGCTGAACCATGATCCTTACTCCACCATCAGGGGTTCAGTAAGGTGGAGTGGGGGTTGGGTATATAGGTTCGATTGGATGTTTTTTAAACGATGGGTGGTCATTCGGCTGGTTCCAGCATGTGGTCTTGCCCCACGCCGTCAGCACGATAATCCGTTAAGGTAAGCGCCACTGCGACGTCCAAGGAATGCCATGTTTAAGCGTAATCCCCTCGTGCCAGAACTCATCGTTACCCACCTCGGTGCCAGCCTGGCATTCTGGGTTGACCAGTTGGGTTTCGGCATCGCCTATCAGCGCGCTGAAGAAGGCTTTGCCTACCTCGACCTGCACGGTGCGCAAATCATGCTGGAACAATACGAGCCGCACGCCGGGCAGTGGTTGACCGCGCCCTTGCAGCAGCCTTTCGGGCGTGGCATCAACTTGCAAATCGACGTGCCTGCCGTAGCGCCTATCTTGCGGCGCCTGTCGGAGATCGGCCGCCCGTTGTTCCGTAACGTCGAGGATGCCTGGTACCGCGCGGGCGACGTAGAGGCCGGGCAGCGCCAGTTCATCGTGCAAGACCCGGACGGTTATCTGGTGCGCCTGGTGGAACGGCTGGGGGAGCGGCCGTTCAAGCAGGCATAATTGACGGCAATAACCCATAGGGAGACCCTGATGAAGTACGTGTTATTGACTCTCGCCCTCACCGTTGTCGCTGCACCCGCGTTTGCAGCTGGCGACGCCGAAGCGGGCGGCAAACTCTTCACCAAGACCTGCGGCGGCTGCCACAGCATCGGTGAAGGTGCGCGCGGCGGTTTTGGGCCGCAGCTGAACGGCATTATCGGCCGACCTGCCGGTACGACCCCGGACTATCAGTATTCGGATGCGATGAAGAATTCGGGAGTGGTTTGGACGCGGGACAAACTGACGGCCTACATCGAAGACCCGAAATCGGTGGTAAGTGGGACGCGGATGATTTTCTGGGGAATCAGTGATCCGCAGAAGATTGAAAATATCCTGGCGTACTTAGATACATTCCAGCCCAAGTGAGCTGCCCAGGCTGACGGCTACCACCTGGCACAACGCGATCAGAAGGTGGCGGGGCTTGCCGTCATGCCAGTCAGTTAAGCGCAGGCTCCCACATTGAACTGGGTTCGGCTTAAGGTATCGCCGTCGGTTGTCATTAGGCTCAAGCATCAATAGCGAACCCGCGACGCAAGCTCCGGGTAATGGGTCGCAAGCTCAGCCAAGCACTGCCGCAGCATCTTGGCATCGTGGGGTAGGTGCTCTGAAAAAATATCCCAACCAGAAAACTCAAGCGTCTCCGGCATTTCTACCAAGCCGCTGATGGCGTCCCAAAAGGCATCCCAGTTTCGGCCATACCAGTTGGGGAAGTTGAGTGAAGTGCACAGTGTGGCGTGAAGTTCTTTGGGGTTTTGGATGCGGCTCAGGTCTATTTTGATGATGGATGATCGGGTCACTTGTGCACCATTTGCTGATTTACAGGCGCCTTGAATATAACCAGGACAAATGCACCCGTCCTCATGTTTCACAGCACGTGATTTTAGGCCTTTCATTAACATTATGAGCCTTGGCCTGCATCCAAAGCCTACACGCAAGTAGGACCGTTCTGATTTGCGCCTGACCTCAGTATTAGCGGCAAAGCGTTTGCTACGTTCGTGTGAAAAATACGCGATGGAAGCGCTTAATGCTGACGTTCAACTCCCTATGGAAAAACCATCCGGAAATCTTCGGAGACGCCGCCCCTTGTAGAACCAACGGCGCCAAAAATGTCAGTGACCAATGCGCCATTAACCTGGGCGTAGCACTGCGCAGGTCAGGCGCCGACCTGAGCAGGTTGAGAGGTGTGCGCTATTGTTGGCAGCATGCCAAGAGTGAGGGCCATGTGTTGGCAGCTGAGGAGATGGCCAAAGCTCTAAGTGACGCGAATATCCCCGGTTTGCAGCGCCCGAAGAAGATAAAACCTGAGGATTTCGAAGAGGTGTTGGCGGGGCAGCAAGGCATTATCTTTTTCAAAGACTTTTGGAGCCGAGGGAATGAGACGTCTGGCAATCGCAGTGGTGACCACATTGACCTTTGGAATGGGCGGCGGTTGACGAATTGGCTGAGTTATCCGCGTATTCAGTTGGGGTTTTCGATTGAGGGGACGTTCTCGGACTATCACGAGTCCAGGGAGATATGGTTTTGGAAAGTCATATGAAGGTGGTTAAGGGCGTGCTCTTTGTGATCGGGATGGTTGTGGTGGCGCTGACGGTGTTTAACGGATTGGTTGTGGCAGTGTCGGCTTATTTCGGGCCGTTTTATGAGGGGGATGCGCAACAGAATCGAAATTTTGGATTTTGGTTGGTGGGTAATGGGGTTGTGATGCTGGCTACGGTGTTGCTGGGAGTGGGTTGGTATCGCAGATATTTGCGCAGGCGTGGGGTGTGAGTTTTCAAGTGTTCGGCGGATCATGTATTCATGGGAGGGCGCAATCGGGAGCAAGCCCCCTCCCACATTATGATCTGGTACATCTGTTGAATCGTGTAGGCAAAAAAAGGCCTTGGTGCGCCAAGGTCTTTTTTTTGCCCAAGGTTCAGGTCAGCAGATGCTTTGATATCAGCCGCGAAATCTCCACAATCGAGGTTTTCCCAGTGAACTCGAACTTCACCTTCCCCAGCGACGAAAAGTAAATCTCCAGCTCCGAATCCAGATCAAACGTCCCTGACGTTTCCACCGAATACGCCACGATGTTTTTGTAAGGCAGCGAAGTGAAGTCCTTCTTGCTGCCGGTAATCCCCTGCACGTTCACTGCGATGATGCGCTTGGTGGTGAAGACCACGCCGTCGCGCATGGCCTTGTACGCGTCGACCACTTCTTCGCCGTCCATCAGCAGGGCCGAAACGCGTTCGGCGTATTCGTTGTTTTGTTTGAGCTTGAAGAAGCCTTTGTTGTTGAAGTCGATCATGTGCCTGTCCTGGTTGAAGGGTGCCGCTGGTGTATGGCGTTTTGCTCGCGGATCTGTATCTAACGGCTGAGCCTGCAAGGCTCTAGCATGGCGCGTAACACTACAGTGCTGGCGAAGGATTTTACGCCGGCAGCATAAAAATCCAGGAGTTAAACAATGCCCGATATATCCAGCTTGCTTGCCTACGGCCTGATTTCACTCGGCATGGTGCTCACGCCCGGGCCGAATATGATTTACCTGATTTCCCGCTCGATCTGCCAGGGGCGCACCGCAGGGCTGATCTCACTTGGCGGAGTGGCGCTGGGCTTTTTGATCTATATGGTGTGCGCGGCGCTGGGTATCACCGCGCTGGTGATGGCGGTGCCGCTTGCCTACGACGTGCTGCGGTTCGGCGGTGCGCTGTATCTGGTGTACCTGGCGTGGCAGGCGGTCAAGCCGGGCGGGCGTTCACCGTTTCAGGTGCGGGACTTGCCCAAGGACAGCCCGCGCAAGTTGTTCACCATGGGCGTGGTGACCAACCTGCTCAATCCCAAGGTGGCGGTGATGTATCTGTCGCTGCTGCCCCAGTTCATTGAACCGAACGGCCATGGCAGCGTGCTGTTGCAATCGTTGGTGTTGGGCTCTCTGCAGATTTTCATCAGCGTCAGCGTCAATGCGGTGATTGCTTGTATGGCCGGCTCCATCGCGGTGTTCTTCGTGACTCGGCCGGGGTGGCAGGTGGTGCAGCGCTGGGTGATGGGGTCAGTGTTGATGGGGTTGGCAGTACGGATGGCGGTGGAAGGGCGCAAATAAGGCTGCTTTCAGCGTGCCATGACGTTGACAATCACATGCAGGATGAATGCAGGTCCATAGCAGGGGCGCCCGTGTTCATCTTCGATACGCCATATCGAAGTGACCGTGCAGGTCTCTTTCGGCGCTCCAAACTCTACGGTGATATGCACCGGTTGGCCGGGCAGGGTTTCGGCAATCGGTACCTCGTTGTTAAGGCTGCGCAGGTGGCTGTCCATCACCACTTCCAGGGGCTCGCCTGTAGCCGTGCGACGGGCGATGACGTATTCACCGTCCACTCGAACCAATCGTCGACCGCGCCAGGGGCGGGTACCGACGTTCTGGATCTCCCAGGTTTTCTGAAACGTTTCGCCAGGCAGCACGACGGTTTGGTCGGGCGTGGTGACGTCGGCGTTAAACACCACAATGTCGCCAAGATCATGCAGGCCGATGGCTCGGTTGGTGGTTGCCATTGAATGGGTATCGACCGGTGCGCCTGCCAAATCGGCGAAGTAGCGGAACAGCAATAGCGGGGACACCTGCAGCGCCTTGGCCAGTTTGATCAGGGTGCGTACCGAGGGATCCTGTGAAATGCCACCCGCTAAACCGTAAAGATAGGTACGCGAAATACCGGCTTCCTTGGCCAGGGTTGTCATGGATTTGCCCAGTTCCCGGCTGCGTCGTACGACCAGTGCTCGGAGCGTGTCGCGGGTTTTGATGCTCATATCCGTACGTTGATCCCCGTCCTTGAAAAATCATCATCTTGTTCGCCAAAAAGGACAACTTGCTCGCCGTTGCGTGTAGTGAGCCCTGCACACTCGCAACCTGCTAGCGCCGTTGTGAAGGACATGGATCGGTCCCTTTCTGTTTGGCTATATCCAGTGTCGCGGTTTCTCGCATGCTTGCGAACCTAGTGTGTGTTGCATTCCTTTACAACTATCTTTGGGTATAGCTATGTCTCGATTTAAAACATGCTGCGAATTCATAGCCCGATCAGGCTTTGGCATCCTGCAAATTCCTGATGCGATGTTGCAGGACTACAAAAAGATCATCGATGGGTATTCGGCCATTCCCCAGGCCATCAAGGATGAATTTTCCTTTGCCCAGGACACGGATGGGTTTTTCCCTTTTGGCGCCGAGTACTCCCTTGCCGAGGATCACCCTGACCTGTGCGAGCGGTTTTGTTACTGGCCCGCGCACGCTTCAAAAAGAACCGCTTTCGAATTCACCCGAAGTACTTTCGTTGCCGCAGTCGGCAGTTTTGAACGACAGATGAGCGAGTTGGCCCAGGGGGTGATGGATGGCATTTGCGAGGAATTTGGCGTGGCACCCTTGGCCCCCTTTCGCGCGGCATCGTATATCCAGTTGTGTGTCTACGGTCCACAGGCCAAAGACCATTCTCGTAAATTTGCTCAAGATCCTCATGAAGACGGGCATATGCTTTCGTTTATCAAGCCTACCCGCGAAGGGCTGGTCTTGATGAAGGGACGATCGTTGGAACCTGTACGCCTTCTGGAGAACGAGGTTGCGGTGCTGGCGGGCTCCTTGCTGACAGAGCTCTCCGATCATGCCGTGCCTGCCGCCTACCATGCTGTACTTGCACCCAGCAAACCGGTCGCCAGAAGCTCATTGATTTACTTTGCAAACCCCAATCCGGATCAGTTGCTGACGACCTTTTACCGCCAGAAACCCCTTGACCTGGGCAGCACGGTGAATGCTCGTCATACCGGTTTCGGTAATCAGCCGATTCAACTGCGCTAAATAGTCCTGGAGGGCTCGAACAGTCCATGTTTCTTCACTTCAATGCCCTTTACATCGAAGGTTTGCTCTTGGGCATCGGACTGTTCGCCGCCCCAGGCCCGAAAGACACCCTGGTGATCCGCCAAGGTGTCGGTCGCGGGCCGATCTGGGGCGTTGTCGCCATTTGCGTATTGGCCGATATTTTCCTGATCGCTTTCGGGGTCACGGGTTTAGGGTCGTTATTGGGAAGTCGGCCTGAGGTGATGGCGCTATTGCTATTGTCCGGAGCGGCCTATCTGCTTTGGTTTGGTGGCCAGCGTCTGTTGGCTTGTATCCGGGATCAGTCCATGCCGGATGCTCAAGGCGGCAATTCGCAAAGAGGGCTGTTGCGCTCGGCGGTCATACTCGGCTTTGCCAACCCTTATGCATGGCTGGATACCGTGGTGCTGATTGGTTCTATCGGGGCCACGAAACCTGCGGGCCAACAGGCACTGTTCGCGACAGGCGCCATGACGGCATCACTCGTGTGGTTCGTGGTGTTGGCGCTGTGCTGTCAGCGGTTGACAGTATTGTTTCGCAAGCCAGCGGTCTGGCGTTGGCTGGATGCAGGAGTGGCGGTATTGATGGTGTACCTGGCCGTTATGCTGATCACGGATTCATTGCACATCTTTCAGATAGCCCTTTAGAACGGTCAGCGGGCAGATCAACTCATCAAGGTGAGAGATGTTTTGCACAGGGGTGGATAGCTTTAGCAATTCACGCCCGAGCACGCTGTCCGCTCCACCCAATGCAATCAACGCCTGGGTGATGCACTCATCGAGCTTCAACTGGATCTCAGCCAGGTTTCCCTGGCGCACCAACAACCCAAACACTTCACGCTCATAGCCATCCATTGCAGGATCATCGCGCAGCAGCGGGCTGCCGTCCTCGGTTTCATGCGCCAGCTTCAGGGCGAACAGTGCAACCGCTTCAAGCATCAATTCCATGGTCTCGCTAACCCCCCCCACTGCCACGCCCGGCACTTTTTCACAGGCGAAAAAAAAGACCTTGAATTTCAAGGTCTTTCTTTAAGATGGTGCCCCGAGGGAGACTCGAACTCCCACTCCTTTCGAAAACGGATTTTGAATCCGCCGCGTCTACCAATTCCGCCATCAGGGCTCAATGGCGGCGAAGTATAGAGATGAGATTACCGTTGGTCAATCACGTTTCATGGTCTATTTTCACTATTTCCGCTAGACTTCCCGGCCCTGCTAGACGAACCCCATCATGCGCGTTGCTGACTTTACTTTTGAGCTCCCTGATTCGCTGATCGCTCGCCACCCTTTGGCCGAGCGTCGCGCCAGTCGACTGCTGACCCTGGACGGGGTCAGCGGTGCCCTCGCACACCGTCAATTCACTGATTTGCTTGAGCATTTGCGCCCGGGCGATTTGATGGTTTTCAACAACACCCGGGTGATTCCGGCGCGGCTGTTCGGCCAGAAAGCTTCCGGCGGCAAGCTGGAAATTCTGGTGGAGCGGGTGCTGGACAGCCATCGTGTGCTGGCCCATGTGCGCTCCAGCAAGTCGCCCAAGCCGGGTTCGAGCATCCTCATTGATGGCGGTGGCGAAGCCGAGATGGTGGCGCGCCACGATGCCTTGTTCGAGCTCAAGTTTGCCGAAGAAGTGCTGCCGTTGCTGGATCGGGTCGGCCATATGCCGTTGCCTCCTTATATAGACCGCCCTGACGAAGATGCGGACCGCGAGCGCTATCAGACGGTGTACTCACAGCGCCTCGGCGCTGTAGCGGCGCCGACTGCCGGGCTGCATTTCGACCAGCCGCTGCTGGATGCGATTGCCGCCAAGGGCGTCGAGACGGCCTATGTGACGCTGCACGTGGGGGCCGGTACGTTTCAGCCGGTGCGTGTGGAGAACATCGAAGACCACCACATGCACAGCGAATGGCTGGAGGTCAGCCAGGACGTCGTGGACGCGGTCAATGCGTGCAAGGCGCGCGGCGGGCGAGTGGTGGCCGTGGGCACCACCAGCGTACGATCACTTGAAAGTGCGGCGCGTGATGGTGTGCTCAAGCCGTTCAGTGGTGACACCGATATCTTTATTTTCCCGGGCCGGCCATTCCATGTGGTCGATTGCCTGGTCACCAATTTCCATTTGCCCGAATCCACGCTCTTGATGCTGGTGTCGGCATTTGCCGGTTACCCGCAAACCATGGCTGCTTACCAGGCCGCCATCGCCAACGAGTACCGTTTTTTCAGCTACGGTGATGCGATGTTTATCACCCGTAACCCGGCGCCACGCGGCCCAGAGGAACAACTATGAGTCGTATGTCGTTTGAATTGTTGGCCACCGACGGCAAGGCCCGTCGCGGTCGCCTGACCTTCCCGCGCGGCACCGTGGAGACCCCGGCGTTCATGCCGGTCGGCACCTACGGCACCGTCAAGGGCATGTTGCCGCGCGACATTGTCGCTACCGGTGCCGAGATTATCCTCGGCAACACCTTCCACCTGTGGCTGCGCCCGGGCACGGAAGTGATCAAAAAGCACGGCGATCTGCATGACTTCATGAAATGGCAAGGCCCGATCCTCACCGACTCCGGTGGTTTCCAGGTATTCAGCCTGGGCGCCATGCGCAAGATCAAGGAGGAGGGCGTGACCTTCGCTTCGCCGGTGGACGGTGCCAAGGTGTTCATGGGCCCGGAAGAGTCGATGCAGGTGCAACGTGACCTGGGCTCCGACATCGTGATGATTTTCGACGAATGCACGCCGTACCCGGCTGACGAAGACGTAGCGCGCATCTCCATGGAGCTGTCCCTGCGTTGGGCCCAGCGCTCGAAGAACGCCCATGGTGACAACACCGCGGCCCTGTTCGGGATTGTCCAGGGCGGGATGCACGAAAGCCTGCGTAAACGCTCGCTGGAAGGCCTCGACAAGATCGGCTTCGACGGCCTGGCCATCGGCGGTTTGTCGGTGGGCGAGCCCAAGCACGAAATGATCAAGGTGCTCGACTACCTGCCGGGCCTGATGCCCGCTGACAAACCTCGTTACCTTATGGGCGTTGGCAAACCGGAAGATCTCGTAGAGGGTGTGCGCCGCGGTGTGGACATGTTCGATTGCGTGATGCCAACCCGTAATGCCCGCAATGGGCATCTGTTCATCGATACAGGCGTGCTCAAGATCCGTAACGCGTTCCATCGCCATGATGATTCGCCGCTGGATCCCACCTGTGACTGCTACACCTGCCAGAACTTCTCCCGTGCCTATCTGCATCATCTGGACAAGTGCGGGGAAATGCTGGGTAGCATGTTGAATACCATCCACAATTTGCGTCACTACCAAGTCCTGATGGCTGGTTTGCGCGAGGCTATTCAACAGGGTACATTGGCCGCCTTCGTCGATGCCTTCTATGCCAAGCGCGGGCTCCCTGTGCCGCCCTTGGACTGAGTTTTCCGACCCTAAGATTCACTATTTGCAACTGGAGTGCTAAATGAGCTTTTTTATCTCTAACGCCATGGCTGACGCCGCTGCGCCTGCTGCTGCCGGCCCTATGGGCGGTGGTTTCGAGTGGATTTTCCTGGTCGGCTTCCTGGTCATCTTCTACCTGATGATCTGGCGTCCACAGGCCAAGCGCGCCAAAGAGCAGAAAAACCTGCTGGGCAGCCTGCAAAAAGGCGACGAAGTCGTGACCACTGGCGGCATCGCCGGCAAGATCACCAAGGTTTCCGATGCTTTCGTGGTACTGGAAGTCTCCGACACCGTAGAAATGAAGTTCCAGAAGGGCGCCATCGCCGCCACGCTGCCTAAGGGCACGCTCAAAGCGATCTAAGTAACAACCTTTACCAATCGACGGGGCGCGCAAGGCGCCCCGCGTTATAAGCGGGCGGCGTGATGCTGAACAAATACCCTCTGTGGAAATACGTACTGATCCTGGCGGTGCTGGCGATCGGTTTTATTTATTCCGCTCCCAATCTCTATCCTGATGACCCGGCGATCCAGATCTCTGGCGCCAGCACTTCGCTGCAGGTCAATCAGGCTGATCTGGAACGCGCTAGCAAAGCGCTGACTGACGCGGGCATCCAGGTTAAAGCGGCAACCTTGGCAGCTGGTTCCAAAGGCGGCTTGTTGCGCCTGACCAAGCAAGAAGACCAATTGCCGGCCAAGGACGTTGTACGCAAGGTCATGGGTGACGACTACGTCGTTGCATTGAACCTGGCACAGACCACGCCTCAATGGCTGCGCAGCATTGGCGCGCACCCGATGAAGCTGGGCCTGGACTTGTCCGGTGGCGTGCACTTCCTGCTGGAAGTCGACATGGACAAGGCCCTCGACGCGCGTCTGAAAGTCTATGAAGGCGACGTGAAGAGCCTGCTGCGCAAAGAGAAACTGCGTTATCGCAGCTTGCCGCAGCTCAACGGTGCCATCCAGTTGGGTTTCGCTGACGAAGCTTCCCGCGAGCAGGCCCGTGCGCTGATCCGCAAGAATTTCAATGACTTCGACATCGTTCCGGCCGACTTGAATGGTCAGGCTGTGTTGCGCCTGGCGATGAGCCCGGCCAAGATCGCCGAGATCCGCGAGTACTCCATCAAGCAGAACTTGACCACGGTACGTAACCGCGTCAACGAGCTGGGTGTGGCCGAGCCGATCGTGCAGCGCCAGGGCGCCAACCGTATCGTGGTTGAGTTGCCGGGCGTACAGGACACTGCTGAAGCCAAGCGTATCCTGGGTAAAACCGCCAACCTGGAATTCCGCCTTGCAGCTGATCCGGGTGCCACTCGTGCGACCTCCGAAGAGTTCGAGTTCCGCGAGGGCAATCGTCCTCCTGCGTTGATCGAGCGTGGCTTGATCATCACTGGTGACCAGGTGACCGACGCCAAGGCTGGTTTCGGCGAGCACGGCACCCCTGAAGTGAACATCCGCCTGGATGGTCACGGTGGCGAGCTGATGAGCCGCGCCACGCGCAGCAACGTCGGTCGCAGCATGGCGGTGATCTTCATCGAGCAGCGCCCCGTTACCACCTATACCAAGCAGATGGTCAACGGCGTCGAGAAAGACGTGCCGGTGCAGACCTTCAAGGAAGAGAAAAAGATCATCAGCCTGGCGACCATCCAGTCGCCGCTGGGTGCGCAGTTCCGCATCACTGGCTTGAACGGCCAGGGTGAGTCCTCCGAGCTGGCGCTGCTGCTGCGTGCTGGTGGCCTGGCGGCGCCGATGTACTTCGCTGAAGAACGTACCATCGGCCCGAGCCTGGGTGCCGACAACATCACCAAGGGTGTGGATGCGGCGCTGTGGGGCATGTTGTTCGTGTCGCTGTTCATCATCGCCATCTACCGCTTCTTCGGCGTTATCGCCACCGTCGCACTGGCGGGCAACATGGTGATGCTGCTGGCGCTGATGTCGCTGCTGGGCGCGACGCTGACCTTGCCGGGTATCGCCGGTATCGTGCTGACCATGGGTATGGCGGTTGACGCCAACGTGCTGATCTTCTCGCGTATCCGTGAAGAGATCGCCGCCGGCATGACCGTACAGCGTGCTATCAACGAAGGCTTCGGCCGGGCATTTACCGCGATTCTCGACTCCAACTTGACCACTTTGCTGGTCGGCGGGATTCTCTTTGCCATGGGCACCGGCCCCGTCAAAGGTTTTGCGGTGACCATGTCCCTGGGTATCTTTACCTCGATGTTCACGGCCATCATGGTGACCCGCGCAATGGTCAACCTGATCTTTGGCGGGCGTGACTTCAAGAAGTTGTGGATTTAAGGGGCTGCCATGTTACGTACAATCAACTTCATGGGCGTTCGCAATGTTGCGTTCGGCGTCACCGTGCTCCTTACCGTTCTGGCGTTGTTCAGCTGGTTCCATAAGGGCCTGAACTACGGGCTGGACTTCACCGGCGGTACGCTCATCGAGCTGACCTACGAGAAGCCGGCCGATGTCTCCCTGGTGCGCAATGAGCTGGTCAAGGCCGGTTATCATGAGGCGGTGGTGCAGAGCTTCGGCGCCACCACTGACCTGCTGGTGCGTATGCCTGGCGAAGACCCGCAACTGGGTCACCAGGTAGCGGAGGCCTTGCAGAAGGTCGGCGGCGACAACCCGGCATCGGTCAAGCGCGTCGAGTTCGTCGGCCCGCAGGTCGGTGAAGAGCTGCGCGACCAGGGCGGCCTCGGCATGCTGATGGCGCTGGTCGGCATCATGATCTACCTGGCCTTCCGCTTTCAGTGGAAGTTCGGTGTCGGCGCCATTGTGTCGCTGATCCACGACGTGATCGTGACCGTGGGGATCCTGGCCTACTTCCAGATCACCTTCGACCTGACCGTATTGGCGGCCGTGCTGGCGATCATTGGTTACTCGCTCAACGACACCATCGTGGTATTCGACCGGGTTCGTGAGAACTTCCGGGTGCTGCGCAAGGCGACATTGATCGAGAACATCAACATCTCCACCACCCAGACGCTGCTGCGGACCATGGCGACGTCGATCTCCACCTTGCTGGCGATCGCCGCGCTGATGATCTTCGGGGGCGACAACCTGTGGGGCTTCTCGCTGGCGCTGTTCATCGGTGTTCTGGCGGGTACCTACTCGTCGATCTACATTGCCAACGTGGTGCTGATCTGGCTCAACCTCAACAGCGAAGACTTGATCCCTCCTGCTGCTACTGGCAAGGAGGTCGACGACCGCCCTTGATGGGCGTTAGTTGATCGGCTGTTACAAGAAGGGCGCGAGTATTGAACTCGCGCCTTTTTTTTTGCTCCAAGGCTGGGTATAGCGCGGATCTTTCGATCCGTTTGTGATGGTCAGGAGGTTCAACGTGAACAAGTCGTTGCTGGTTGGTGCGGTATTGGGTGCTGTCGGTGTGACTGCCGGGGGTGCTGTTGCCACCTACAGCCTGGTAAAAAGCGGCCCTGAGTATGCGCAAGTACTGGCGGTACAGCCGGTTAAAACCCAGATCAAAACCCCGCGTGAGGTCTGCAAGGACGTCACTGTGACCCGGCAACGTCCGGTGCAGGATCAACATCAAATCGCCGGTACCGTGGTCGGCGCCCTTGCAGGTGGCCTGTTGGGTAACCAGATCGGTGGCGGTAATGGTAAGAAGCTGGCCACCGTGGCCGGTGCGGTTGGTGGCGGTTACGCCGGTAACAAGGTTCAGGAAGGCATGCAGAACCGTGATACCTACACCACCACGCAAACCCGCTGTAACACTGTTAACGACATCAGCGACAAGGTTGTCGGTTATGACGTGCGTTACAACCTGGATGGCAAGGAAGGGACTGTGCGTATGGAGCGTGATCCAGGCGGCCAGATTCCGGTGGATAAGGAAGGGCGTCTGATCCTCGGTCAGAACCAGCAGTAATCCCGGGCCTGGCACTGATTCAAAGCTCTGGTGTATTTCAAAATGTGGGAGGGGGCTTGCCCCCGATTGCAGTGGGTCAGTACCTGATTAGCTGGCTGACCCACCGCCATCGGGGACAAGCCCCCTCCCACATTTGATATGTATTGCTGCTGATTCACGGGTCTGGCACAAATCCCAGGCATAAAAAAAGCACCCCTGAGGGTGCTTTTTTTGTGCTCGCTCGCTTAACGCTTCAGCGAAGCCGGCAGGTGCGGCTGGATCGCCGTCAGTACGGCCTTGAAGCATTTGGTGTTGCCGGCAACCACGTGGCCTTTCTCCAGGAAGTCGTGACCGCCGGTGAAATCGCTCACCAGGCCGCCTGCTTCCTGGATCAGCAGGGCGCCTGCTGCCATGTCCCACTCGGACAGGCCCGATTCCCAGAATGCATCGAAACGACCGGCGGCGACATAGGCCAGGTCCAGGCTGGCTGCACCGGCGCGGCGGATACCGGCGGTCTGGCCAACCAGGGCACGGAACATGCCCAGGTAGTTTTCCAGGTTGTCCATCTGGTCGTCACGGAACGGGAAGCCGGTGCCCAGCAGGGCGCCTTCCAGGCTGGTGCGACCGCTGACGCGCAAGCGACGACCATTGAGCTGGGCGCCACGGCCACGGCTGGCGGTGAACTCTTCCTGGCGCACCGGATCCAGCACAACAGCGTGTTCCAGGCGGCCACGGTATTTGCAGGCGATGCTCACGGCAAAGTGCGGGATGCCGCGCAGGAAGTTGGTGGTGCCATCCAGTGGGTCGATGATCCACAGGTAGTCTTCGCCTTCGCCGCTACCTTTGTGCAGGCCGGTTTCTTCGCCGAGGATGCCGTGGGTAGGGTAGGCCTTGCGCAGGGCGTCGATGATCTTCTGTTCGGCGGCGCGATCCACCTCGGATACATAATCCTTGGCGTCTTTTTCGTCGACCTTGATGGTATCCAGGCGCTCGATGGAGCGGAAGATCAATTCGCTGGCGCTGCGGGCGGCGCGCAGCGCGATATTCAGCATGGGCTGCATGGATGTGTCACCTAAGGTTGTTAAAGAAAGCCGGGCATTCTAGCAGAAACTTTCCTCAGGTGAAGGACGACGTTAGCTTTCATGGCATAACCTTAGGCTGTTCTGTAAGATTTGCTCCCCTTTCCCGTGTCCGAGAGCGCCTCCCTTGCTGCAAAACATTCGTGTCGTCTTGGTCAATACCAGTCATCCCGGCAATATCGGCGGGGTGGCGCGAGCCATGAAAAACATGGGGCTGACGCGCCTGGTGCTGGTCGAACCGCGGGTGTTCCCGCACCACGAGGCCGATGCCCGTGCATCCGGCGCCAATGACCTGCTGGCAAACGCCCAGATCGTCGCCACCCTGGAAGAGGCTCTGGTCGGCTGCAACCTGGTGCTCGGCACCAGCGCTCGCGATCGGCGTATCCCCTGGCCGCTGCTGGATCCGCGTGAGTGCGGCACCAAAGTGGTGGAAGAGGCCATCGGCGGTGCCGAAATTGCCTTGGTATTTGGCCGTGAAGATTCCGGCCTCACCAACGAAGAGCTGCAGCGATGTCATTATCACGTGCATATCCCCTCAGACCCTGAGTTCAGCTCGCTGAACCTCGGGGCGGCGGTGCAAGTGTTGACGTACGAAGTGCGCATGGCCTGGCTGGCTGCTGCCGGCCAGCCGAGCAAAGTGGAAAAGGACGAAGTGGCGTCGACCAAAAGTGGTGAGCTGGCCACCATGGACGAGCTGGAGCGGTTCTATGAGCACCTGGAGCAAACCCTGGTGGCCATCGAATTCCTCGATCCTGAAAAGCCACGGCACTTGATGGCGCGCCTGCGTCGTTTGTACGGTCGCAGCTCGGTGAGCCGGGCGGAGATGAATATATTGCGTGGCATCCTCACGGAAACCCAGAAAGCGGCCCGTGGTGAGCTTCTTAAGCGGAAGGATTAAAAATGTTCGAGCGTTTGCGAGAAGATATCCAGAGTGTTTTCCATCGTGACCCGGCGGCGCGCAACGCCTTTGAAGTGCTGACCTGCTATCCGGGCCTGCACGCGATCTGGATTCACCGCCTGTCCGGCGCCTTGTGGGGCATGGGCTGGAAATGGCTGGCGCGATTGGTGTCGAACTTCGGTCGCTGGCTGACCGGCATCGAGATTCACCCTGGCGCCAAGGTCGGTCGCCGCTTCTTCATCGATCACGGCATGGGCATCGTGATTGGCGAGACCGCCGAGATTGGTGATGACGTGACGCTGTACCAGGGTGTGACCCTGGGCGGCACCACTTGGAATAAAGGCAAGCGCCACCCGACCCTGGAAAATGGCGTAGTGGTAGGGGCGGGCGCCAAGGTATTGGGGCCGTTTACCGTGGGCGCCGGCGCCAAGGTAGGCTCCAATGCCGTGGTGACCAAGGCTGTACCTGCTGGCGCCACCGTGGTGGGTATTCCGGGTCGCATCATCGTCAAGCCGGAAGTCGGCGACGAGCAGGAGGCCAAGCGCAAGGCCATGGCCGAGAAGATCGGTTTTGACGCCTATGGCGTCAGCGAAGACATGCCCGATCCGGTGGCTCGCGCCATTGGTCAGCTGCTTGATCATCTGCAAGCAGTGGACGCCAAGCTGGACGGTATGTGTGGTGCGCTGAAGGATCTGGGCAGCCCATACTGTGCGAAGGATCTGCCTGAGTTGCGCGAAGAGGACTTCGCCGAGATCAAGGACGAGGCCGCCACCAAGGCAAGCTGAAGTCCCAAGGCTGCCAGAGATCCCTGTGGGAGGGGGCTTGCTCCCGATAACGGTGGGTCAGCTAACTGATAAGTGACTGACATTCAGTCATCGGGAGCAAGCCCCCCTCCCACATTTTGATCTCCATTGGTCTCGAGATCTCTGCCAGGCCCTGTTCCTGCTGTTCGACCCCACCCCATCCTGCTATGATTCGCGCGCCCTTTTTACGGGTATTCCTGACTAAAGTACTAGGTCTTATAGTTGACTTAAATACTCGGGAATCGCATACTTGCTCCCATTCTGAAACACCTTGGTACTTGTCCATGAGACTGACTACAAAAGGCCGATACGCGGTGACCGCCATGCTTGACCTGGCCCTGCACGCGCAAACTGGGCCGGTGTCCCTGGCCGATATCTCCGAGCGCCAAGGCATTTCCCTGTCCTACCTCGAGCAGCTGTTCGCCAAATTGCGCCGCAGCAATCTGGTTTCCAGCGTTCGCGGTCCAGGCGGTGGCTATCAATTGTCCCGCGACATGCAGGGCATCCAGGTGGCCCAGGTGATCGACGCGGTCAACGAATCCGTCGATGCCACCAAATGCCAGGGTTTGGGTGATTGCCACGCCGGCGACACCTGCCTGACACACCACTTGTGGTGTGACTTGAGCCTGCAGATCCATGAGTTTTTGAGTGGTATCAGCTTGGCTGATCTTGTGACTCGCCGTGAGGTGCAAGAAGTAGCCCAGCGTCAGGACCAGCGCCGTTGCAATACCAAGGCGCCGCGTCTGGACAAGATCGAAGCGTCCGCCGTCGAGTGACAGCCGAAGAGCTAACGGCGTGCCAGCCAGCCTGATTTAGGAGAAAGTCCATGAAATTGCCGATTTACCTTGATTACTCAGCGACCACCCCGGTTGATCCGCGTGTTGCGCAAAAAATGAGCGAATGCCTGCTGGTTGACGGAAACTTCGGCAACCCGGCCTCCCGTTCCCACGTATTCGGCTGGAAGGCCGAGGAAGCGGTCGAGAACGCGCGTCGCCAGGTCGCTGATCTGGTCAACGCCGACCCGCGTGAAATCGTCTGGACGTCCGGTGCTACCGAGTCCGACAACCTGGCTATCAAGGGTGCGGCGCATTTCTACGCAACCAAGGGCAAGCACCTGATCACCACCAAGATTGAGCACAAGGCTGTCCTCGACACCATGCGCCAACTGGAGCGTGAAGGTTTCGAGGTGACTTACCTTGAGCCCACCACCGACGGTATCGTCACCCCTGCGATGATCGAAGCCGCGATGCGTGAAGACACCATCCTGGTTTCCGTGATCCACGTGAACAACGAAATCGGTACCATCAACGACATCGCCGCCATCGGCGAGCTGACGCGCTCCAAGGGTGTGTTGCTACACGTCGACGCTGCTCAGTCTACCGGCAAGGTCGATATCGACCTGTCCAAGCTGAAAGTCGACCTGATGTCGTTCTCGGCCCACAAGACTTACGGCCCTAAAGGCATCGGCGCTCTCTACGTCAGCCGCAAGCCACGCGTGCGCATCGAAGCGACCATGCACGGTGGCGGCCACGAACGCGGCATGCGTTCGGGCACCCTGGCGACCCACCAGATCGTCGGCATGGGTGAAGCCTTCCGCGTAGCCAAGGAAGACATGGCTGCCGAAAACGTACGTATCAAGGCCCTGAGTGATCGCTTCTACAAGCAGGTCGAGAACCTTGAAGAGCTGTACATCAACGGCAGCATGACTGCCCGTGTACCGCACAACCTGAATTTGAGCTTCAACTATGTCGAAGGCGAGTCGCTGATCATGGCGCTCAAGGACCTGGCGGTCTCGTCCGGTTCGGCCTGTACCTCGGCATCCCTTGAGCCTTCGTATGTATTGCGCGCCCTGGGCCGCAACGACGAACTGGCACACAGCTCGATCCGCTTTACGTTCGGCCGCTTCACCACTGAAGAGCAAGTCGACTATGCCGCGCAGAAGGTCTGCGAAGCCGTCAACAAGCTGCGCGTTCTGTCGCCGCTGTGGGACATGTACAAAGACGGTGTCGACATTTCCAAGATCGAGTGGGCGGCACACTAAATATAGAAGCCGCCACCCAAGCTCTGTAGGAACGTGGCGGTAAACGCAGGCGTTTCTACAGGGTTCCAGAGCGGCCCTGATGAGTGAGGATTCAGTACCATGGCTTACAGCGAAAAGGTCATCGACCACTACGAAAACCCGCGCAACGTCGGCAAGATGAACGCGGAAGATCCTGATGTCGGCACCGGCATGGTCGGCGCTCCGGCGTGCGGCGATGTGATGCGCCTGCAGATCAAGGTCAACGATGCTGGCGTTATCGAAGACGCCAAATTCAAGACTTATGGCTGCGGTTCGGCAATTGCCTCCAGCTCCCTGGCGACCGAATGGATGAAAGGCAAGACCCTGGATGAGGCTGTCACCATCAGCAACACCCAGCTGGCCGAAGAACTGGCACTGCCGCCAGTGAAAATCCACTGCTCGGTACTCGCTGAAGACGCCATCAAGGCGGCGGTTCGCGACTACAAGCAGAAGAAAGGCTTGATCTAAGCATTTGGCGACGAGTAAGGAGTCAACGATGGCTATCAGCATGACAGAAGCGGCAGCGCAGCACATTCGCCGCTCCCTGAATGGGCGCGGTAAAGGTGAGGGGATTCGTCTGGGTGTACGCACCACGGGGTGTTCCGGCCTTGCCTACGTGCTGGAGTTTGTCGACGAGGTGGTTGAAGAGGACCAGGTGTTCGAAAGTCACGGCGAGAAAGTGATCATCGACCCCAAGAGCCTGACCTACCTGGACGGCACCGAGCTCGATTTCGTCAAGGAAGGGTTGAACGAAGGCTTCAAGTTCAACAACCCCAACGTGCGCGGTGAATGTGGCTGCGGCGAAAGCTTCAACATCTGAGGCTACTCGTGGGTACTCCTTGTCATTTCGCTTTATTCGAGCTGCAGCCGAGCTTTCGGCTGGACCTCGAGCAGCTTGCCACGCGCTATCGAGAACTGGCGCGTGGGGTGCATCCGGACCGCTTTGCCGACGCTTCCGAGCGTGAGCAACGCCTGGCCCTGGAGCAATCGGCCAGCCTCAACGAAGCCTATCAGACGCTCAAAAGCCCCCCCAAACGCGCGCGCTATTTGCTGGCGATGAAGGGCGGTGAGTTGCCGATGGAAGTCACCGTGCATGACCCGGACTTCCTGATGCAGCAGATGCAATGGCGTGAGGAGCTCGAAGATCTGCAGGACGAAGCCGATGTGGCGGGTGTCGCGGTCTTCAAGCGTCGTCTGAAAACCGCCCAGGACGAGCTCAACGAAAGCTTTGCGGCCTGTTGGGATGATGCGGCGCAACGTGAACAGGCCGAGCGCCTGATGCGGCGTATGCAGTTCCTCGACAAGCTCACCTACGAAGTGCGCCAGCTAGAAGAGCGCCTCGACGATTAACCCAGTGCTGCCCGTGATGCACGCCTGATAGACAGATAAGACCTGATTACCATGGCCCTACTGCAAATCGCCGAACCCGGCCAAAGCCCTCAACCGCACCAGCGTCGCCTGGCGGTCGGGATTGACCTGGGCACCACCAATTCCCTGGTTGCTGCCTTGCGCAGCGGCCTGTCCGAGCCGCTGCCCGATGCCGATGGGCAGGTGATCCTGCCGTCCGCCGTGCGTTACCACCCTGATCGTACCGAAGTGGGTGAGTCGGCCAAGTTGGCCGCGTCCTCGGACCCCCTGAACACTGTGCTGTCGGTCAAGCGCTTGATGGGTCGTGGGCTGTCCGACGTCAAGCAGTTGGGCGACCAGTTGCCGTACCGCTTTGTCGGCGGTGAGTCCCATATGCCGTTTATCGACACCGTCCAGGGCCCGAAAAGCCCGGTCGAAGTGTCGGCTGATATCCTCAAGGTGCTGCGCCAGCGTGCGGAAAAAACCTTGGGCGGCGAGCTGGTCGGGGCGGTGATCACCGTTCCGGCGTATTTCGATGACGCCCAGCGCCAAGCCACCAAGGACGCGGCGAAACTGGCGGGCCTGAATGTACTGCGCCTGCTCAACGAGCCGACCGCTGCGGCTGTGGCCTACGGCCTCGATCAGCACGCTGAAGGCCTGGTCGCCATTTATGATCTGGGCGGCGGCACCTTCGATATTTCGATCCTGCGCCTGACCGGCGGTGTTTTCGAAGTGCTGGCCACCGGTGGCGACAGTGCCCTGGGCGGCGATGACTTCGACCACGCCATCGCCGGCTGGATCATCACCAGCGCCGGTTTGTCTGCCGACCTGGACCCGGGCGCGCAGCGTAACTTGCTGCAAACTGCCTGTGCGGCCAAGGAAGCGCTGACTGATGCTGCATCTGTTGAAGTCAAGTATGGTGATTGGTCGGCACAGCTGACCCGCGAAGCCTTTGACGCGCTGATCGAGCCGATGGTCGCCCGCAGCCTCAAGGCTTGCCGTCGTGCTGTGCGTGACTCCGGTATTGAACTGGAAGATGTCGGCGCTGTGGTCATGGTCGGTGGCTCCACTCGCGTGCCCCGTGTGCGTGAGGCGGTTGCCGAAGCCTTTGGTCGCCAGCCGTTGACTGAAATCGACCCGGATCAAGTGGTGGCCATTGGCGCCGCAATCCAGGCCGATACCCTGGCTGGTAACAAGCGCGATGGTGGCGAACTGCTGCTGCTCGACGTGATTCCTTTGTCCCTGGGCCTGGAAACCATGGGCGGCCTGATGGAGAAGGTGATTCCACGCAACACCACCATCCCCGTCGCGCGCGCCCAGGATTTCACCACCTACAAAGACGGCCAGACGGCCATGATGATTCATGTGCTGCAAGGCGAGCGCGAGCTGATCAGCGACTGCCGCTCCCTGGCGCGTTTTGAATTGCGCGGCATCCCGGCCATGGTGGCGGGTGCGGCGAAGATTCGCGTGACCTTCCAGGTTGATGCTGACGGCCTGCTCAGCGTGGCTGCACGTGAGTTGGCTTCGGGCGTTGAGGCCAGCATCCAGGTCAAACCGTCCTACGGCCTGACCGACGGCGAAATCGCCAAAATGCTCAAGGACTCGTTCCAGTATGCCGGTGACGACAAGGTTGCCCGCGTACTGCGTGAGCAGCAAGTGGATGCCCAGCGCCTGCTCGAAGCGGTGCAGGGCGCCCTTGAAGCCGACGGCGAGCGCCTGCTGGATGCCGAAGAGCGCATGGTCATCGACCTGCAGATGCAGGAATTGGCCGAACTGATGAAAGGCAACGATGGTTACGCCATCGAGCAACAGACCAAGCGCTTGTCGCAAGTGACTGATGCCTTTGCCGCCCGTCGTATGGATCAGACGGTGAAAGCCGCACTGGCGGGCCGCAACCTGAATGAAATCGAGGAATAACTGATGCCGCAGGTCACTTTTCTACCGCACGCCGAACACTGCCCGGATGGCATGGTCGTGGAGGCAGAGACCGGCAAGTCCCTGCTTGACGTCGCGCACGACAACCATATCGAGATTGAAAGTGCGTGTGGTGGCGTCAATGCCTGCACCACTTGCCACTGCATCATTCGTAAAGGTTTCGACAGCCTCAATGAGGCTGACGACCTGGAAGAAGACTATCTTGATAGGGCGTGGGGGCTGGAGCCGACGTCGCGTCTGAGTTGCCAGGCGAAAGTGGGGACTGAAGACCTCACCGTTGAAATTCCGAAATATTCGCTCAACCATGCCGCCGAAGCGCCGCATTGATTCAAGGAACTGTCATGAGCCTGAAATGGGTTGATGTACAAGAAATCGCTATACAACTTGCCGAAGCTCACCCTGAGGTCAATCCTCTTACCGTGAACTTCGTCAAGCTGCGCAACCTCGTAATGGCGCTGCCGGATTTTGACGACATCCCTGACCGGGGTGGCGAAAAGGTCCTGGAGGCGATTCAAGGCCTGTGGATCGAAGAAGCAGACTGAGCCGCCTTTTTACGCAGTTAGGCAATACCCAATAACCCGCGTATAATTCGCGGGTTTAATTTTTCGTAAATTACCGTTTCTGGAGTTACACCATGGCTGTTCAACGTACTTTCTCCATCATCAAGCCTGACGCTGTTGCAAAAAACGTCATCGGCGAGATCACCACTCGTTTCGAAAAAGCCGGCCTGAAGGTTGTAGCTTCGAAACTCAAGCAACTGTCCAAGGCTGAAGCTGAAGGCTTCTACGCTGAGCACAGCGCTCGTGGCTTCTTCGGCGACCTGGTTGCCTTCATGATCTCCGGTCCTGTTGTTGTTCAGGTTCTGGAAGGCGAAAACGCTATCGCTCTGAACCGTGAGCTGATGGGCGCTACCAACCCTAAAGAAGCGGCTGCCGGCACCATTCGTGCTGACTTCGCTGAGTCCATCGATGCCAACGCTGTTCACGGTTCGGACTCCGAAGCCGCTGCTGCTCGCGAAATCTCGTACTTTTTCGCTGCTACTGAAGTAACCGCTCGCTAAGCATCGGCTTAAAGAGTGAGGGTGAATCCATGACTACATCGACTGTTAAAACCAACCTGCTGGGTCTGACTCAGCCGGAAATGGAGAAATTCTTCGACTCAATCGGGGAGAAGCGTTTCCGTGCCGGTCAGGTAATGAAGTGGATTCACCACTTTGGCGTCGACGATTTCGACGCCATGACGAACGTCAGCAAGGCCCTGCGCGACAAGCTCAAGGCCATTGCCGAGGTACGTGGTCCCGAGGTTGTCAGCGAGGACATCTCCAGCGACGGCACCCGTAAATGGGTGGTGCGCGTGGCGTCCGGCAGCTGCGTCGAGACCGTGTACATTCCCCAGGGCAAACGCGGCACCTTGTGCGTTTCGTCCCAGGCAGGCTGTGCCCTGGATTGCAGTTTCTGCTCCACCGGCAAGCAAGGCTTCAATAGCAACCTCACCGCCGCCGAAGTCATCGGCCAGGTGTGGATTGCCAACAAATCCTTTGGCAGCGTCCCGGCGACCGTCGACCGTGCCATCACCAACGTGGTGATGATGGGCATGGGTGAGCCGCTGCTGAACTTCGACAACGTGATTGCGGCCATGCACCTGATGATGGACGACCTGGGCTACGGCATCTCCAAGCGCCGTGTGACCCTGTCGACCTCCGGCGTGGTGCCGATGATCGATGAGCTGGCCAAGCACATCGACGTCTCCCTGGCGTTGTCGTTGCACGCACCGAATGACGCATTGCGTAACCAATTGGTGCCGATCAACAAGAAGTATCCGCTTAAGATGCTGCTCGAATCTTGCCAGCGTTACATGGCGACCTTGGGTGAGAAGCGTGTGCTGACCATTGAGTACACCATGCTCAAGGACATCAACGACAAGGTCGAGCACGCGGTCGAGATGATCGAGTTGCTCAAGAACACGCCGTGCAAGATCAACCTGATCCCGTTCAACCCGTTTCCACATTCTGGCTACGAGCGGCCGAGCAATAACGCCATCCGTCGTTTCCAGGATCAACTGCACCAGGCCGGCTACAACGTCACCGTACGCACCACCCGTGGTGAAGACATCGACGCCGCCTGTGGCCAATTGGTAGGGCAGGTGATGGACCGCACCCGCCGCAGCGAACGTTATATCGCCGTGCGCGAACTTAACGCCGCCGAAGATTTGCCGCAAATTGCTGTGAATCGAATCTGAGAGAGGATCTCTATGCCCTTGCGCCTTGCGCTGCTTTTACTGCTTACCGGCCTCGTTGCCGGTTGTGTTTCATCGGGCCATGACAGCCCTTTGTACACCACTAAAGGCCGTGATGAGGCGCGGGTTGCCTATGTGCAATTGGGCTTGGGGTATTTGCGTCAAGGTATGAGCGAGCAAGCCAAGGTGCCGCTGAAAAAGGCCCTTGAACTGGACAGCGCGGATGCCGATGCCAACGCCGCACTGGCTCTGGTGTTTCAGGCCCAGGCAGAGCCTGAGCTGGCCGACCGCTATTTCAGCAAGGCCCTGGCTTCCCGTCCTGCCGATCCCAGGTTGCTGAACAACTATGGCAGTTTCCTGTTCGAGCAGAAACGGTATGACCAAGCCGCCGCTTATTTCCAGCAAGCCAGCGCCGATACTCTTTATCCTGAGCGTTCGCGGGTGTTCGAGAACCTCGGGGTGACCGCGATGCGCCTTGGTCAGCGCGACAGCGCGCGTCAGCAGCTGGAAAAAGCCCTGCATCTGAACAGTCGCCAGCCACGGGCTTTGCTCGAAATGGCTGAGTTGTCTTACGAAGACAGGCATTATGTGCCGGCACGAGACTATTACGAGCGTTTTAGCCTGCTCAGCGGGCAAAATGCACGTAGTCTATTGCTCGGTGTGCGCCTGGCGACGGTTCATGAAGAACACGACACGGCCGCACGTTTTGGCCAGCAACTCGAACGACTCTATCCCGGTACGCCGGAATATCAGCAATACCTGTCGGAGCAATGATGAAAGCCGCGCACCCGGAAGATGTAGCAGCTAATCGCGTAAACCCAGGCGAAACCTTGCGTCAGGCCCGCGAAAGCAATGGTTGGTCGCTGGCGGAAGTGGCCCTCAAGCTCAATTTGACCAGCACGTCCCTGGCCAATCTGGAAGCCGGCGCGTTCGACAAGCTGCCTGGGCACACCTTTGCCCGTGGCTATATTCGCGCCTACGCCAAATTGCTGGGTATTGACCAGGCGGTGCTGGTGCAGGAATTCGACCAGTTCACCGGTACCGATGCCCAAGGCAGCAATGTCCATGGCCTTGGGCGCATCGAAGAGCCAACGCGGGTTTCCCACACGATTTTGCGGATTGTCAGCCTGTTGCTGCTGGTTGCCGTGGTCGGCGGCGGTTTCGTCTGGTGGCAAGACCAGGCCTCCCAGCGCAACAAAGACCTGACCAGCAACGCCATGGAGCACGTCGAAGTCGAAAGCGCCGATGGCACCACCCAGATTCATCCGCTGGACGAGCCGGAAGACCAGGCAGTTGCCGAAGGGCAGGCCGCACCGCAAGTGCCGGCTACGGCTGAGCAGCCGGCGCCGCAAGTGGGCACCACGCCTGCTGACACTGCGGCGGTACAGGCGCCGGTGACCCCGGCAGCACCCGTGGTTCAAGCTCCTGCGGCACCCGCACCCGCACCCGCACCCGCACCCGCGACGCCTGCGCCAGCCGCACCGGCAGCGCCAGCAATGTCGCCTCCGACCACCCCTGCGTTGATCGCCGGTGACGGGCGCGTACAGATCACCTTCATCGCTGACTGCTGGACGCAGGTCACCGATGGCAACGGCAAAGTGCTGTTCAGCGGTTTGAAGCGTAAGGGAGATACGCTTGACCAGGGCGGCAAGCCTCCTTTGACGCTGCGTCTGGGCTTTGCCCGTGGCGCGCAAGTGGCCTACAACGGCCAGCCTGTAGACGTGGCGCCGTTCACCAGTGGCGAGACCGCTCGCCTCAAGTTGGGACAATAGTCATGCACGGCGAATCTCCAATCAAACGTCGCGTATCGCGCAAGATCTGGGTCGGCTCGGTGCCGGTGGGGGGCGATGCCCCCATTGCAGTGCAAAGCATGACCAACAGCGACACTAACGATGTGGCCGCCACCGTGGCCCAGATCAATCGCCTGGAAGCGGCCGGCGTAGACATCGTGCGGGTTTCCGTACCGGACATGGATGCCGCCGAGGCTTTCGGCCGCATCAAGCAGTTGGTCAAGGTGCCGCTGGTTGCCGACATTCACTTCGACTACAAGATTGCACTGCGCGTGGCCGAGCTGGGTGTGGACTGCCTGCGTATCAACCCGGGCAACATCGGTCGCGAAGACCGCGTGCGCGCCGTGGTGGACGCTGCCCGTGATCGTGGGATTCCGATCCGCATTGGCGTGAACGCCGGCTCCCTGGAAAAAGACCTGCAAAAAAAATACGGCGAGCCTACCCCGGCGGCGCTGGTCGAGTCGGCACTGCGCCACGTTGAGCACCTGGAGCGCCTGAATTTCCAGGACTTCAAGGTCAGCGTAAAGGCCTCCGATGTGTTCATGGCGGTAGAAGCCTACCGCCTGCTGGCCAAGGAAATCGTGCAACCACTGCACTTGGGTATCACTGAAGCTGGCGGTTTGCGCTCAGGCACAGTGAAATCTGCGGTGGGTCTCGGTATGCTGCTCGCCGAAGGGATTGGCGATACTATCCGCATCTCCCTGGCGGCAGACCCCGTAGAGGAAGTGAAGGTCGGCTACGACATTCTCAAATCCCTGCGTTTGCGTTCCCGTGGTATCAACTTCATTGCCTGCCCGAGCTGCTCGCGGCAGAACTTCGACGTGGTGAAAACCATGAACGACCTGGAGCTGCGCCTCGAAGACCTGCTGGTGCCGCTGGATGTCGCAGTCATCGGTTGTGTGGTCAACGGGCCGGGTGAGGCCAAAGAGGCTCATGTGGGCCTGACCGGTGGTACGCCGAATTTGATTTACATCGACGGCAAGCCGTCGCAGAAGCTAACGAATGACAATCTGGTGGATGAGCTGGAAAAGCTGATCCGCGAGAAAGCGGCCGAGAAGGTCGCCGCTGACGCAGCGCTGATCGCTCGCGGCTGATTGAACGAATTTAAGGATTTGATGTGAGCAAGTCTCTGCAAGCCATTCGTGGCATGAACGACATCCTGCCGGAGCAGACGCCACTGTGGCGCTACTTCGAAAGCACTGTCGCGCGCCTGCTGGATAACTACGGTTACAAGCAGATCCGCATGCCGATCGTCGAGTTCACCGAGCTGTTCAAGCGCTCCATCGGTGAAGTGACCGACATCGTCGAAAAAGAGATGTACACCTTCGAAGACCGCAACGGCGACTCCCTGACCCTGCGTCCGGAAGGCACTGCCGCGTGCGTGCGCGCCGTACTGGAACATGGCATCACCGGTGGTGGCCAAACCCAGAAGCTCTGGTACATCGGCCCGATGTTCCGCCACGAGCGCCCGCAGAAAGGCCGCTATCGCCAGTTCCACCAGATCGGTTGCGAAGTTTTCAACCTGGACGGTCCGGACATCGATGCCGAGCTGATTGTGCTGACCTGGCGCCTGTGGGGCCAACTGGGCATCCGCGATGCGGTCAAGCTCGAACTCAACAGCCTGGGTACCAGCGAGTCCCGGGGCCGCTATCGCGAAGCCCTGGTCGAATACCTGTCGGCTCACCTGGATAAATTGGACGAAGACAGCCAGCGCCGTCTGAAAACCAACCCGTTGCGCGTTCTGGATACCAAGAACGCCGACACCCAGGCGGTACTGGTCAACGCACCGAAAATGGCCGATTACCTGGACGACGAATCCCGCGTGCACTTCGAGGGCCTCAAGGCTCGCCTGGATGCCGCGGGGATTCCCTACGTGATCAACCCCAAGCTGGTGCGTGGCCTCGACTACTACAGCAAGACTGTATTCGAGTGGGTCACCGACAAGCTCGGCGCCCAAGGCACCGTGTGTGCCGGTGGTCGCTACGACGGCCTGGTCGAGCAAATGGGCGGCAAGCCGACTACGGGCGTGGGCTTTGCCATGGGTATCGAGCGACTGATCCTGTTGCTGGAAACCCTTGAACAGGTTCCCGAAGAAATTTTCCGTCAGGTGGACGTGTACCTGTGCGCTTTTGGCGAGGCTGCCGAACTGGCCGCCCTGGCCTTGAGCGAGAAGGTGCGCGACCAACTGCCGAACCTGCGCCTGCAGATCAATGCCGGCGCCGGCAGCTTCAAGAGCCAGTTCAAGAAGGCTGACAAGAGCGGTGCGCTGTACGCACTGATCCTTGGCGATGACGAATTGGCCCAGCAAGTGATAGGTTTCAAACCCCTGCGTGGCCAGGGTGAACAACAGAACGTTGCCTTTGATGCGCTCGCTGCGCACTTGGCCACCTGCGTCGTGCAGGGTTGAAGCTGTCGAACAGCCGAATTTAGCGATTAAGGAGTATTGGGGTGTCGAGTACTGATGATGAGCAACTGGCCGAGTTCAAGGACTGGTGGCAGCGTAACGGCAAGCCCCTGGTCACTGGCGGCCTGCTGGCGTTAGTGGTGGTGTTCGGCTGGCAAGCCTGGACCAAGTATCAGGCCAACCAATCCCAGGGCGCCTCGATCGTTTACCAGCAATTGCTGGAAACTACCCTGACGCCGGACGGCAAGCCTGACCCTGCACAGGTGGCAGACCTGGCCGGCAAGCTGAAAAACGAATTCGGCGGTAGCACCTACGCCCAGTACGGCAGCCTGTTCGTCGCGAAAGTCGCGGTCGATACCGGCAAGCTGGATGACGCAGCTACCGAGCTGAAGGCCATTGCCGACAAACCGACCAACCCGACCCTGGGTGAAATCGCACGTCAGCGCCTGGCACAGGTATTGGCGGCACAGAACAAGGCTGACGAAGCACTCAAACTGCTCGACGGCGATGCTGACAAGGCATTCGTGGCCACTCGCGAAGAGCTCAAGGGCGACCTGTTGGTCCAATTGGGTCGTACCGACGAAGCCCATGCTGCGTACCAAAAAGCCAAGGCGGCGCTGTCTGATGAAGCGGCGGTCGGTGGCTTACAAATCAAGCTCGACGACTTGGCCAAAGGGGATGCGTGACGTGATCCGTTGGAAACATGCAGCATTGCTGGCTCTGGCCGTTTTGGCCGCGGGTTGCAGCAGCAACAGCAAAAAAGAACTGCCGCCTGCCGAGCTGACCAGCTTCAAGGAAGAAGTGGTCCTGCAAAAACAATGGAGCCAATCCATTGGTGACGGGCAGGGCGACCTCTACAACCTGTTGCAGCCGGCGATCGACGGCGACAACATCGTGGCCACTGATTCCACTGGCGTCGTGGTTGCCATGGATCGCATGAACGGCGACGTCAAGTGGAAGAAAGACCTCGAGCTGCCGGTTTCCGGTGGTGTGGGTGTCGGCTACGGCATGGTGCTGATCGGTACGCTCAAAGGTGATGTGGTCGCACTCGACTCCAGCACCGGCGAAGAGAAATGGCGCGCTCGCGTGACCAGTGAAGTGCTCTCGGCGCCAGCGACCAACGGCGATATCGTCGTGGTGCAGACCCAGGATGACCGCGTGATCGGTCTGGATGCCTCCACTGGCGACCAACGCTGGTTGTACGACAGCACCCCGGCGGTGTTGACCCTGCGTGGTACCAGTGGTCCGATTGTGACCAACAATCTCGCTGTGGCTGGCCTGTCGACCGGTAAAGTAGTCGCCCTGGATACCCAGAACGGCGTGCCGGCGTGGGAAACCCGTGTGGCTATCCCGCAAGGCCGTTCCGAGCTGGACCGCGTCGTGGACATCGACGGTGGCCTGCTGCTGTCGGGTGAAACCCTCTACGTGGCCACCTATCAGGGCCGTGTTGCCGCGCTGGACCTGCAAAGCGGCCGCATCAACTGGCAGCGTGATGCTTCCAGCTATGCAGGTGTCGCCCAAGGGTTTGGCAGCGTCTACGTGAGCCTGGCCTCCGGCACCGTTGAAAGTGTCGATGAGCGTTCCACCACTGCACTGTGGAGCAACGACTCGCTGGCTCGCCGCCAACTGTCGGCACCGGAAGTCTTCTCCAGCTACGTAGCAGTCGGTGACTTTGAAGGTTACCTGCACCTGCTGAGCCAGGTGGATGGTCGCTTTGTCGGTCGCCAACGTATCGACAGCGACGGCCTGCGTGCGCGTCCGCTGGTGGTAGGTAACATGCTTTATGTGTATGGCAACGGCGGCAAGCTGGAAGCCCTGACCATCAAGTAAGAACCATGCTTGGGGTAACACCCAGGCGGCCCTGCTTTTGCGGGGCATGCGGCATCTGACGATGCTGCCCCGAGCACCAGCCGCTGCCCTGCAGCGGCTTTTGTATTTTCTGAAATAACGAAGTGGAGAGCCGCATGGTTCCCGTAATCGCCCTGGTGGGCCGACCTAACGTCGGCAAGTCCACCTTGTTCAACCGCCTGACCAGGACTCGCGACGCCATTGTCGGCGACTTGTCCGGTCTGACCCGTGATCGCCAATACGGTGAGGCAAAGTGGCAAGGGCGCTCCTACATTATTGTCGACACCGGTGGTATCTCCGGTGACGAGCATGGCATGGACGAAAAAATGGCCGAGCAGTCGCTGCTGGCCATTGAAGAAGCCGATGTCGTGTTGTTCCTGGTGGACGCCCGCGCGGGCTATACCGCCGCTGACCAGATGATTGGCGAGCACCTGCGCAAGCGCAACAAGCGTTCCTATCTGGTCGCCAACAAGATCGACAACATCGATCCTGAGGCGGCCCGTGCCGAATTCAGTCCGATGGGCCTGGGTGATGCGATCCCGGTCGCGGGTGCCCACGGCCGTGGCATCACCCAGATGCTGGAAATCGCCCTGCGCGACTTCCCCAAGGATGATGTCGAGGAAGAAGAGGGCGAGGAAGAGATCGTCGCTGAAGGCGAGGAAGCCAAGCGCATTCCTGGCCCGAGCGAAAAAGACGGTATCAAGATCGCTATCATCGGCCGCCCGAACGTCGGCAAGTCGACCCTGGTCAACCGTATGCTCGGTGAAGACCGCGTTATCGTCTACGACCAGCCCGGCACCACTCGCGACAGTATCTACATCCCGTTCGAGCGTAACGACGAGAAGTACACGCTGATCGACACCGCTGGTGTGCGCAAGCGCGGCAAGATCCACGAAGAAGTTGAAAAGTTCTCCGTGGTCAAAACCCTGCAAGCGATCAAAGACGCCAACGTGGTGATCTTCGTGATGGACGCCCGCGAAGGCGTGGTGGACCACGACCTCAACTTGCTGGGCTTTGCCCTGGAAGCCGGTCGGGCCCTGGTGATCGCGATCAACAAGTGGGACGGCATGACGCCGAGCGAGCGCGATTTCGTCAAGATCGAACTGCAGCGTCGGTTGTTCTTCGTCGAGTTCGCCGATATCCACTTTATCTCGGCACTGCACGGTACTGGCGTGGGTAACCTCTACGCCTCGGTACAGAACTCGTTCAAGTCCGCGGTCACCCGCTGGCCGACCAACCGTCTGACCCAGATCCTCGAAGACGCCGTGGGCGAGCACGCACCGCCGATGGTCAACAACCGTCGGATCAAACTGCGTTACGCCCACTTGGGTGGTGCCAACCCGCCGATTATCGTGATCCACGGTAACCAGATCGAGAAGGTGCCCAAGTCCTACGTGCGTTACCTGGAAAACACTTACCGCCGAGTCTTGAAACTGGTCGGTACGCCGATCCGTATCGAGTTCAAGGGTGGCGAGAACCCATACGAAGGCAACAAGAACACACTGACCGACCGTCAGGTGAACAAGAAGCGTCGTTTGATGACTCACCACAAGAAGGCCGACAAGAAGCGCCGTGACAAGAAATAACGGCAGCTTTGTGTTGTAAGCGACACGCTGCAAGAGAGGGCTCCTTTGGAGCCCTTTTTTGTGCGCGGCCGTTTGTGCCTTGACCCGGTGCAATTGGCAGCTTAAAACTTGGGGCTCACCTGCAGGGGCCTCCGATGATCACCAGCAAGCTGCCGAATGTCGGCACGACCATTTTCACCACTATGTCGCAACTTGCGGCTGAAACCGGCGCGCTCAACCTGTCCCAGGGTTTCCCGGATTTCAATGGCCCGCAAGGTTTACTCGATGCAGTGGGCAAGCATATCGCTCTGGGTCACAACCAGTACGCGCCCATGACCGGCTTGCCCGTGTTGCGTCAGCAGGTGGCCGCCAAGATTGCTCGCAGTTATGGCGCCGCAGTCGATGCCGACAGCGAGGTGACCATCACCCCTGGCGCCACTGAGGCGATCTTCTGCGCGATCCAGGCGGTGATTCGCAGTGGCGATGAAGTCATCGTGTTCGACCCCAGCTACGACAGCTATGAGCCCTCGGTGGAACTGGCCGGTGGTCGTTGCGTGCATGTGCAACTGAGCCTGGACGGTTTTGCCCTCGACTTCGAGCAGATCAAGGCGGTGCTGTCGCCGCGCACCCGCATGATCATCATCAACTCGCCACATAACCCCACTGGTGCGCTGATCAGCCGCGCCGAGCTGGACCAGTTGGCCGAACTGATCCGCGACCGCGATATCTACCTGGTCAGCGATGAGGTCTACGAACACCTGGTGTTCGACGGTGTGCCTCACGTCAGCATATTGGCCCATCAGGAGCTGTATCAGCGCGCCTTCGTGGTCAGCTCCTTCGGCAAGACCTATCACGTGACCGGCTGGAAAACCGGTTACGTGGTCGCGCCGCCGGCTCTGACTGCCGAACTGCGCAAGGTGCATCAATATGTCAACTTTTGCGGCGTGACCCCTTTGCAGTACGCTTTGGCTGACTTCATGGCTGATCACCCGGAGCATGTCGAAGAACTGCCGGCCTTTTACCAGGCCAAGCGCGACATGTTTTGCGACCTGCTGGGGCCATCCCGCTTCAGTTTTACCCGGGTGAGCGGCACTTATTTCCAACTGGTGGATTACTCACAGATTCGCCCAGACCTGGATGACATTGCCATGTCCTTGTGGATGACCCGCGAACACGGCGTGGCGACCATACCGGTCTCGGTGTTCTACCAGAACCCACCCCAAGGCCAGCGCCTGGTGCGTCTGTGCTTTGCCAAACGCGAGGAGACGCTGCAACAAGCAGCCGAAAAGCTATGCGTGATCTGAGTGCACTGCCCAATCTGAACATCGCCCTGATCCAGACCAGCCTGGTGTGGCATGACCGTCAGGCTAACCTTGAGCATTTTGAGCTGCTGCTGGAGCAGGCCAATGGTGCGGACCTGATCATACTGCCGGAGATGTTCACCACCGGTTTCTCCATGGAGTCAGCCACCCTCGCCGAGCCGGAAAAGGGGCCGACCCATCACTGGCTCCAGGCGCAGGCAACCAAATACAACGCGGTGATCACTGGCAGCGTGATTATCCAGGCCGCCGACGGTAGCCACCGCAACCGCCTGTTGTGGGCAAGGCCGGATGGTGAGGTGTTGCATTACGACAAGCGTCACCTGTTTCGCATGGCCGGTGAGCACGATCACTACACCCCCGGCGAACGCCAGGTGCAGTTTGAGTTAAAGGGCTGGCGCATTCGCCCACTGATTTGCTACGACCTGCGCTTCCCGGTATGGAGTCGCGATGCCCAGGACACCGACTTGCTGCTGTACACCGCTAATTGGCCCGGTGCACGTCGTCAGCATTGGAACCGCTTGTTGCCGGCGCGGGCGATTGAAAACCTGTGCTATGTGGCTGCCGTGAATCGGGTAGGCACGGATGGCAAAGGATTTGCCTATACAGGCGACAGCCAGGTGCTGGATTTCCAGGGTGAAACCTTGCTGAGTGCAGGGGAGGCGGACGGGGTGTTCCAGGTGATTCTGGATGCAGCGGAGCTGGCTGCTTATCGCACCAGGTTTCCAGCGAACCTGGATGCCGATAGCTTTCAGTTTGTCTGATAAACCGCTATCGGGAGCAAGCCCCCTCCCACTTTGATTTGCGAATACATTCAAATGTGGGAGGGGGCTTGCTCCCGATAGGGCCATCAGCGCCACCATAACCCCAAAGCAAAAAGGCCCCTGGATTCACACCCAGGGGCCTTTCACATTTCAGCAGCCGATTACGCCGCTTTGGCTTCCAACTGGCTCAGCGAGCGGTTCAGCGCACTGAACAGCGCCTTGAAGCTGGCGGTGGTGATGTTTTCATCAATGCCCACACCATGCACCGGACGTTCGCCGTTCACGCGCAGTTCAATGTAGGCGGCCGCCTTGGCATTGGTGCCCGCACCGATGGCATGTTCGTTGTAGTCCATGATCTCCACGCCAATCGGCAGGCCGGCCACCAAGGCTTCCAGCGCGCCGTTGCCTTTGCCTTTCCAGTGCAGGTTGGTTTCGCCCTGGCCCTTGCCGGAAACTTCCACCTCGACAAAGCTGTTGCCGTTCTCTTCCTGCAGGCGATGGCTGACCAGCGCGTACGGGGTGTTGGCTTGCAGGTATTCACGCTGCAGCAAGGCGTAGATCTGCGGCGCAGTCATCTCAAGGCCCACGCGGTCGGTTTCGGCCTGCACGACCTGGCTGAACTCGATCTGCATACGACGCGGCAAGCTGATGTCGTATTCCTGCTCCAGCAGGTAGGCGATGCCACCTTTGCCCGACTGGCTGTTTACGCGAATCACCGCTTCGTAGCTGCGGCCAATGTCCGCCGGGTCGATCGGCAAGTACGGCACTTCCCACAGCGCATCGTCTTTCTGCTGGGAGAAGCCTTTGCGGATCGCGTCCTGGTGGGAGCCGGAAAACGCGGTGTGTACCAGGTCGCCCACATAAGGATGACGCGGGTGCACCTGGATCTGGTTGCACTCTTCAACGACTTTGCGCACGCCGTCGATATCGGAGAAGTCCAGTTGCGGATCCAGGCCCTGGGTGTACATGTTCAGGGCCACGGTCACCAGGTCGACGTTGCCGGTACGCTCGCCGTTGCCGAACAGGCAGCCTTCAACACGGTCAGCGCCGGCCATCAGGCCCAGTTCGGTGGCGGCCACGCCGGTGCCGCGATCGTTGTGGGTGTGCAGGCTGATGATCACGCTGTCACGACGGTTGATATGGCGACCGAACCACTCGATCTGGTCGGCATAGATGTTCGGTGTGGCGCATTCAACGGTGGCCGGCAGGTTGAGGATCATCTTGTGCTCGGGCGTCGGGTTCCACACCTCGATCACTGCGTCGCAGACTTCCTTGGCAAACTCCAACTCAGTGGCGCTGAACGTTTCCGGGGAGTATTCGAAGGTCCACTGGGTTTCAGGCTGTTGGGCGGCGTATTTGACGAACAGTTTGGCCGCGTTGACGGCGATAGCCTTGATGCCATCCTTGTCCTGGTTGAACACGATGCGGCGGAACGACGGCGACGTGGCGTTGTACAAGTGCACGATGGCTTTTTTGGCGCCGCGCAGGGATTCGAAGGTGCGTGCGATCAAGTCTTCACGGCCCTGGGTCAGCACCTGGATAGTGGTGTCCTCGGGGATGTGGTTGTCTTCGATCAGGGTGCGCACGAAGTCGAAGTCGGTTTGCGAGGCGGCCGGGAACGAGGCTTCGATTTCCTTCACGCCTACAGATACCAGGGTCTTCCAGAAACGCAGCTTTTTCGAGGCGTCCATCGGCTCGATCAGCGACTGGTTGCCATCCCGCAGGTCAGAACTGCACCAGATCGGCGCGGTGGTGATGGTCTTCGATGGCCAGGTGCGGTCCTGAATATCAATGGTCGGGAACGCGCGGTACTTCGACGACGGGTCTTTGAGCATGCTCATCGGGAAATCCTTTGTTGTAGGGGCCGAGAAAAGGCGGCCTGCCGTGAAACTGTTTTTGGGGAGAAAGCTTGGGACGAGGCAGATCGATTCAGCCTGGCAGTCGTGCGCTGACGAGGCACAGGCTGCGGTGCTGGCGAAGCTGAATGAGGGTGTGAGAGGTTTTCATAAGCTCAACCCTAACCGCAGGGGTGAAAGATGGCAAGCAGTCGATAAAAATTGAGATAAGTTCTGCTTTGTGCAGGATAAGCGAGATTTTATGCTTGTTTTGAAGTTGATAGCTGGTTTTAATTGCGCTCCGGTGATGGGGCGCGCAATCGCGTGTTTCAGGGTTGGAATGCGCCGATAAAGATCGCCGGGTCAACCCGTGCATCGTTCAGGCTGACGTTCCAGTGCATGTGCGGCCCCGTCGCCCGCCCGGTCGAACCCACCTTGCCCACGACCGCACCGCGCACCAGTTGCTGGCCCACCTTCACGTCGATCTTCGACATATGGCAGAACATGCTGATAAAACCCTGGCCATGGTCGACGAATACCGTGTTGCCATTGAAGAAGTAATTGCCAACCAGAATCACCTTGCCGTTCGCGGGCGTCTTGATCGGCGTACCGGCCGGTACGGCGAAGTCGAGGCCCGAATGTGGGTTGCGCTCTTCGCCGTTGAAGAAGCGCCGCACCCCGAACTTGCTCGACAACGGGCCGTTCACCGGTTTGTCCAGCACCAGGTTGCTCGGCAGGGTGGGGCTGAAACTGCGGTAAGCCTTGAGCTGTACCGCCAACTCGCCTTCGATGCGCTTGAGCTGGGCTGGGTCAGGGTTGACCTGGCTTTTATTCTTCAGCGTGATGCGCTGTTCCGGGTACTTCTTGTAACCGACGATAAACGGCAAATTGCGCCCGCCGCTGCTGATGCGCTCGTTACCAGGCT
This sequence comes from Pseudomonas sp. 910_23, assembly GCF_052850795.1. Lineage (NCBI taxonomy): Bacteria > Pseudomonadati > Pseudomonadota > Gammaproteobacteria > Pseudomonadales > Pseudomonadaceae > Pseudomonas > Pseudomonas sp. 910_23. Next base: position 188,044 of record NZ_VXCZ01000006.1, on the reverse strand, counting down.
TGACCGTCAACGGGATACCGACGATGGCTAGCCAGTTGTCCTGTTCTTTGACCACCAGCACCGGTTTGCCTTGGTATGTGGCTTTGGGCGCCGTGGCGGCCGGTCCCAGTTCGACCACGGCCACACCACCGGGCACCGGTTTGTTCAAGGTGCGGGTGATATAGCTGTCCGCGTAGGTATTCATGGACAGGCACAGCAGCAGCAAACTCAGTAGACGTGGCATCAATCAATCCAGTAGCGAAAGGGTGACGGGGGTCAGGTGATTGTCTTCCACCCGCACTTGCAGTTGACCTTCACCCAGGCGCGCGGTCAGGCGCTGGCCGGTGTGGGTTTGTGCGGCATTGCGAATCGCCTGGCCGCGTTCATCCAGCAGGATGCTGTAGCCACGGCCCAGGGTCGCCAGCGGGCTGACCACCTGCAACGTCTGCACCTGGCTTTGCAGTTGCAGGCGTCGGGCCTTGAGACCTTCGCGCATGGCTCGGGGCAGGCGTTCGGCGAGGCTGTCCAGGCGCTGGCGCAACAGCGCCAATTGGCGGCCCGGATGCTGGCCGGCGAGGCGGGTCTCCAGGCGAATCAAGCGCTCGCGACGGGTATTGAGGCCGCGCTCGAAGGCGCGGCGCATACGCATGTCCAGGTCATCCAGACGTTGTGCCTGCTGGCGCAAGCGCTCGCCCGGGTGACGCAGGCGCCGGGCCATGCCTTCCAGGCGCAGGCGGCTGTGGCTCAGGCGGTTGCGCATCAGCATCACCAGGCGCCGATGCAGGTTGTCTACCTGGCGCACCAGATGGCTGGCGTCCGGTGCCAGCAGCTCGGCGGCGGCGGAGGGCGTCGGAGCGCGCACGTCCGCCACGAAGTCGCTGATCGACACATCGGTTTCATGGCCGACGGCGCTGACGATGGGCGTGACGCAGGCGTCCACCGCTCGGGCCACGGCTTCTTCGTTGAAGCACCAGAGATCTTCCAGTGAGCCGCCGCCACGGGCCAGGATCAGCGCGTCGAAGCCGCGGGCATCGGCGAGTTTGAGCGCCCGCACGATCTGCGGGATCGCCTCGCGGCCCTGCACAGCGGTCGGGATCAGTGTCAGTTCAATGTTCGGCGCCCGGCGGCGGAACACACTGATGATGTCGCGAATCACCGCGCCGGTCGGCGAACTGATGATGCCGATACGCCGCGGGTGCGCGGGCAGCGGCACCTTGCGCTCGGCGCTGAACAGGCCTTCGGCGCTGAGCTTTTCCTTCAAGGCATCGAAGGCCAGGCGCAGCGCGCCATCGCCGGCAGGTTCCACGGTGTCGAGGATCAGTTGATAGTCGCCACGCCCCTCGAACAACGAGACCTTGCCACGCACTTTGACCGCCAGGCCGTCCTTCAACGCCTGGCGCACGCGTGCAGCGTTGTTGCGAAACAGCGCGCAACGCACCTGGGCCCCGCTGTCCTTGAGGGTGAAATACACATGGCCGGAAGCCGGGCGGGCGAGGTTGGAGATTTCGCCTTCGACCCAGATATTGGTGAACACGTCTTCCAGCAACACCCGCGCGCGGCCGTTGAGCTGGCTGACAGTCAGGACTTCGCGGTCCAGGCCCAGACGGGCAAAAGGATCTTTAATCATGGCGGCAGTTTATAGGCATTCGTGCAGGGTTTGACAGAACTGCTCTACCAGCGGGTTCGGCGCCTGCGCGCAGGCGAGGGCCACGGTGCTATGGCAGTCCGGGTCGGCCAGGGGTAAAAAGTGCAGGTTGGCGGGGGCGATGTCCTGCATGGATTTTGGTAACAAGGCAATGCCGAAACCGGCCTGGATCAATTGCAACTGCGTGGTCTTGCGCGACATCACCCGTGCGGCCCTGGGGAAAAATCCTGCACGCATGCACAATTCGGCCGACAGATAACTCAGCCCGCCGCGTTGGGGATGGGGGATCGAGATAAACGCTTGGTCCTTTAGCTGCGCCAACTCCACCGGCGCGTCGCTGCGTGCCAACGGATGATTCGGCGGCACCGCCAGCACCAACGGCTCCGTGTACAACGGCAGCACACGCACGCCGTCGCGCTGGCGCAGTACGGGCAAGCGCAGCAGGCCGACGTCCAGGCGACCCTCGGCGATGTCCTCCAACTGGGCTTCGGAGGAGAGCTTGGCGATATCCACCGATACTCCAGGGCAGCGCTCTAGCCAGGTGCTGATGCCGTGCAATAACGCGCCGCTCATCGGCACTGTGCTCGAGTGACTCAGGCGCAGCGTGCCAAGCTGGCCATTGCCTACTAGGGTCGCCACTTCGCTGGCCTTGAGCAACTCACTCAGCAAATTGCGCGCCCGTGGGTAGAACGCTTCACCGGCCGCTGTGAGCCGCGGTTGGCGTGCGGTGCGTTCGAACAATGGGGTTTGCAGTTGATTTTCCAGTTCCTTGATCTGCCGGCTCAAGGCCGACTGCGCCACAAACAGGCGTTCGGCCGCGGCACTGAAGCTGCCGCTCTCGGCGATTTCGACGAAGTAACGCAGTTGCCGCGTGGAGATCACGAGTCATGCCTTTTTGAGATGAGTGGCTAGCTTTGAAGATATTAGTCGCAACAGTCGACAATGGCTAAAGTGAAGGCCATGTCCAACAAGGGATAACCCATGAGCCTGGTTGAGTTGATGAGTCAGTGGTCGTTCGGGGCTGTGGATTGGCTGGTGATCGGCCTGGGTGTGGTGCTGGCCTATGTGGTGTTTGGCATTGCTGGGTTCGGGACGGCCTTGGTCGCCGGGCCGATCCTGATTGTGTTTATGCCGCTGTCGAAGATCATCCCGTTGCTGGTGCTTCTCGACTTTGTCGCGGCGTTTGGCGGCTTGCTGCAAACGCGGCGCGATGTGAACAAACCAGAACTGTTGCGGTTGCTGCCCTGCATGGCCATCGGCTGCAGCCTGGGCGTGGTGTTTTTGCTCAACCTGCATTCGGACCTGTTGCTGCTGTTGATGGGCCTGTTTATCAGCGCCTACGCGATTTACAGCCTGGCCGTGAAGGCACGGCCGACTGAGCTGGCAGCGGGCTGGTCGATTCCCATGGGCACTGTTGGGGGGCTGTTTGGTGCGCTATTCGGCAGTGGCGGCTTTTTATATGCGATTTACCTGAACAGCCGTTTGCCCAAGGACGCGGCGCGGGCCACGCAAAGCGCGCTGATCAGTTGCAGCACGGTCGTGCGTTTGAGTCTGTTCCTGATTGCCGGCGTGTATGCAGATTTGCCGTTATTGATGTTGGCGGTTTGCCTGTTGCCGGCGATGGCCCTGGGGCTGTGGTGTGGACGCAGGCTGACGATGCGGCTGTCCCGTGAGGCGTTCGTGCGGTTGGTGACCTGGTTGGTATTGGCCAGTGGTATTGCGTTGATCGGGCGGTATGTGAGTACTTGACCTGATTTTTTCAGGGATTAAGCTGCCGTCCTCCCGGGCGTCATCGCGGGCAAGCCCGGCTCCCACATTGGAATGCGATCAACTGTGGGAGCCGGGCTTGCCCGCGATGGCGCCAATAGCCACACCGCAGGACTCCCATGAATTCCCAAAGCATCCTTGTCCCGAAAATCTCCACCTTGCCCGTCCACGAACCCCGCGCCCGGGCGATCGTGCGTTGGCTGGTGCGCAAGAACATCATCAAGGAAGAACTCACTACCTGCGGGCGCACCGGCAACCGCATGGGCTACGCCCTGGCCGATGGTGCCCGCGCCGTGGTGCTGCACCCTGAAGCGCTGCCGTTCAACGAGCCGGTCAATGGCCTGGAGATCATCTACAAGCGTTGCATCTACACGCCGGCCAAGGGGTTCCTTGAAGAAGCCGGCTGCCCGGAATGCCTGAAGGAAGTTGGCGAGGCGCTGTTCGAAAGCCTGGAAGACTGGATGCCTGGTCACACCGACAACTTCACCTGCCCGCTGTGTGGGCATGAAGATGACATCAACGGCTTTCTGTTCCTGCAGGAATGCGGGTTTTCCAACCTGGGGTTCATCTTCAACAACTGGGCGGAGGCGGGGTTCAAGCAGAGCTTTATCGACGAATTTGCCGATTGGTTGGACCAGAAAATGAGCTGGGTCAAAGTCGAGCTTTAATCCTTCTATCAGTATTACCAAGTTTGTCAGAGTTTTACATTGAGCCGGGCAGGGTGCATGTATATAATGGCGCGCTTCCATTTTCCCGCTCGGGAGCCCCCGCGATGCTGCGTATCAGCCAAGAAGCTCTGACATTCGACGACATTCTCCTAGTGCCCGGTTATTCCGAGGTGCTTCCTAACGAAGTCAGTCTCAAGACCCGCCTAACCCGTGGCATCGAGCTGAATATTCCCCTGGTTTCCGCTGCCATGGACACCGTCACCGAAGCCCGTCTGGCCATTGCCATGGCTCAGGAAGGCGGCATCGGCATCATCCACAAGAACATGACTATCGAGCAGCAAGCTGCCGAAGTGCGCAAGGTCAAGCGTTACGAAGCCGGTGTGGTGAAAGATCCAATCACCATCGAAGCCGACGCCACCGTGCGTGACCTGTTCGAACTCACTCGCATGCACAACATCTCCGGCGTCCCGGTGCTGCACGATGGCGACCTGGTCGGCATCGTCACTTCCCGTGACGTGCGTTTCGAGAACCGCCTTGAAGTCACCGTCCGTGAAGTGATGACGCCTAAAGAGCGCCTCGTTACTGTCAAGGAAGGCGCCGACAAGAACGATGTGCGCGAACTGCTGCACAAGCACCGCATCGAGCGCGTGCTGATCGTCGATGACAAATTCGCCCTCAAGGGCATGATGACCGTCAACGACATCGAAAAAGCCAAGGCTTACCCGCTGGCCAGCAAGGATGACCAGGGTCGTCTGCGTGTTGGCGCGGCAGTCGGCACCGGTAAAGACACGGGCGACCGCGTTTCGGCGCTGGTTGCTGCCGGTGTTGACGTGGTGGTGGTCGACACCGCCCACGGTCACTCCAAAGGCGTGATCGACCGCGTGCGCTGGGTCAAGCAGAACTTCCCTGACGTGCAAGTGATCGGCGGCAACATCGCCACCGGCGCTGCCGCCAAGGCTCTGGCCGAAGCTGGCGCTGACGCTGTCAAGGTCGGTATCGGCCCTGGCTCGATCTGCACCACGCGTATCGTCGCCGGTGTGGGCGTGCCGCAGATCAGCGCTATCGCCAACGTCGCCGCTGCCCTTGAAGGCACTGGCGTACCGTTGATCGCCGACGGCGGCATCCGTTTCTCCGGTGACCTGTCCAAGGCCATCGTGGCCGGTGCTTCCTGCGTGATGATGGGCTCGATGTTCGCCGGTACCGAAGAAGCGCCTGGCGAGATCGAACTGTTCCAGGGCCGTTCGTACAAGGCTTACCGTGGCATGGGTTCGCTGGGCGCCATGTCCCAGGCGCAAGGTTCTTCCGATCGTTACTTCCAGGACTCCTCGGCAGGCGCCGAGAAGCTCGTACCGGAAGGTATCGAAGGCCGTGTGCCGTACAAAGGCACCCTGAGCGCGATCATCCATCAACTGATGGGCGGCCTGCGTTCCTCGATGGGCTACACCGGCAGCGCCGACATCGAAGAAATGCGCACCAAGCCTGAGTTCGTACGGATCACCGGCGCAGGCATGGCTGAATCCCATGTCCACGACGTGCAGATCACCAAGGAAGCGCCAAACTACCGTGTAGGTTGAGCCTTCCAGCAAAATGTTAAGTAACCGGGGCTGTTCTTTCAGCCCCGAGTTGTTTCTGATTCATTAGACGAGACTGACTTCATGGCCCTCGACATTCACGCCCATCGCATCCTGATCCTCGATTTCGGTTCCCAGTACACCCAGCTGATCGCCCGCCGCGTGCGTGAAATCGGCGTGTACTGCGAACTGCACCCGTTCGACATGGATGACGCAGCGATCCGCGAATTCGCCCCTAAAGGCGTCATCCTCGCCGGTGGCCCCGAGTCCGTGCACGAAGCCAACAGCCCGCGTTGCCCGCAAGCGGTATTCGACCTGGGCGTACCGGTGTTCGGTATCTGCTACGGCATGCAAACCATGGCCGAACAACTGGGCGGCAAGGTGGAAGGCTCCGAGCTGCGTGAATTCGGTTATGCCCGTGTGGACGTGGTCGGCAAGAGCCGCCTGCTGGACGGCATCGAAGACCACATCGACGCCGACGGCCTGTTCGGCCTCGACGTCTGGATGAGCCACGGTGACAAGGTCACCAAGATGCCGGAAGACTTCCACATCCTGGCCAGCACCCCAAGCTGCCCGATCGCCGGTATGTTCAGCGACGAGCGTCGTTACTACGGCGTGCAGTTCCACCCGGAAGTGACCCACACCAAGCAAGGCGGGCGCATCCTGTCGCGCTTCATCCTCGACATCTGCGAGTGTGAAGCCCTGTGGACCCCGTCGAAAATCGCTGAAGACGCCATCGCTCAGGTGCGCGCCCAGGTCGGTACCGACAACGTGTTGCTCGGCCTGTCCGGCGGCGTGGACTCCTCGGTAGTTGCTGCCTTGCTGCACAAGGCCATCGGCGACCAGCTGACCTGCGTATTTGTCGACAACGGCCTGCTGCGCCTGCACGAAGGCGAGCAAGTGATGGCCATGTTCGCCGAGAACATGGGCGTCAAGGTGATCCGCGCCAACGCCGAGGAACAGTTCCTCAACAACTTGGCCGGCGAGTCCGACCCGGAGAAGAAGCGCAAGATCATCGGTCGTACCTTCATCGACGTCTTCGATGCCCAGTCCAACAAACTGGACAACATCAAGTACCTCGCCCAGGGCACCATCTACCCAGACGTGATCGAGTCGGCCGGCGCCAAGAGCGGCAAGGCCCACGTGATCAAGTCCCACCACAACGTGGGTGGCCTGCCTGAGGAAATGAACCTCAAGCTGGTAGAACCGCTGCGCGAACTGTTCAAGGACGAAGTCCGTCGTCTGGGCCTGGAACTGGGCCTGCCGTACGACATGGTCTACCGCCACCCATTCCCAGGCCCGGGCCTGGGCGTGCGTATCCTCGGTGAAGTGAAAAAGGAATACGCCGACCTGCTGCGTCGCGCTGACCACATCTTCATTGAAGAACTGCGCAAGGCCGACTGGTACCACAAGGTCAGCCAGGCGTTCGTGGTGTTCCAGCCGGTGAAATCGGTTGGCGTTGTAGGCGATGGTCGTCGTTACGCCTGGGTTGTTGCGCTGCGTGCCGTAGAGACGATCGACTTCATGACCGCCCGTTGGGCACACCTGCCTTACGAACTGCTGGAGACGGTCAGCGGCCGTATCATCAATGAAATCGAAGGCATTTCGCGCGTGACGTATGACGTGTCGAGCAAGCCGCCGGCGACCATTGAGTGGGAATGATCCTGCAATAGCAGGTGAGTGCTGAATAACAAAACCCCGGCCTGATGGCCGGGGTTTGTGTTTTTAGTGTGTCCTGAAAAGGGGGTTGGAGAATAGCCTACGCTTGCCCATAATCGAACTGCATCGATTGGCACCCCTTTGAAGTGATTCTGAGAAGCTATTGCCGGAGGTCTGTACTTGAAGCTGGAAGAGCGTATGCAGACTGCCATTGAGGGCGTGCTGGGAAACGTGATCCTGCGCATGGATGTTGCTGCGCTTGGCGGGCATTCACAGGTTTCTGTCGCATTGGATGAGTTAATGCGCAAAGGCGTGATTGTGCGCATGGGCATTGGCATCTACGCCAAAGCTTCTCGTCACCCTGATACAGGCGTTGTGACTCCTGTCGCTGACCTTGAAGCGCTCGCCGTTGAGGTATTTCAGCGGCTTGGCGTAAGTGCTTCTGTGCAGGTCGCCAAATCCGGCGCCGGGCGTTTGGTCGTGTCAAAGGATGCAAGGATTTGCATAAAGGGGAGCCGCCGAATTCGACGCAAGTTATCGCTTGGTGGACGGTCAGTGGTTTATGTCAATGAACTCGCTTCTCCCCGTAAACCGAAAAGTTCGGTCCGGCGTCATCCGAAAACGGGTGCGTTGATCATTCCTGAGTCTGGACTACGGCGTTACGTGATGGATCTGGCGGACGCATGTCAGGTCGCTTACATCCGGACTTACGCCGATGAGTGGGCAGAAAATGTTTCTCGGTTGGCGGGAGACGATGTTCAGACTGACGTCATAGAGAACTTGGTCATCGCGCTGAAGAAAGAGAAAAAAGTCACTGGTCTGGAAGCGGTTCATCTGCTTACCAACTACTTGAGGGAAAAGCAGCGTGTTTGACCCATTCAAGGACTTTGACGCGAAGGGCTATCTCAGAAACGTTGTCGGTGAAAAAGACCTGAACATCGTCAAGCAGCTTGAACATGACCTGTTTACGGCGAACCTTGCTGACGCGATGGCCTATTTGGCGAAGAAAAGCACGATCACGTACCGCGATTTTTTAAAGGTCCATGCGCTTCTGTTTGGTGATCTTTATCCGTGGGCAGGCAGTGACAGGATGGCGACTTCTCCAGACTTGGCGATCTCCAAAGCGGGCACCTGTTTTTGTCTTCCGTACGAAGCCAAAAGAGCCGTTGAAGAAGGGCTTCGTTTGGGGCAGAACAAGGTTGTGCTTAAAAGTCACCCGGCCTGGTGATGGGTTTTTTCGCTTACGGGCATCCATTCCTTGATGGCAATGGAAGAACGATGCTGGTGGTTCATTCAGTCCTCTGTCATCGCGCAGGGTTCTCGATTAATTGGGGCCGCACGGATAAGTCGGCCTATCTGTCTGCCTTGAGTCAAGAAATCGAGACGCCTGATAAGGGCATTCTGGATGCGTACTTAAAAGACTTTATTGAGCCGCCCGTGGAGCCCGACGCATGGGAAGCCGCTATTCATTGCGTCCGGGGCCTGAATGGCTTGGTGACGACGGACACTGTCGAGGGGCGCTCAGATGATCCTGCGATCACCCGAAAATATCTCGAGTTTGATCAGCGACGGGGCTATGCCATCGACTAAGGGGGAGCGGTTCTCCAGCTGCTAGCCCCAAGCCCGCGCGTAGAATTCACCGCCGCGCAATATCCGAAAAGTAAAACTTATCCAGCGTATGCCGCGACTCGGTGTACTCGAACTGCCTTCCATCCTGCAAAAACGTCTGGTTACTCACCACGATCACATGGCTTTGCCCATCAAGGTCCAGGTGCGCCTGGTCGTCCTTGCTGCGCGGCAGGGCTTCGATGGTGCGCTGTGCATAGCTGATCTGCAGCCCCAGCGTTTGCTCGATAAACGCGTAGATCGACTGCTCGGCAATCGAGTGGTCCAGGCCGGGGATCAGGTCGGCAACGAAGTGGTTGATGTCCAGGATCACGCGCTTGCCACCGATACGTCGTACGCGTTTGACGCGGGTGATCAGCGTGCCGGGCTCGGCTTCGATGTGTTGCAGCAAAGAACCTTCCAGCGGGATTTGGGTGAACTCGACGACGTCAGTGCGTACGTCATCGCCCAGGTCGGCGTGGGTCTCGTGAAAGCTGACGATGCCGCCCAACTGGAACTCGATCGGGTTGGGCGACAACACAAAGGTGCCCTTGCCATGGATTTTTTGCGCAAAGCCACGCTCCTGCAACTGCTCGATGGCGCGTCGCACGGTGCCACGGCTGGCCTGGTAGGCGTCCATCAGTTCGGTTTCGGAGGGAAGGCGCGTACCGCGTTGCAGGCGTTCGGTGGTGATGCTGGCAAGCAGATCCGTATAGATCTGGTTGTATTTGCTCATGAGATGGCTCTGTGCCTGGCTTGCATTCAAGGCAGGAACCTTAGTGGCAGAGGTGGGGTTTGTCCATTGGATAGCCGTGCAGGCGAGGGAAAAATCTGACAGTAAGCTCCCACATATAAACAAAAGTGTAACTCGTACAGACGAGTTGTTGATTTAACTCGTACAGACGAGTACTTTTCCCTCCTCGGCGTGCTGCCAATGACTGCCACCCATAAAAACAATCACAGTGGAAAACGAGCATGAGCCACGACTATTCGTCTACTGCCCGCGAGATTCTCGAGCACCTCGGGGGCCGCGATAACCTTGAGCAAGCTGCCCATTGCGTGACCCGCCTGCGCCTGGCGCTCAAGGACCCAAGCCTGGTCAACGGCAATGCGTTGAACCAGGTCGATCTGGTCAAGGGCTCGTTCTTTACCGGCGGCCTGTTCCAGGTGGTGATCGGCCCCGGCGAAGTGGAGAAGGTCTATGCCGCCCTGCGCGAACTGACCGGCCTGGCCGCCTCAACCATTGCCGACGTGAAGAAAGCCGGCGGCGACAAGACCAACCCCATGCAGCGTCTGGTGCGGGTGTTTTCCGATGTGTTCATGCCGATCCTGCCCGCGCTGATCATCGCCGGCCTGTTGATGGGCGTGAACAACCTGATGGGCGCCAAGGGCATGTTCATCGAAGGCAAGACCCTGCTGGAGGCCTACCCGAACCTGGATGGCCTGTGGAGCCTGATCAACCTGATGGCCAACACCTCGTTCGTGTTCCTGCCGGCGTTGGTGGGCTGGTCGGCAGCCAAGCGTTTTGGCGGCAGTGAAATCCTCGGCATTGTGCTGGGCCTGATGCTGGTGCACCCCGACCTGCTCAACGCCTGGAACTACGGCAAGGCGGTCGCCGGCCTCGACGGCCAGAGCCTGCCGTACTTCGATATCTTCGGCTGGTTCCAGATCGAGAAGGTGGGTTACCAGGGGCAGATCCTGCCGATCCTGATGGCCGCCTTCGTCATGAGCGTGATCGAGAAGTGGCTAAGGGCGCGGGTACCGAATGCGATTCAATTGCTGGTCGTGCCGATCACCACCATCGTTGTTACCGGCGTGCTGGCCCTGGCGATCATCGGCCCGGTCACCCGCCACCTCGGCATCCTGATTACCGAAGGCCTGGTCACCCTGTTTGAGATTGCACCCATGATTGGCGGGGCGATTTTCGGCCTGCTGTATGCGCCATTGGTGATCACCGGTATGCACCACATGTTCCTGGCCGTCGACCTGCAGCTTATTTCGACCCAGGGCGGCACCTTTATCTGGCCAATGATCGTCATGTCCAACCTGGCCCAGGGCAGCGCCGCATTGGGCGTGTTCTACATGACCCGCAATGCGCGGGACAAAAGCATGGCGTCCACCTCGGCAATTTCGGCTTATTTCGGCATCACCGAGCCGGCGATGTTCGGGGTGAATCTGCGCTTCAAGTTCCCGTTCTACGCCGCTCTGCTGGGCTCGGCGCTGGGCAGCATTTTCCTGTCGCTGAACAAGGTGACGGCTTCGGCCATCGGCGTCGGTGGCTTGCCCGGGTTTATCTCGATCGTGCCGAGTGCGATTCCGATGTTTGTGATCGGCATGATCGTGGCGATGGTCGTGCCGTTTGCGCTGACTTGCCTGTTGAGCATGAAGATCATTCGGCCTGGCTACCGGGTCGCCTGATCAATCGCCACCGGGGGCAAGCCAGCTCCCACAGGTTGAACGCATTTCAACTGTGGGAGCTGGCTTGCCTGCGATGAGGCCAGAAGGGCCAGCACCCAACTCTACTGAAGGAACCCACCATGCAAACCTGGCAACACTCGGTGATCTACCAGATCTACCCCAAAAGCTTCCACAGCCACGCGGGTAACGCTACCGGTGACCTGCTGGGCATCGTCGACAAGCTCGACTACTTGCACTGGCTGGGCGTGGATTGCCTGTGGGTCACCCCGTTTTTGCGCTCACCCCAGCGCGACAACGGCTACGACATCAGCGATTACTACGCCATCGACCCCAGCTACGGGACCATGGCCGACTGCGACTTGCTGATCAGCGAAGCGGCCAAGCGCGGCATCAGGCTGATGCTCGACATCGTGGTCAACCACACCTCCGTCGAGCACGAGTGGTTCCAGCAGGCACGCAGCAGCCTCGACAACCCTTACCGCGACTTCTACATCTGGCGCGACCAGCCGAACAACTGGGAGTCCAAGTTCGGCGGCTCGGCCTGGGAGTACGAAGCGCAGACTGGCCAGTACTACCTGCACCTGTTCGACCACACCCAGGCCGACCTCAATTGGGACAACCCCAAGGTGCGCGCCGAAGTGTTCAAGATGATGCGCTTCTGGCGTGACAAAGGCGTGGGTGGGTTCCGCCTGGACGTGATCAACCTGATCTCCAAGCCCGCCGATTTCCCCGAAGACACCAGCGACGGCCGCCGCTTCTACACCGACGGCCCGCATGTGCACGAGTACCTGCAGCAAATGCACCGCGAAGTCTTCGACGGCCATGACCTGATCAACGTGGGCGAGATGTCGTCCACCCGCCTGGAACACTGCATTCGCTACTCGAATCCGGCCTCGAAAGAGCTGTCGATGACCTTCAACTTCCATCACCTGAAAGTCGATTACCCCAACCTGCAAAAGTGGGTAAATGCCGATTTCGATTTCCTGCAACTCAAGCAGATTCTCTCTGATTGGCAGACAGGCATGCAGGCCGGTGGCGGTTGGAACGCGCTGTTCTGGTGTAACCACGACCAGCCACGGGTGGTTTCGCGATTTGGTGATGACGGCGAATATCGCGTGGTCTCGGCCAAGATGCTTGCCACCGCGCTGCACTTCCTCCAGGGCACACCCTATGTGTACCAGGGGGAAGAACTGGGGATGACCAACCCGGGCTTTGACAGGATCGAACAATACCGCGATGTAGAAACCCTGAATATCTTCCGACTCAAGCGCGATGCGGGAGAGTCCGAAGCATCGAGCATGGCGGCGATCATGCAGAAGTCCCGCGACAACGGGCGTACGCCGATGCAGTGGAACAGCCAGGCCAATGCCGGTTTCAGTCGTGGCGAGCCCTGGATTGGCATCCCGGACAACGCCGCGCGCATCAATGTCGAAAGTCAGCTGGATGACCCGGACTCGGTGCTGCATCACTACCGAGCATTGATCGCCCTGCGGCGCCGCGAACCTCTGATCCAGCAAGGCGTTTATCGCCCGCTGCTGCAAGACCATTCCAAGGTTTGGGCTTACCTGCGTGAAGGCCAGGGCGAGCGCCTGCTGGTGCTCAACAACTTCTACGGCACGCCGTGCGAAATCCAATTGCCCGATCAGGTGATCAACGCGGCGTGCGAACAACGTTTGCTGATCAGCAACTACCCCGACTGCCCGGTGCGCACGAGCACGGTGGTGTTGCGCCCTTACGAATCGTTTGTGCTGCACCTCAAGGGCTAAGCCGCCCTACGGGCGATCGCGTCACGCAAGACAGTAAGAAATAACAATAAAAATAAAAGGAGCGCTTCATGAAAACAAAAATAAAGCTGGGTCTTATCGCCTCTTGCCTCGCTGCGCCGTTTGGCGCCCAGGCTCTGGAATTCGCCGGTTACTTGCGCAGCGGCGCAGGCACATCGACGGGCAGTGGCAAGCAGCAATGCTTCCAACTACCGGGGGCGCAAACCAAGTACCGCTTGGGCAACGAATGCGAGCAATACGCTGAGCTGGAATTGCGCCAGGACCTGCTGACCCTCGATGACGGGTCGGTGTTCAGCGTCGATGCCATGGCTTCCCTCTACAACCAGTACGACCGTGCCCTGAAATTCCAGGGCGAAAACAACGGTTCGGCGCGTATGCCGCAGATGTACGCGCAATGGTCCAACCTGCCCAGCCTCAATGGCGGTTCGCTGTGGGCCGGGCGGCGTTACTACAAGCGTAACGACATCCATATCTCCGACTTCTACTACTGGAACCAGAGCGCCACCGGAGGGGGAATCGAGGACGTGCTGATCGGCGGCTTGAAATACAGCTACGCGCTGTCACGCAAGGACAACCTGTACCAGAAGGAATACGCCACCCGTCACGACTTCAACGTCGCAGGTTTCAATACCAACCCTGGCGGCGAGCTGGAGCTTGGCTTGAGCTACATCGCCAAGGCTGGCGGGCGTGACGCCAACAGCGGATGGGCGCTGACCGCGCAGCATGTACAAGCTGCATTCCTGGGGGGCAAGAACAAGTTTGCCCTCCAGTACGGTGAAGGCCCAGGCACCGGCCTGGGCTATACCGGCAATACCGCGTTGGACAGGAGCAGCAAAAGCTACCGGGTAGTGGAATTCTTCGACTGGCAGGTGACCCCGCGTTTCGGCGGGCAAGTTGAAGCGGTGTACCAGAAAGACGTGCGCCCAGGGCGCCAGGACCAGAATTGGATCTCCCTCGGCGTGCGCCCGGCGTATGCCATCAGCGAGCAATTCAAACTGGTCGCTGAGCTGGGTCACGATCAGGTTGACGCCACGGGGAGCACGCGCAAGTTGAGCAAATTCACGTTCGCTCCGACCTGGTCGCCCAAAGGTCCTGAGTTCTGGGCTCGGCCGGAAGTGCGGTTGTATTACACCTATGCGTCCTGGAACCAGGCGGCCAAGCGTGCGGCCAATGAGCTGGCGGCGGGTTCGGCATTATCTGATACCGGTGCCTATGGCACTGCGCGGCATGGCTCGAACATGGGTGTACAAGTCGAGTACTGGTGGAAGTAATTCGGTAGCTCCCAATGATCTTTAAAAAACACAACAACAGGTGAAGTCATGACCCCATCTAAACCCCTGACACTGCTGGCGCCCCTGTCCGGGGTCCTGCTGGCGCTGGATCAGGTACCCGACCCGGTATTTTCCGGTCGCGTGATCGGCGACGGGCTGTGCATCGACCCGATCTCGCAGACGCTCTGCGCGCCGTTGGCCGGGGTGATCAGCAACATTCAGGACAGCGGTCATGCGGTCAGTGTCACCGACGACAACGGTGTGCAGGTGTTGCTGCATATCGGTCTGGACACCGTGAACCTGGCTGGCCAGGGCTTCACCCGTCTGGTCGAGGAAGGCCAGCGGGTGGAGGCTGGGCAGCCGCTGATAGAGTTCGATGCCGACTATGTGGCGCTCCATGCACGCAGTCTGCTGACCTTGATGCTGGTGGTGAGCGGCGAGCCGTTTGAGCTGTTGGTGGCAGACCGGGCGTTGGTCGAGGCGGGCCAGCCACTGTTGCGAGTATCGCCCGGGCAGGTATCTGCCGAGCTGGATGAGGAGGAGGGTAACGCGCTGTTCTCCAAGCCACTGACCGTGCCCAACGCTCATGGCTTGCACGCCCGGCCTGCGGCGGTGCTTGCCCAGGCGGCGAAAGGGTTCAACTCGAGCATTTACCTGCACAAGCAAACCCAGAGTGCGAATGCCAAGTCCCTGGTGGCGATCATGGCGCTGCAGACCTGTCAGGGCGACAGCGTGCAGGTGAGCGCGGCGGGCGAAGATGCCGAGGCGGCGATCCAGTCACTCGTAGCGTTGTTGCTCGACGGCTGTGGCGAGACCTTGCCGGTAGCGGTCGAGAAGATCAACACGCCCGCCGCACCGGCATCTTCGGCCACCGTGTTGCGAGGTGTCTGCGCATCGCCGGGTTCGGCGTTCGGCCAGGTCGTCCAAGTGGCTGAGCCGACGCTCGATATTCCCGAAGCTGGCGCCGGAGAAACCTTTGAGCGGGCCGCATTGGCGCGTGGCCTACGGGCGGCAAGCGAGGCGCTGCAAGACTTGCAAGCCAAGGCGGCCGGCAGTGCCCAAGCCGAAATTTTCCGCGCTCATCAGGAATTGCTCGAAGATCCAACCCTGCTTGAACAAGCCTATAGCCTGCTGGCCGAGGGTAAGAGTGCCGCCTTTGCCTGGAACCGCGCCACAGTGGCGACCGCTCAACTCTTCGAGGGCTTGGGTAAGGCACTGCTCGCTGAACGTGCAGCGGACTTGGCCGACGTTGGTCAGCGCGTGCTCAAGTTGATCCTGGGCGTGCCCGAGCGATCCATGGAGCTGCCGGAGTGCGCCATCCTGGTCGCCGAGCAACTGACACCCTCACAAACCGCCGGCCTGGATACCGGTAAAGTCCTGGGCTTCGTCACGGTCGCCGGTGGCGCTACCAGTCATGTGGCAATCCTTGCCCGCGCGCTGGGCCTGCCCTCTGTTTGCGGGGTGCCGAGCCAGGTATTGGCCCTGGCCAACGGCAAACGGGTACTGCTCAATGCCGACAAAGGCGAGCTGCATCTGGAGCCGGATCTGGCTGAAATCGAACAATTGCAGGCGGTTCGCCAACAGCAAAAGCTGCGACTGCAACGTGAGGTGGCACAGGCCTCACGGGCGGCGGTCACCCGCGATGGGCATCACGTTGAAGTCACCGCCAATGTCGCCTCGTTGCAGGAAGTGGAGCAGTCCCTGACCCTGGGCGGGGAAGGCGTGGGCCTGCTGCGTTCGGAGTTCCTCTACCTGGACCGTAACCGCGCCCCGAGCGCCGAAGAACAGGCTGGCACTTACAGCGCCATCGCCCGCGCCCTGGGCACTGAGCGCAACCTGGTGGTGCGCACCCTGGATGTGGGCGGCGACAAACCCTTGGCCTATGTGCCGATGGAGAGCGAGACCAACCCGTTCCTTGGCCTGCGCGGTATTCGCCTGTGCCTGGAGCGCCCCGAACTGCTGCGTGAACAGCTGCGCTCGATCCTTGCCAGTGCAGGCTTGGCGCGACTGCATATCATGTTGCCGATGGTCAGCCTGCTGTCGGAGCTGCACCTGGCGCGCAAGATGCTCGAAGAAGAGGCATTGGCGCTTGGGCTGACCGAGTTACCGAAGCTGGGCATCATGATCGAAGTCCCCAGCGCAGCGCTGATGGCGGATGTGTTTGCGCCTCATGTGGATTTCTTCTCCATCGGCACCAACGACCTGACCCAATACACCCTCGCCATGGACCGCGACCACCCGCGTCTGGCCAGCCAGGCCGACAGTTTCCATCCGGCGGTACTGCGCCTGATCGACATCACGGTCAAAGCGGCCCATGCCCACGGCAAGTGGGTGGGGGTATGTGGTGCACTGGCCTCCGAAACAGTGGCCGTGCCGGTATTGATCGGGCTTGGCGTGGATGAGCTGTCGGTCAGCGTGCCGCTGATCCCGACCATCAAGGCCACCGTGCGCGAGCTGGACCTGCACGACTGTCAGATCATCGCCCGCCAGGTGCTGGGTCTGGAAGAAGCCAATCAAGTGCGTGAGGCCCTGCGCCTGTACCACGCGGCCACCGTTGAAACCTCATCTGTCGTGGAGCACTGAGCATGTTCGAGAAATTGCAGCGGGCGTTCTGGAAAGCCCTGACGCCGGACCTGGTGGCCGAGACAGTTGCCGCGCCGACACCGAGCCTGTTGTCGGCCGAGGTGCTGAGTGCATTGGGTGGGGAGGGGAACGTCACGTCACAGCAGCGCGTGGCGCTGACGCGGGTGAGGGTGCAATTGCAGGATGCGGGACGGGTGGATGAGTCAGCGTTGAAGGCAGCCGGTGTACCCGCAGTAATGGTACTGCCGGGCGGCGTGGTCCATCTGCTAACCGGCCTATAAGGCTACGATGATCAAATGTGGGAGCCGGGCTTGCCCGCGATAGCAGTGTGTCAGGCGCCGAATACCTTGACTGTCAGGCCGCCATCGCGGGCAAGCCCGGCTCCCACAGGGATTTGCGGTGTGCGGGCTGTCGTGATCAGAGTTGAGGGCTGTCTTGCGGCGGCTTGGTCTTGTCCACACCCGGTACATGCAGGTTGCCTTCCACCACCTGGTTGCCTTCCAGCTGCGGCTGGGTCACCCAGGTAAGAATGTCGTAGTAACGCCGGATGTTCGCCACAAAATGCACCGGCTCGCCGCCACGCGCATAACCATAGCGGGTCTTGCTGTACCACTGCTTCTGCGACAAGCGCGGCAGCATCTTCTTCACGTCCAGCCACTTGTTCGGGTTCAGGCCTTCTTTCTTGGCCAGGATACGTGCATCGTCCAGATGACCGGTGCCGACGTTATAGGCGGCGAGGGCAAACCAGGTGCGGTCGGGCTCGGCGATCTTGTCGTCCAGCTCATCCTTGATCCTGGCCAGGTACTTGGCGCCGCCCATGATGCTCTGCTTGGGGTCCAGGCGGTTGGACACGCCCATGGCTTGAGCGGTGTTCTGGGTCAGCATCATCAGGCCGCGCACGCCGGTCTTGGAGGTGACCGTCGGTTGCCACAGCGATTCCTGGTAGCCGATGGCTGCCAGCAGCCGCCAATCGACTTTCTCTGCCTTGGCATAGGCACGAAAGTGCTTCTCGTACTTGGGCAGGCGTTGTTGCAGATGCTGGGCAAAGGTATAGGCGCCCACATAGCCGAGTACGTCGACATGGCCGTAATAACGGTCTTTCAGACGCTGCAACGTGCCGTTCTTCTCGACCTTGTCCAGGTAGCTGTTGATTTCGTTGAGCAGGCTGTTGTCGTCGCCTGCCGCCACGGCCCAGCTTTGGTTGCTGGCATTGCCGAGGTCGAACGCCACGCGCACATTGGGAAAGTACACCTGGTTCATGGCGACTTCGTTGGAGTCCACCAGGGTCAGGTCGATCTGCCCCTCGTCGACCATGCGCAGCAGGTCGACTACTTCAACGGCGTCGGACTCTTCGTATTCGATTGCAGGATTCTGTTTCTTCAGCGCCGCTAGTTGTTCGGCGTGGGTGCTGCCCTTGAGCACCATGATCTTCTTGCCCGCCAGATCGGCTGCATTGGTGGGGCGCGATTGGCCGTTGCGATAGATGATCTGCGGGGTCACTTCCAGGTACGGGTGGGAAAAACGCACCTGCTGCTGGCGCTGCTCGCTGCTGACTAAACCGGCGGCGGCCAGAACCGGGCCGTTGGGTTTGCCCAGCTGACCGAACAGGTCATCGAGGTTGTCGGCGGTCTCGATTTCCAGCTTCACGCCCAGCTCGTCGGCAAAACGCTTGACCAGTTCATATTCGAACCCGGTCTCCCCGTTACGGTCCTGGAAATACGTGGCCGGACTGTTCCGGGTGACCACCCGCAATACGCCATCCTCCTTGATTCGCTCAAGCGTGCTGGGCTTATCAACACAGGCACTGAGCGTCAGGAAGAGCAGGGTGGCGATGAGCCATTTGACCCATCGCGGGCGCAAAACAGTTGGGGAGAACATCTGCGCAGTATACGCAAACGGCCCGTGGCGCCATATCTCGACAGCGCTGCACTTGTCTGCTAGCGCGGTTAAAACTGTGCTGCAGCCCGCAGAAACGCGGCCTGGAGCGCCATTGTGACGGTTAAAATAACTGCCCTCGACACCGCGGATTTCCTGCCGATGCCGTGCAAACCCTGCCAACTGACGTTCGGCAGCGGCCACCGGTGCCGTTTCGGGTGCCGTTGGCGAAGGTTTACGCTAGAATGCACGGCCTCAAAGCACACCCCTTCCCGAGGCTGTCCCGAAGATGTTGATCCTGCGCGGCGCTCCTGCCCTTTCTGCCTTTCGCCACAGCAAACTCCTTGAGCAACTGAGCCAGAAGGTTCCAGCTGTTACAGGCCTTTACGCTGAATTTGCTCACTTCGCCGACGTTACCGGCGTCTTGACCGCCGACGAACAGCAAGTACTGGCACGCCTTCTGAAGTACGGCCCAAGCGTTCCCGTTCAAGAGCCGACTGGCCGCTTGTTCCTGGTTCTGCCGCGGTTCGGCACCATCTCGCCCTGGTCGAGCAAGGCCAGTGACATCGCCCGCAACTGCGGCCTGGATAAAATCCAGCGCCTGGAGCGTGGGATCGCCTTTTACGTCGCTGGCCAGTTCAGCGATGCCGAAGCCGAGCTGATCGCCAGCAGCCTGCATGACCGCATGACCCAGATCATCGTCAGCCAGCTGGAGCAGGCTGCCGGCCTGTTCAGCCACGCTGAGCCCAAGCCGCTGACCGCGATTGACGTGCTCGGCGGCGGCCGCGCCGCCCTCGAGAAGGCCAACACCGAGCTGGGCCTGGCCCTGGCCGAAGACGAGATCGACTACCTGGTCAACGCCTTCACCGGCTTGAAGCGCAACCCCCACGACATCGAACTGATGATGTTCGCCCAGGCCAACTCCGAGCACTGCCGTCACAAGATCTTCAACGCCAGTTGGGATATCGACGGCCAAAGCCAGGAAAAAAGCCTCTTCGGCATGATCAAGAACACCTACGTGATGCACAGCGAAGGCGTTCTGTCGGCTTACAAGGACAACGCCTCGGTCATCGTCGGCTCCGTCGCCGGTCGCTTCTTCCCGGACCCGGAAACCCGCCAGTACGGCGCGGTGCAGGAGCCGGTGCACATCCTGATGAAGGTTGAAACCCACAACCACCCGACCGCGATTGCCCCGTTCCCGGGCGCAGCCACCGGTTCCGGCGGCGAAATCCGTGACGAAGGCGCCACCGGCCGTGGCGCCAAGCCCAAGGCGGGCCTCACCGGTTTTACCGTGTCCAACCTGCAGATTCCGGGCTTCGAACAGCCGTGGGAAGTGCCGTACGGCAAGCCTGAGCGCATCGTCACCGCGCTGGACATCATGATCGAAGGCCCCCTGGGCGGCGCCGCGTTCAACAACGAATTCGGGCGTCCGGCGCTGACCGGTTACTTCCGTACCTTCGAACAATCCATCACCACCCCGCGTGGCGATGAAGTGCGCGGCTATCACAAGCCGATCATGTTGGCCGGCGGCATGGGCAACATCCGTGAAGAACACGTCAAGAAAGGCGAGATCCTGGTCGGCTCCAAGCTGATCGTGCTCGGCGGCCCGGCGATGTTGATCGGCCTGGGCGGCGGCGCGGCTTCCTCCATGGCCACCGGCACCAGCTCGGCAGACCTGGATTTTGCTTCCGTACAGCGCGAAAACCCTGAGATGGAACGCCGCTGCCAGGAAGTCATCGACCGTTGCTGGCAATTGGGCGACAAGAACCCGATCAGCTTTATCCACGACGTCGGCGCCGGCGGTTTGTCCAACGCCTTCCCGGAACTGGTCAACGATGGCGACCGCGGTGGCCGTTTCGAACTGCGCAACATTCCAAACGACGAGCCGGGCATGGCCCCGCACGAAATCTGGAGCAACGAATCCCAGGAACGCTACGTGTTGGCGGTCGGTCCTGAAGACTTCGCACGCTTCCAGGCCATCTGCGAACGTGAGCGTTGCCCGTTTGCCGTGGTCGGCGAAGCCACTGCCGAGCCGCAGCTGACGGTTACCGATAGCCACTTCGGCAACAGCCCGGTAGACATGCCGCTGGAAGTGCTGCTGGGCAAAGCCCCGCGCATGCACCGTTCGGCGGTACGTGAAAACGAACTGGGCGATGATTTCGACCCAAGCACGCTGGAGCTGGCCGACAGCATTGAGCGCGTGCTGCACCACCCGGCCGTGGCGAGCAAAAGCTTTTTGATCACCATCGGCGACCGCACCATCACCGGCCTGGTTGCCCGTGACCAAATGGTCGGCCCGTGGCAGGTGCCGGTGGCCGACGTTGCCGTCACTGCCACCAGCTTCGACGTCTACACCGGTGAAGCCATGGCCATGGGCGAGCGCACTCCGCTGGCCCTGCTGGACGCTCCGGCGTCGGGCCGCATGGCCATTGGTGAAACCCTCACCAACATCGCGGCCTCGCGTATCGGCAAGCTGTCCGACATCAAACTGTCGGCCAACTGGATGTCCGCTGCCGGTCACCCGGGTGAAGATGCGCGCCTGTACGATACCGTCAAGGCTGTCGGCATGGAGCTGTGCCCGGAACTGGGTATCACCATTCCGGTGGGCAAGGACTCCATGTCCATGGCCACCCGTTGGAACGAAGATGGCACCGATAAGAGCGTGACCTCGCCGCTGTCGCTGATCGTTACCGGCTTTGCGCCGGTCACCGACATCCGCCAGACCCTGACCCCGCAACTGCGCATGGACAAGGGCACCACCGACCTGATCCTGATCGACCTGGGCCGTGGCCAGAACCGCATGGGCGCTTCGATCCTGGCGCAAACCCATGGCAAGCTCGGCAAGCAGGCGCCGGACGTCGATGACGCCGAAGACCTCAAGGCCTTCTTCGCCGTGATCCAGGGCCTGAATGCCGACGGCCACCTGCTGGCGTACCACGACCGTTCCGACGGCGGTTTGCTGACCAGCGTCGTCGAGATGGCCTTCGCTGGCCACTGCGGCCTGAATATCGTGCTCGACAGCGTTGCCGAGGATGCTGCCGAAATCAACGGCATCCTGTTCAACGAAGAGTTGGGCGCGGTGATTCAGGTGCGTCAGGACGCTACCCCTGATGTACTCGCCCAGTTCAGCGCTGCCGGCCTTGCCGAATGCGTGGCGGTGATTGGCCAGCCGATCAACAACGGCGAAGTCAATATCTCGTTCAACGGCGACACGGTCTTTACCGGTCAGCGCCGCTTGCTGCAACGCCAGTGGGCCGAGACCAGCTACCAGATCCAGCGCCTGCGCGACAACGCCGACTGCGCCGAGCAGGAATTCGACGTGATCCTGGAAGAAGACAACCCGGGCCTGAGCACCATGCTCAGCTTCGACGTCAACCAGGACATCGCCGCGCCTTACATCAAGAAGGACATTCGCCCACAGGTTGCCGTACTGCGTGAGCAGGGCGTCAACGGTCAGGTGGAAATGGCCGCGGCGTTCGATCGCGCCGGTTTCAATGCGATTGACGTGCACATGAGCGACATCCTCGCCGGTCGCGTTGATCTCAACGAGTTCAAAGGCCTGGTGGCCTGCGGTGGTTTCTCCTACGGCGACGTGCTGGGTGCCGGTGAAGGCTGGGCCAAGTCGGCCCTGTTCAACAGCCGCGCTCGCGACGCGTTCCAGGGCTTCTTCGAACGCAACGACAGCTTCACCCTGGGTGTGTGCAACGGTTGCCAGATGATGTCCAACCTCAGCGAACTGATCCCGGGTAGCGAGTTCTGGCCGCACTTTGTGCGCAACCGTTCCGAGCAGTTCGAAGCCCGTGTCGCCATGGTGCAGGTGCAGGAGTCCAACTCGATCTTCCTGCAAGGCATGGCCGGTTCGCGTATGCCAATCGCCATCGCCCACGGTGAAGGCCATGCCGAGTTCGCCAGCGAAGAAGCGCTGCTTGAAGCCGACCTGTCCGGCACCGTGGCCCTGCGTTTTGTCGACAACCACGGCAAGGTCACCGAAACCTACCCGGCCAACCCGAACGGCTCGCCACGCGGCATTACCGGCCTCACCAGCCGCGACGGTCGCGTCACCATCATGATGCCGCACCCGGAGCGCGTATTCCGCGCCGTGCAGAACTCGTGGCGCCCGGAAGAGTGGAACGAAGACGGCGCCTGGATGCGCATGTTCCGCAACGCGCGTGTGTGGGTGAACTAAGGCCGTGTACAAGCTCGCCTTCTTCGTGCCCGACAGCCATGTGGAGACGGTGAAAACCGCCGTCTTCGCAGCCGGCGGCGGGCGCATCGGCGACTACGACAGCTGCGCCTGGCAAGTGCTGGGCCAGGGCCAATTCCGCGCGTTGGACGGCAGTCAGCCGTTTATCGGGCAGGTCGGCCAGGTTGAAGTGGTTGAGGAATGGAAGGTTGAGCTGGTGGTGGCGGATGAGTTGATTGTGGCGGTTGTGGCTGCCTTGAAACTCAGTCATCCGTATGAGACACCGGCGTATGAGGTGTGGCAGTTGGCGGATTTTTGATCGGCTGGCTGCATAAACAAGAAACCCGCTGGGCCAGTTTGGTCAGCGGGTTTTTTGTTGGCTGTAAGTGCCAATCGCAGGCAAGCCAGCTCCCACATTTGACCCCGTTGTCAGACCGTACATCAATCCCATGTGGGAGCTGGCTTGCCTGCGATGGCGTCGGTGCAAGCGCCTCAGAACTTTCCGACAAGCCTTTCAGGTTGTCCGTCGGAACTCGTACAACTAACCTTCTCGAGTCGCTGCCAATTCAGTGACCGGGACTGCAAGCCTGAAAAATCACTAGGAGCCTATTCCATATGGAGTTTAATGATGATCAGCGACAACTTGCTAACTGGTTCAATCTCATCTCAAGCCGAGTCCCGCCAAGCTGGTGATTTACCGTCCGACCAGATCTTCACCGTAATACCCAGTCTGAACATCGAAACCCTGCTCGCCAATGCTTCCCAAGACCTGGCATCCGTGCAGGCACTGGCGGGTCATCTGGCTTTTGATGTCGACGGTCCGCAGCGTGATGCCGTGCTGGGGATTCATCGGATGGTGGAGGGTATTCAGTTGATGGTGGATCGGGTGCTGGATTTAGTTGAGGTGCCTGAGCAGAAGTAATCAGGCGCCTGTGAGGGCCAATCGGGAGCAAGTCGAATCGTCGCACCGCCCCTCCCACATTTTGAACGGCGAACACATTTCAAATGTGGGAGGGGGCTTGCCCCCGATGAGGCCAGAACAGTCACTACCTCTCTAAACCCTGGCGCCGACCTCACGGCCACTGACCAACCGCTCCAACGCCTCACCCAAGCCAGAGGCCTTGTCACCAACCAACAAGTGCCAAACACCGCTCTCAAGCTGACTCACACCTTGGCAACCGAGCGCAGTGAGCTGAGCTTCAGACAACCCCGAATCATCCCCCAACTCCACCCGCAACCGGGTCATCGCCACAGCTTCCAGCTGGCGCAAATTCCCTCGGCCACCCAGCGCATTCAGCCATTGCTCGGCCTCTTGCACATTCACCGTCAGGGGCTTATCCACAGGCGCAACCGCTACAGGCGCTGCGGCAACAAACCCTGGCATCGCCAAGCGAATTTCATCAGCAATGCTATCGGCCATCGGCCCAACCACCACCTGCAAACTCCCGCCGTTACCCGGGCGCACTACAGCCATGGCGCCCAGTGCTTTCAGTTCAGCATCCACCGCCTTGTTGCGATCCACCATGTCCAACCGCAGCCGCGTGGTGCATGCACCCACACTCAGCAAGTTCTCTGCACCACCCAGCGCCTGGATATATGCCGTGGCACGCTGGTTATCACTCATCGCTTCAGCCTGCACCACCTGGATATCTTCACGCCCCGGTGTCTTGAGGTTGAAGCGGCGGATGCAGTAGCTGAACACCGTGTAGTAGATCACCGAGTAGGCCAGGCCCACCGGTACCACCAGCCAGCCATTGGTGGACTTGCCCCAACCCAGCACCATGTCGATAAACCCACCGGAGAAGGTAAACCCGAGGTGGATATTCAACATATTGGTGACTGCCATCGACAGGCCCGTCAGCACGGCGTGGATCAGGTACAGGAACGGCGCCAGGAACATGAAGGCAAACTCAATCGGTTCAGTCACCCCGGTCAAAAACGAAGTCAGCGCCATCGACAGAAAGATCCCGCCCATGACTTTACGGCGCTCTGGCAACGCATTGCGGTACATCGCCAGGCACGCAGCCGGCAGGCCGAACAGCATCACCGGGAACATGCCGGTCATGAACTGGCCGCCTTTCGGGTCGCCGGCAAAGTAGCGGGTCAGGTCGCCGGTCACCACCGCGCCGGTTGCCGGGTCGGTAAACGTGCCGAACACGAACCACGCCATATTGTTGAGGATATGGTGCAAGCCAGTGACGATCAGCAGGCGGTTGAACACGCCAAACACGAACGCACCCAGGCTGCCGCTTTCCATCAACAACACGCCAAAGCTGTTGATGCCGTGCTGGATCGGCGGCCAGATCAGACCGAAGATCACGCCCAGGCCCACCGCCGAAAAACCGGTGACAATCGGCACAAAGCGTCGCCCACCAAAGAACGCCAGGTACTCCGGCAGCTTGATGTCCTTGAAGCGGTTATACAGCCCGCCCGCCATCAGGCCACTGGCGATACCGGCGAGCATGCCCATGTTGATGGTGGTATCCATCACCTTGAGGGTCGAGATCATCACCAGGTAGCCAATCGCCCCGGCCAGGCCGGCGGTGCCGTTGTTGTCGCGGGCAAAGCCCACGGCGATGCCGATGGCGAAGATCAGCGCCAGGTTGGCGAAGATCGCCTGCCCGGCATCGTGCATCACCGCGATGTTGAGCAAGTCGGTGTCGCCCAGGCGCAGCAAGAGGCCGGCGATTGGCAGGATCGCAATCGGCAGCATCAGCGCGCGGCCCAGGCGTTGCAGGCCTTCGATAAAGTGTTGGTACATGGCGTGTCTCCCTATTCTTGTTGTTTTCAGCTCAGCGGCCAGTGGTGTTGACAGGCTTGGCGAACGGCCTTGGCGCTGCTCAGGTCGAGCAGCTCAAGGCTCAGTTGCCGGCATTGCGCCGCGTCCAGGTGGCGGACGCGGTCCTTGATTTCGCCGATCTGCGGCGGGCTTACCGAGAGTTCGCTGACCCCCAGGCCGACCAGTACCGGCGTGGCCAGTGGGTCAGATGCCAAGGCACCGCACACACCGACCCAACGCCCGTGTTTCGCCGCACCGGTGCAGGTTTGGGCGATCAGCCGCAGCAAGGCAGGGTGCAGCGCATCAACGCGTGCGGCCAAGCCTGCGTGGTCACGGTCCATCGCCAGGGTGTACTGGGACAGGTCATTGGTGCCGATGGATAAAAAGTCCGCGTGTTCGGCCAACTGCTCGGCCATCAGCGCGGCGGCGGGCACTTCGATCATCACGCCCAGCTCGGGGCGTTGCGTCAGCTCCAGCTCCACGCACAGTTCATCCAGGCGCTGGCGAATCTGTAGCAGTTCATCCACCTCGCTGACCATCGGCAGCAGAATGCGGCAACGCGCCAGCGGCGAAACTTGCAGCAGGGCGCGCAGTTGCTGGTCGAGCAGTTCAGGGCGCACCTGGGCCATGCGGATGCCGCGCAGGCCCAGTACCGGGTTGGCCTCCACAGGCAGCGGCAGATAGTCGAGCTGCTTGTCGCCGCCCACATCGATGGTGCGGATGATCACCGACTTGTCGCCCATGGCATCCAGCACGGCCTGATAAGCCTGGCGTTGTTCCTGCTCATCCGGCGCGGTGCGGCGGTCGACGAAGAGGAATTCGGTGCGCAGCAGGCCAACGCCATCGGCGCCGTTGTCAAACGCCACCTGGGCTTCGGCGCTGGAGGCGACATTCGCCGCCACTTCAACCGTCACGCCATCGGTGGTGAGTGCCGGTTGCCGGGCTTGGGCCTGTTGTTGCTGGCGTCGTAATTTCTGTGTTTCGCGAATCTGGTGAACTTCGGCGTGGCGCGCTTCGCTGGGGGCCAGTTCCAGGCGGCCGTTGGCGGCATCGAGCACTACCCGTTGGCCTTGGGGCACATCAAGCACTTCATTGCCCAGGGCGACGAGACACGGCAGGCCTTTGCCCCGGGCCAAAATCGCCACATGGGAGGTCGCACCGCCTTCGGCCATGCAGATGCCAGCGGCGTGTTGCGCGCTCAGTTGCAGCAAGTCCGAAGGTGTCAGCTCATGGGCACTGACAATCGCCCCCGCCGGCAATTCGAAATGCCAGGCTTCACCCAGCAACGCACGCAGCACCCGTTGTTGAAGGTCTCGCAGGTCATTGGCGCGCTCGGCAAACAGTGGTTTGCCCAACGCCAGCAGCACGGCGCATTGGGCCTGGATCGCATCGCGCCAGGCGTGGGTGGCGGCGCTGCCCTGTTCGATGGTGGCGGTGGCCGCGTCGATTAATGCCGGGTCTTCCAATAGGGCGAGGTGGGCGGCGAAGATCTCTTCTTCCTCGACGCTCTTGCGTTGGCGTGCCTGGTCCAGCGTGTTGCGGATTTCGCTGCGCACTTGCTCAAGGGCGGCATCCAGGCGTTGCCGTTGTCCGTCGACGCTATGATTGCCGCTGTCTTGCGGCAGTTCGATGCCCGTGAGGCGGAACAATGGCCCACATACCAGACCGGGTGCCGCGCATACGCCTTGCAGCACATTGGCTTCGGTATTCGCCCGGCGTGGTGTGGCAACGACCGGCACGTGATGCTCCTCGTGGATCGCCACGGACAGCGCGGCGACCAGTGCCTGTAACGCCGCCTCGCCATCCTTGCCACGGCAGGTCACCCGTACCTCGTCACCTTCGCCAATACCCAGCCCCATCAGGCCGATCAGGCTGTCGCAAGCCGCGGTCTTATCACCGAAGTGCAGCTGCGATTGACTGCTGAAGCCCTGGGCAGTCTTGCGGATCAGCGCGGCAGGGCGCGCATGCAAGCCGCCACGATGGGTGATGCGTACCGTGGCGCTCACTTGCGCGACCGAGTTATCCACAGCGTTTTGAACCGGCGCGGATGTGCGCAGGGCAATCCGCATCAGTGATTCACCGAGCTTCACGGTCTTGCTCGCGATGGGTTGCAGTTCGAAGCGGTCACTGTTGGTCAGGATGATCAGGCTCACCAGGCTTTTGCACTGGCGCGCAATGCGGTCCAGGTCAAACTGCACCAACGGCTGGCCCTCGCTCACCCGTGCGCCATCCTTCACCAGCAAGGCAAAGCCTTCGCCATTGAGCTCCACGGTGTCGATGCCCACGTGCATCAGCACTTCGGCACCGTTGTCGGCGCGGATGGTCAATGCATGACCGGTGCGGGCGACATGGATGATCACGCCGTCACAGGGCGCATGCAGGCAATCGTTCAACGGGTCGATGGCAATCCCGTCCCCCATGGCGCCGCTGGCGAACACTTCGTCGGGGACGCTGTTCAGGGCCAGCACCGGCCCACTCAAGGGGGCGCTTAAGGTCAATGGATTATTGTTGTTGGGCATGGGCACGGTACTCATCAGGAAAACGCCGCTTTAGTGCGTACGGGTGACTTTGCTCAGGTGGCGCGGCTGGTCCGGGTCCATGCCCCGTGCCTCAGCCAGGCCGGCGGCCATCACGTAGAAGCTCTGGATCGCCAGGATCGGGTCCAGGCTCGGGTGTTCGGCGCGACTAAGGGTCAGGTCGCGTTCGGCGATATCGTCCGGTGCGGCCAGCAGCACGCGGGCGCCGCGTTGGCGCATATCGGCGGCCAGGCTCAACAGGCCGGGCTGCTCGGCGCCGCGTGGGGCGAACACCAGTAGCGGGTAGTTTTCGTCGATCAAGGCCATCGGCCCGTGGCGTACCTCGGCGCTGCTGAAGGCTTCGGCCTGGATCGCCGAGGTTTCCTTGAGCTTGAGCGCTGCTTCCTGGGCGATTGCAAACCCGGCGCCGCGGCCGATTACCATCAATTGCTGGCAGTCGCGCAGGGCCTCGATGGCTTGGGTCCAATCTTGCCGGGCGGCTTCACGCAAACCGTCGGGCAGCGCCTGGCAGGCTTGGAGCAACTCGGTTTCCTGGTTCCAGTAGCCGATCAATTGCGCGCTGGCGCTGAGGGTGGCGATAAAGCTCTTGGTCGCGGCCACGCTTTGTTCCGGGCCGGCGCATAACGGCACGTGGAACTCACAGGCGGCTTCCAGCGGCGAGTCTTCGGCGTTCACCAGCGAGATGCTCAGGGCGCCGCGCTTGCGCAGCAGTCGCAGGCTGTTGACCAGGTCCGGACTCTGCCCCGACTGGGAGAACCCAAACGCCACCTGGCCGCTGACTTTCATCGGCGCCTGCAACAGGGTCACCACCGACATCGGCAACGACGCCACCGGGATGCCCACATGCTGCATGGCCAGGTAGGCGAAGTAGCTGGCGGCGTGGTCGGAGCTGCCGCGGGCAATGGTCATCGCCACTTGCGGCGGCTGGCGACGCAGGCGACCGGCAACTTCTTCCAGCAGCGGGTTCAGGCGTTGCAGTTGTGCCGCGACGGCGTCGCAGGAGGCCAGGGCCTCTTCAAGCATTTTTGAAGTCAATGGTGTCTCCTTCGACCATTACGTCGGTGAGTGTCAGGGAGCGGTCCAGGCGCACGCAGTCGGCATAGCTGCCGGGTTGCAGGCGGCCGCGTTCTTCCAGGCCCAGATAGTCCGCAGGAAATTGCGACAGGCGTTGTGAGGCTTCGCTGATGGGCAGGCCGATTTTCACCAGGTTGCGCAGCGCCTGGTCCATGGTCAGGGTGCTGCCGGCCAGGGTGCCGTCGGCCAGGCGTACGCCACCCAGGCATTTGGTCACGGTGTGGCTGCCCAGCTTGTATTCGCCATCGGGCATACCGGCGGCGGCGGTGGAATCGGTCACGCAGTACAGGCATGGGATCGAGCGCAGGGCCACGCGCATGGCACCGGGATGCACATGGAGCAGATCCGGGATCAGCTCGGCGTATTGGGCGTGGGCCAGCGCGGCGCCGACGATGCCTGGCTCGCGGTGATGCAGCGGGCTCATGGCGTTGTACAAATGGGTAAAGCTGGTGGCGCCGGCGGCGAGGGCGGCGACGCCTTCTTCATAGCTGCCCAGGGTGTGGCCGATCTGCATGCGCACGCCGCGTTGGCTGAGGGCGCGGATCAGGCCGTCATGGCCGGCAATTTCCGGGGCGATGGTGATTACCCGAATTGGCGCCAGGCGCAAATAGGCTTCGACTTCGGCCATCAACGCGGTGTGGGCGAAGTTGGGTTGGGCGCCGAGTTTGCCCGGGTTGATGTAGGGGCCTTCCAGGTGCACGCCCAGTACCCGGGCGCTGCCTGTCGGGCGTTGCTCGCAGAACCTGCCGAGTTCACCGAGGACGCTGGTGATTTCTTCCACCGGCGCCGTCATGGTGGTGGCCAATAGCGAGGTGGTCCCAAAACGCACGTGGGTGCGGGTAATGGTCTCGAAGGCCTGCGCCCCTTCCATGATGTCGGCACCGCCACCGCCGTGTACATGCAGGTCGATAAAGCCTGGCAGCAGGTAGGGCAGGTCGTTGTCAGCCGGGTCGCAAGGCGTGCCTTCGATGGCAACCACCTTGCCGTGTTCGTGCACCAGGCGGCCGCGCATCCAGCCGTTGGGCGTGAGGATATTGTCTTCTGACATGGGCAGTTCTCTAAATTCGCAATTCGGCGGAGTAGTCATGACGGCGCAGCTCTGCGACAAAGTCGTAGTAGTCGTTGCGGCAGTAGGTGTCGGTGATTTCAATCGGCGTGTTGTCGGCGGTGTAGCCCACGCGGGTCATCAGCAGCATGGCGGTGCCGGGGGCGATTCCCACCAGCTTGGCGAACTCGTCCGAGGCGTTGATCGCCTGGATATGTTGCAGGGCGCGCACGATGGGCTTGCCGATGCCTTCCAGGTATTCGTACAGCGAATTGCCGATGGCTTGCGGGTGCGGCAACACCGAGGCGGGCATGGCGGTCATTTCAATCGCCATGACCGTGTCATCGGCTTTGCGCAGACGCTTGAGGCGCGCCACTTTGTCGGTGGGTGACAGGCACAGGCGGATCAGCTCTTCGTGGGTCGGCGGGGTTATGTCGCGCTCCAGCCACTGGGAGGTGGGCACAAAGCCCTTGAGTCGCAGCATTTCGCTGAACCCCGACAAGCGCGACAAGGGTTGTTCCAGGCGCGGCGTGATAAAGGTGCCGGAGCCCTGGCTGCGGCGGATCAGGCCCTGGGCAAGCAACACTTCCAGCGCTTTACGGGCAGTGACCCGCGAGATGCTCAACTGCTCGCTGAGCGCACGCTCCGAGGGCAGGGCCTGCTCGGATTTCCACTGGCCGGCATGGATCGCGGCTTCAAGGCTGCGAGCCAGTTGCAGGTACAGCGGCGTGGATTGCTTGTCGTCGGGGCGCAGGGCCAGGATGGGATTCATCTGTCAGGTTTCCGATGCGTTATTGGAGTGTTGTCGCCCGGTAATGGCCGGAAATTAATACCACTTAAATACCATGTCAATGCTGCCAAAACGGTGTGAACCCCGGTTTCAGGGGGCTTTAATGGGGCCTGGTATCAAGTGGTATTAGAGAGGTCTTTGTGTCGCGCACAAGTGCACTGTCCCGCGCGGTGAACTGGTATTCACCGGCAGGCGCTGCTGGAGGCAGGAATTATTTTCGAATTAATTTACGAACGGTACGAGATTACGGCCGAATCTCGATCATGGTGCCGTCTTTGACCAGGCTCCAGACTTCGCGCATGTCCACGTTGCGCATGCCGATGCAGCCGTCGGTCCAGTCCAGGGTGTGAAACCACTGTTCCGGGTAGTCTTCGGTGTCGGGCGTGCCGTGGATCATGATCATGCTGCCCGGTTTTACCCCTTCGCGGCGGGCGCGGGCAGCGTCGCTGATATTCGGGTAGGAGATGTGCATGGCCAGGTTGAAGCGGTCGCTGGTCTTGCGCCAGTCGATCCAGTAGAAACCCTCGGGGGTACGGCGGTCGCCTTCGATCAGCTTGTGGCCCTTGGGGTTCTTGCCCAGGGAAATGCGATAGGTCTTGAGGGGCTTGCCGTCGTTGATCAGTTGCAGTTGGTGGGCGGACTTGAGTACCAGGACTTTTTCGACGGTTTTACCGCCGAGAGTTTCCACCGTAGAGGCTGGGGACAGCGTGGCAAACGACAGGCAGATAAGAGCAAGCAACCAACGCATTGAAACGGTATCCCTGATAAAGGTGCTGCCTGGAAGGTTATTTGGTTGGGTGTGTCATCGGCGGGACCGACTCGCTGCGCACCGGGTACACCTGTTGGCGACGGTCAGCGAAAAAGCATTCTAAGGTACGCCCGACCGTGCGGAAAGCCAGCTCGGACCAAGGGATATCAGCTTCATCGAACAGCTTCACTTCAAGGCTTTCCGGGCCTGCGGCAAAGTCCAGGTCGATCAGCTCGGCGCGGTAGAAAATATGCACCTGGCTGATGTGCGACACATTGATCAGGGTATAGATGCTCAGGTTGCGCACGCGGGCGCAGGCTTCTTCCAGGGTTTCACGCATCGCCGCCTGTTCGACGGTTTCACCGTTTTCCATAAAACCTGCGGGCAGGGTCCAGTAACCCAGGCGTGGCTCGATGGCGCGGCGGCACAGCAACACTTTGTCGCCCCACACCGGCACGGTACCGGCGACGATATTGGGGTTCTGGTAATGAATGGTCGAGCAGTGATCGCATACATAACGCAGGCGTGCGTCGCCTTCGGGAATGCGTTGGGTCACCGGTTTGCCGCACTGGCTGCAGAAATTCATGCTGGGGTTCCTGAACAATGGGCACATCTTGGCTTGGTGCCGGGCGTTCCTGCAAGTTGTCGTTTAGCGACAGCCCTGCGGTTTTGGGGTTGGGCGCTTGCACGCTTTGGTGCATGATGCAAGGTAGCCAACAGACCGAGATGACTCATGCTGGACGAGCTACTTCGCCGGGTAAGCAATCACACCCCTCACACCTTGGAAACTGACGGGCGTTTCCCCGAGGCCGCAGTGCTGGTGCCGATTACCCGCACTGACGAACCTGAGCTGATCCTGACTCTGCGCGCCAGCGGCCTGTCGACCCATGGTGGCGAAGTGGCCTTTCCTGGTGGGCGGCGTGACCCTGAAGACCCGGACCTGATCTTTACCGCCTTGCGCGAAGCCGAAGAAGAAATCGGCCTGCCGCCGGGGCTGGTTGAGGTCATAGGCCCGTTGAGCCCGCTGATTTCCCTGCACGGCATCCGTGTAACGCCCTATGTGGGCGTGATCCCTGACTACGTCGAATACCTGGCCAACGACGCCGAAATCGCCGCAGTCTTCAGTGTGCCCCTGGAGTTTTTCCGACAGGACCCACGCGAACATACCCACCGGATCGATTACCAGGGCCGAAGTTGGTATGTGCCAAGCTACAGATTCGGCGAATACAAGATCTGGGGCCTGACGGCGATCATGATTGTCGAGCTGATCAACCTGCTCTATGACGACGCCAAGATCAGCCTGCACCAGCCGCCCAAGAGTTTTATCAATATCTAAGCCATCGCATGAATGGCAAGCCGTGAGGGAAAACCATGAAATACCGCCTGGGCGATGCCCGCGTCGAGACCCATCCCAACAGTTGGGTCGCACCCAATGCCACGCTGGTGGGCAAGGTCAAGCTGGAGGAGGGCGCCAACGTCTGGTTCAACGCGGTGTTGCGCGGCGATAACGAACTGATCCTGATCGGCAAGAACAGCAACGTGCAGGACGGCAGCGTAATGCACACCGACATGGGCTACCCGCTTACCCTCGGCACCGGCGTGACCATCGGCCATAACGCCATGCTGCACGGCTGCAGCGTCGACGACTACAGCCTGATCGGCATTAACGCGGTGGTTCTCAATGGCGCCAAGATTGGCAAGCACTGCATTATCGGCGCGAACTCGCTGATCGGTGAAGGCAAGGAAATTCCCGATGGCTCGCTGGTCATGGGCTCGCCGGGCAAGGTGGTACGTGAGCTGACCGAGGCGCAGAAACGTATGCTCGAAGCCAGCGCCGCGCACTATGTGCACAATTCGCAGCGCTATGCCCGAGACTTGGTTGAGCAGGAAGAATGAGTGCAGTTGAACGGCCTGTAGCCTCGCCCTGTGTGAATATTTGCGCGTTGGACGAGGACGATATCTGTACCGGCTGCCAGCGCAACGTGGACGAGATTACGCGTTGGGGCCGCATGGATAATGCCGAACGCCGGGTGGTGTTGGGGTTGTGTCATGAGCGGGCGGTGGCGGGTGGGTTGGTGTGGATGACGCCCAAAAGCTCGGGTGCCTGATCGATTGCTATCGGGAGCAAGCCCCCTCCCACACTTGAATGTGTTCACAGATCAAAATGTGGGAGGGGCGGTGCGACGGTTCGACTTGCCCCCGATGAGGCCCTCCCAGACGACATATGTCTAATTGTGAAGTACCCTGTGTCCCTTGTTCACAGGTCATTCATCCATGTTTTTCCTGATCGCCTACATCAGCAGCGTCGTGCTGATCAACTTCGCCTTCTCCACCGCCCCGCACCTGGATGTCATCTGGTCCGCCTGGGGTGGCCTGGTATTTATCCTTCGCGACATGGTGCAAACCCGCTTCGGCCACGGCGCGATCATCGCCATGCTGGCGGCGCTGGTGCTGTCGTATATCACTTCCGACCCGTCCATCGCCCTGGCCAGTGCTACGGCGTTCGCGGTGTCCGAGTGCATCGACTGGCTGGTGTTCAGCATCACCAAACGCCCGCTGCATGATCGCCTGTGGATAAGTTCGGCACTGAGCATTCCCCTCGACACCTTTATTTTCTTCGGCTTGATCGGCGCGCTCACACCGGCGGTGGCGGGCACGGCGCTGGTGTCGAAGTTCGCCGGGGTCACGGTGGTGTGGTTGATCATGGCTTGGCGCCTGCGCAAGCGTGCCATCGCCAACTGAGGCCAATTCTTGCAGTTCATGTAAAATGCCGGCCTTTCTCCCCCATGATCCGCTCCCCTGAGGACCTGAGATGACCCGAATCGGAACTCCATTGTCGCCAACCGCGACCCGCGTTTTGCTGTGTGGCTGCGGTGAGCTGGGCAAGGAAGTGGTAATCGAGCTGCAACGCCTGGGCGTTGAAGTGATTGCCGTGGATCGCTACGCCAACGCGCCGGCGATGCAGGTGGCGCACCGTAGCCACGTGATCAACATGCTCGACGGTGCGGCGCTGCGTGCAGTCATCGAGGCGGAGAAGCCGCACTTCATCGTGCCGGAAATCGAAGCCATCGCCACCGCCACTCTGGTGGAACTGGAGGCTGAAGGCTTCACGGTTATCCCGACCGCCCGCGCCACGTCGTTGACCATGAACCGTGAGGGCATCCGTCGCCTGGCCGCCGAAGAACTGGATCTGCCGACCTCGCCGTACCACTTCGCCGACACCTTCGAAGACTACAGCAAGGCCGTCCAGGACCTGGGCTTCCCCTGCGTGGTCAAGCCGGTGATGAGTTCGTCGGGCAAGGGCCAGAGCCTGTTGCGCAGCACTGATGACGTGCAGAAAGCCTGGGATTACGCCCAGGAAGGCGGGCGTGCCGGTAAGGGTCGAGTCATCATCGAAGGCTTTATCGATTTCGACTACGAAATCACTCTGCTGACCGTGCGCCACATTGGCGGCACCACCTTCTGCGCGCCGGTTGGCCATCGTCAGGAGAAGGGCGACTATCAGGAGTCCTGGCAGCCACAGGCCATGAGCCCGATCGCCCTGGCCGAATCCGAGCGCGTTGCCAAGGCGGTAACCGAAGCCCTGGGCGGCCGTGGTCTGTTTGGTGTGGAGTTGTTCATCAAGGGCGATCAGGTGTGGTTCAGCGAAGTGTCGCCGCGCCCACATGACACCGGTTTGGTCACACTGATTTCTCAGGACCTGTCGCAGTTCGCGCTGCACGCTCGCGCCATCCTGGGCTTGCCGATCCCGTTGATCCGTCAGTTCGGGCCTTCGGCATCGGCGGTGATCCTGGTGGAAGGGCAGTCGACCCAGACGGCGTTTGCCAACCTCGGCGTTGCATTGAGCGAGCCGGACACGGCGTTGCGTCTGTTTGGCAAGCCAGAGGTCAACGGCCAGCGCCGCATGGGTGTGGCGTTGGCGCGGGATGAGTCGATTGAAGCGGCTCGTGCCAAGGCGACCCGGGCCTCCCAAGCGGTTGTTGTAGAGCTCTAAAAGCATCGGGAGCAAGCCCCCTCCCACATTTAACCGTGTATAACCTTTGGAATGCGGTCGAATGTGGGAGGGGGCTTGCTCCCGATAGCGGTTTATCAGGCGACCTTGTTCAAATCATTATCCCGCGTCTCTTTCAGGCACAGCACCGCAATCAAACTCAGCAACGCTGCCGCCGACACATACCCACCGACATAACTGAGCCCACCCATCGCCACCAGCTTGGTCGCGAAGAACGGTGCTGCAGACGCCCCGACAATCCCACCCAGGTTATACGCCGCCGAAGCACCGGTATAACGCACACGCGTCGGGAACAACTCCGGCAGCAGGGCACCCATCGGTGCGAAGGTCACGCCCATCAAGAACAGCTCCAACGCCAGGAACAGCGCCACGGCCCAGGTCGAGCCGTGGGTCAGTAGCGGCTCCATGGTAAAGCCCGAGAGAATCGCCAGGATCGCCCCAACGATCAGCACCGGCTTACGCCCATAACGATCACTGGCCAGCGCTGCCAGCGGCGTCGCCAAGCCCATGAACAGCACGGCAAAGCACAGTAAGCCGAGGAACGTCTCGCGGCTGTAGCCCAGTGTGGAAACGCCATAGCTCAGGGAAAACGCCGTGGTGATGTAGAACAGCGCGTAGCACACCACCATCGACGCAGCGCCCAGCAGCACCGGCAGCCAATGCTGGCTGAACAGTTCCACCAGTGGCACCTTCACCGGTGCTTCTTTGGCTACGGAGTTGGCGAACACTGGGGTTTCATGCAGCTTCAGGCGTGCATACAGACCCACCATCACCAGTGCGGCGCTGAGAATGAACGGAATACGCCAGCCCCAGCTACGGAACTGCTCGTCATTCAGGCTCATGGCCAGGATCAGGAATAAACCGTTGGCCGCCAGAAAGCCAATCGATGGGCCCAATTGCGGAAACATGCCAAACCAGGCGCGCTTGCCCTTGGGCGCGTTCTCGGTCGCCAGCAATGCCGCGCCGCCCCATTCCCCGCCAAGGCCCAGGCCCTGGCCGAAGCGTAATACGCACAACAGAATCGGTGCCCAGGCGCCGATGCTGTCATAGCCGGGCAGCAAGCCGATCAAGGTGGTGCACACACCCATCAACAGCAGCGAGGCTACCAGGGTGGATTTGCGCCCGATACGGTCGCCGAAATGGCCGAACAGCGCCGAGCCCAGCGGACGGGCGATAAAGGCGATGCCAAAGGTCAGGAACGAGGCCAGCATCTGCGCCGTACCGGAGCTCTGGGGAAAGAACACCGGGCCGATGACCAGCGCAGCAGCCGTGGCGTAGATATAGAAGTCGTAGAACTCGATTGCGGTGCCGACGATGCTCGCCGTGGCGACGCGGGCGGTCGAATTGGTCGGGGCGGCGGTCGCAGCCTCTTGGTAGGTGGTGCT
The DNA here is from genome assembly GCF_052850795.1 of Pseudomonas sp. 910_23. Classification (NCBI taxonomy): domain Bacteria; kingdom Pseudomonadati; phylum Pseudomonadota; class Gammaproteobacteria; order Pseudomonadales; family Pseudomonadaceae; genus Pseudomonas; species Pseudomonas sp. 910_23. Next base: position 150,666 of record NZ_VXCZ01000006.1, on the reverse strand, counting down.
CATGGCAGTATCCCTGACGGTCATTGCGCGTTTGGACGCGGATTATTATTGGTCGAACACCCATGGATCAGGGCTGTGCGCGGGGCGGCTCGGGATGGGAGCAAACACCGGTCGGACATGATATAGCGGTGCCTGGACACGCTGAGTGCGGGTAGCACGCGGTCGGGCGGGGCTTGGGTAAGCCGGATGGATTATAGGAAGGGGGCTAAGGATCCAACAAGGGGCTGGTGAGGATCTATAGCCTGGAACTGGATCAATGTGGGAGCTGGCTTGCCTGCGATAGCATCACCTCGGTTCAACTGAAGGACCGAGTCGCCTGCATCGCAGGCAAGCCAGCTCCCACATTGACCGGGTTGAGCCTGCTGAGGTCAGGCGGCCACGGGCACATGGCTGGTATGCCAGATCAACACCTTGCTCACCCGGTTGTCCTCGGTTTCGAGGATTTCCAGGCGATAGCGGCCGATCTTCAGGCACACCGCGCAATGGGGGATGGTTTCCAGCGCTTCGGTCACCAGGCCGTTGAGGGTCTTGGGGCCGTCGCTGGGCAGGTGCCAGCCCAGGCTTTTGTTCAGTTCGCGGATCGAAGCGGCGCCGTCAATGATGTAGCGGCCATCGGGCTGGGCCTCGATGTGGGGGTTATCCACAGCCTGATCGCTTTCGAACTCGCCGACGATTTCTTCCAGGATATCTTCCAGGGTAACGATGCCCAGCACTTCGCCGTATTCGTCCACCACCATGCCCAGGCGCCGTTGCTGCTTGTGAAAATTCAGCAGTTGCAGCTGCAACGGAGTGCTTTCCGGAACGAAATAGGGTTCGTGACAGGCAGCGAGCAGCGCCTCTTTGGTCAGGCTGGCGTCGGGGAGCAGGTGCTGGACCTGGCGCGTGTTGAGCACCGCTTCGACCTGGTTGATATCACTGTGGAACACCGGCAGGCGCGTGCGTTGGGAACTGCGCAGCTGCTCGATGATCTCGTCGATCGAGTCATCCAGGTTGATGCCGTCCACTTCACTGCGGGGCACCAGGATGTCGTTGACGGTGATGTTATCCAGCGCGTGGATGCCGGGCATACCGGGCGCGCGGTCCTCGTCGGCCTCAGGCGGGGCTTGGTCGTCATGGTCCGGCAGCGGCTCATCGCTGTTTTTCACCACACCGGACTTGCGCGCGAACGGGCGCAGCAGCAACAGGCTGATGCCGTTGAGCAGCCAGGCCAGCGGGTAGAGCATTTTCAGCGGCACGCCCAGCAGGGCGTTACCGAAACCCAACACCGCTTGCGGATGGCGGGTGGCCAGGATGCGAGGCAGGTAGTCGGCGAGAATCAGCAGCAGTGCACAAGAGATCAGCCAACCCAGCCATGGGCCGTTCTGCGCCCAGGCATAGATTGCCAGCAGCGTGCAAAGGATCACCACGGCGGCGCGGCACAGGCTGTTGCACAGAATCAGGCTATGGCGCGGGAAGCTCAGGCGTGCGGCAGCCTTATCGCCCTGGCGGGTGCCGGGGCGCAGGGCCAACAGATGCTGTTGTGCTGCTTCGATGGCGGTAAACAGCGCCGCCCATAAAATCAGCAAGGCAATGACGGCGAGCATCGGCTCCAAAGGCAAGTTATCCATGATCGCTGCCCGTCAGATATGCAGGATGTATTCGCGAACCAGCTTGCTGCCGAAATAGGCCAGCATCAGCAGGCAGAACCCGGCCAGGGTCCAGCGTATTGCCTTGTGCCCACGCCAGCCGAGGCGGTTGCGGCCCCACAGCAGCACGCTGAACACCACCCAGGCCAGGCACGCCAGCAGGGTCTTGTGCACCAGGTGCTGGGCGAACAGGTTCTCGACGAACAGCCAGCCGGAAATCAGCGACAGCGACAGCAGGGTCCAGCCGGCCCACAGGAACCCGAACAGCAGGCTTTCCATGGTTTGCAGCGGCGGGAAGTTCTTGATCAGCCCTGAGGGGTGCTTGTGCTTGAGCTGGTGATCCTGCAGCAACAGGAGCAGGGCCTGGAACACCGCAATGGTGAACATGCCGTAGGCGAGGATCGACAACAGGATATGGGCAAGGATACCCGGCTCTTCGTCAATCACCTGTACGGTACCGGTGGGCGTGAACTGCGCCAGCAATACCGTCAGCACACCCAAGGGGTATAGCAGCACCAGCAGGTTCTCGACCGGAATGCGGTAGCAGGCCAGCAACGTCAGTGCGATGACGGCCGCGGCGATCAGGCTGGCGGCGCTGAAAAAGTCCAGGCCCAGGCCCACCGGCGTCATCAGGTGAGTGAACAGGCTGGCGGCATGGGCCAGCAGGGCCAGCACGCCAAGGCCGACGAGCAGACGTTTGTCCGCTTTGGCGCCTTGGGCCAGACGAGTGCCCTGATAGAGAGTCGCAGCGGCATACAGAATGGCGGCGGCGAGGCTGGGTAGCAAACTGGGTGACAAGGGGAGCATAAATCCTGGTAGGCAAGCCCGAAAGGCGTTGAGTTTGGCACACACCTGCGTTGCAAGAAAGACTCCCGGGCCAGACAGCGGGTGTGCATGGGCGCAGTCTTCGCTATAATCCGCGACCTGCCCACGCCGCAGGCTCGGCGAGCGCTGTTTTTAATAGCGATTGACCACAGCCTGGGCCGCCATTACCTCGGTCTACCTGCATTTCGATGAGTAGGGCCTGAAAGGATCGCGCATGTTTGAAAACTTGACTGACCGTCTCTCGCAGACGCTGCGCCACGTTACCGGCAAGGCCAAGCTGACCGAGGACAATATTAAAGACACCCTGCGTGAAGTGCGCATGGCGTTGCTGGAAGCCGACGTGGCCTTGCCGGTGGTGAAGGATTTCGTCAACTCGGTCAAAGAGCGCGCGGTCGGCACCGAAGTGTCCCGCAGCCTGACCCCGGGCCAGGCCTTCGTGAAGGTCGTCCAGGCCGAACTCGAAAGCCTGATGGGCGCGGCCAACGAAGACTTGAACCTCAGCGCCGTGCCGCCAGCCGTCGTATTGATGGCCGGTCTGCAAGGTGCGGGTAAGACCACCACCGCCGGCAAGTTGGCGCGCTTCCTTAAAGAGCGCAAGAAGAAATCCGTGATGGTGGTGTCGGCCGACGTGTACCGTCCGGCGGCCATCAAGCAGTTGGAAATGCTCGCGGGCGAAGTGGGTGTGACCTTCTTCCCGTCCGATCTGAGCCAGAAGCCGGTCGACATTGCCAACGCGGCTATTAAAGAAGCCAAGCTCAAGTTCATAGACGTGGTCATCGTCGATACCGCCGGTCGCCTGCACATCGACGAAGAGATGATGGGCGAGATCAAGGCGCTGCATGCCGCGATCAACCCGGTCGAAACCTTGTTCGTGGTCGATGCCATGACCGGCCAGGATGCGGCCAACACCGCCAAGGCCTTTGGTGATGCGCTGCCGCTGACCGGCGTGATCCTTACCAAGGTCGACGGCGACGCACGCGGCGGTGCCGCGCTGTCGGTACGTGCCATTACTGGCAAGCCGATCAAGTTCATCGGTATGGGCGAGAAGAGCGACGCGCTCGAGCCGTTCCACCCTGAGCGTATCGCCTCGCGTATCCTCGGCATGGGTGACGTGCTCAGCCTGATCGAACAGGCCGAAGCCACGCTCGACAAGGACAAGGCCGACAAGCTGGCCAAGAAGCTGAAGAAGGGCAAGGGCTTCGACCTCGAAGACTTCCGTGACCAGTTGCAACAGATGAAGAACATGGGCGGCCTCGGCGGCCTGATGGACAAGCTCCCCAACATCGGCGGTGTGAACCTGGCGCAAATGGGCAATGCCCAGGGCGCGGCAGAGAAGCAGTTCAAGCAGATGGAAGCCATCATCAACTCCATGACCCCGGCCGAGCGCCGCGACCCTGAGCTGATCAGCGGTTCGCGCAAACGCCGGATCGCCATGGGTTCCGGCACCCAGGTGCAGGACATCGGTCGCTTGATCAAGCAGCACAAGCAGATGCAGAAGATGATGAAGAAATTCTCCGCCAAAGGCGGGATGGCCAAGATGATGCGCGGCATGGGCGGTATGTTGCCCGGCGGCGGCATGCCGAAAATGTAAAGTATTCGAGCGGGAGCCCAGCTCCTGCTCCGACCCACAGGGATGTGGGATCTCCAGCAAACCCGCCGTTGGCGGGGGCTGACTCGCCGTTTTAACCGACGGCTCTATAGCAGATCTGAATGGCACGCTGATAGGCGCCAGAAAAAGACATTTGCAAAAGTCCGGATATTCCTTAGAATATGCGGCCTTTCGGGCACCTATGCCCGCTGTGCATTTAGATTTGCAGCACCGACTACAGGAACGATGTTCACATGCTAACAATCCGTCTTGCCCTTGGCGGCTCCAAAAAGCGCCCGTTTTACCACTTGACCGTAACCGACAGCCGCAACCCGCGTGACGGTTCGCACAAGGAACAGGTTGGTTTCTTCAACCCTGTTGCTCGTGGTCAAGAAGTTCGTCTGTCCGTGAACCAAGAGCGCGTAGCCTACTGGCTGAGCGTTGGCGCACAGCCATCCGAGCGCGTTGCAAAACTGTTGAAGGACTCGGCTAAGGCCGCAGCCTGAGCAATATGAACGCGACGCCAGCTGTTGCTGATGATTTGATCGTTATCGGCAAGATTTATTCTGTTCATGGCGTTCGCGGCGAAGTGAAGGTGTATTCCTTTACTGATCCGACTGAAAACCTGTTGCAGTACAAAACCTGGACGCTCAAGCGCGAAGGGAGTGTGAAACAGGTCGAGCTGGTCAGTGGACGCGGGAGCGACAAGTTCCTGGTCGCAAAGCTCAAGGGTCTTGATGATCGTGAAGAAGCTCGTCTTCTGGCCGGTTACGAGATCTGCGTGCCGCGCAACCTGTTCCCTGAATTGACCGACGGCGAGTACTACTGGTACCAGCTGGAAGGTCTGAAGGTTATTGATCAACTCGGGCAATTGCTGGGGAAAATCGATCATCTTCTGGAAACCGGCGCCAATGATGTAATGGTGGTCAAGCCTTGCGCTGGCAGCCTGGATGATCGCGAACGCCTGTTGCCCTATACCGAGCAATGCGTGTTGGCCGTCGACCTGGCAGTGGGCGAGATGAAGGTGGAATGGGACGCGGACTTCTAAGCGTGGCTAATTTGCGCATTGAAGTGATCAGTTTGTTTCCCGAGATGTTTTCCGCCATCAGCGAGTACGGCATCACCAGTCGGGCGGTGAAACAGGGGCTGTTGCAGCTCACCTGTTGGAACCCGCGAGACTACACGACGGATCGACATCACACTGTGGACGATCGCCCATTTGGCGGTGGCCCGGGCATGGTGATGAAGATCAAGCCCCTGGAAGATGCATTGGTTCAGGCCAAGGCAGCCGCCGGGGAGAAGGCGAAGGTAATTTACCTGTCCCCTCAAGGCCGTCAGCTGAAACAGGCGGCGGTACGCGAACTGGCGAATGAGGAAAGTTTGATCCTGATTGCCGGTCGCTATGAAGGCATTGACGAGCGTTTTATTGAAGCTCATGTCGATGAAGAGTGGTCGATTGGGGACTATGTATTGTCTGGCGGCGAGCTGCCGGCAATGGTCCTGATAGATGCGGTTACACGACTGCTGCCTGGAGCTTTAGGGCATGTGGACTCTGCGGAGGAGGATTCCTTCACGGATGGTTTGCTGGATTGCCCGCACTACACCCGACCGGAGGTGTATGCGGATCAGCGTGTTCCCGACGTATTGCTAAGTGGCAATCACGCACACATCCGGCGTTGGCGTTTACAGCAGTCCCTTGGTCGGACCTATGAACGACGCGCCGATCTTCTGGAAAGCCGCTCGCTTTCTGGAGAAGAGAAGAAGCTGCTCGAGGAATACATCCTCGCGCGGGACGATAGTTAACAACGTATCGATGGTAGGTCCATTGACTTACCTTAGGAGCACAGCATGACTAACAAAATCATCCTTGCACTCGAAGCAGAGCAGATGACCAAAGAGATCCCTACCTTTGCCCCGGGCGACACCATTGTCGTTCAGGTGAAAGTGAAGGAAGGCGACCGTTCGCGTCTGCAAGCGTTCGAAGGCGTGGTAATCGCCAAGCGTAACCGTGGTGTGAACAGTGCTTTCACTGTTCGTAAAATCTCCAACGGTGTTGGCGTAGAGCGTACTTTCCAGACCTACAGCCCGCAAATCGACAGCATGGCCGTCAAGCGTCGCGGTGACGTACGTAAAGCCAAGCTGTACTACCTGCGTGACCTGTCCGGTAAAGCAGCTCGCATCAAGGAAAAACTGGCTTAAGTCCAGCTTCCCGATGCAGAAAAAAGCAGCCTACGGGCTGCTTTTTTGTGTCTGAAATTTGTCCATTTGCCGGTATTGACCATGACCACCCGTCTCGAAGAAATCCAGCGCCGCACCGACCTGTCCGTCACCCGCGTGACCAAGGCCGTGTTCCCGCCGACCACCAACCACCACAACACCCTGTTCGGCGGCACCGCCTTGGCATGGATGGACGAAGTGTCGTTCATCGCCGCCACGCGCTTCTGTCGCTTGCCTTTGGTGACGGTCTCCACCGACCGTATCGACTTCAATCACGCAATCCCGGCCGGCTCCATCGTTGAGCTGATCGGCCGGGTGATCAAAGTCGGCAACACCAGCCTCAAGGTTGAAGTGGAAGTGTTTGTCGAGAGCATGAGCGCTGATGGCCGTGAAAAGGCGATCCAGGGCGTGTTCAGCTTTGTCGCGATTGACGCGGACAAACGCCCTGTACCGGTATTGCCTGGGTTTGCCGACTGATTACGTGGCGCTGCCGTTCTCCGGTTGAATCACCGCCAGCAGGGTCCAGCCGGCCACGGGCTTCAAGCTGCTCTCGGGCGTGACCACATGCACCCAGCCGCTGGTGTCCCGGGCAAACAGCAAGGTGGCGCGCTCCCCGTGCAACGCCTGGTACTGCTCCCAGCCGAAGCCGTCGGTGAGGTTGGTGCTATACAGTTCGGCGCCCTGGCCCAACAGGCTGGCCAGTTTGGTATAGCTCAGGGGTTGGCTGCCCAGCAGGTGGCCGCGGTGTTCGTGGCTGGCCTTGTGTTTGTCGGTGCGACGGCTTTCCTGGCTGCTGGCCAGGGCGAACAGGCGATGGCCGAAATCATGGCGAAAACGCATGGTCGCCAAGGCGTTCAGCTCGCCGGACGGGGAGAGCGCGAGCAAATGCCCCAGGCCGACCAGATCCAGATGGGACTCGGCATGTTGGGAGGCGGGGTTGCCGAAGTAGGTCGGCAGGCCCTCCATGCGACTGGCGCGGATATTTTCCCAGCTGGAATCCGTCAGCAACACGCGGCTGCCCAATTGTTGCAACGCCTTGCCGAGTGCCCGCGCCGGGCCGTTCGCGCCGACGATCAGGAAACCGCTGGGCGCAGGCTCGGCGACTTTCAGCAGGCGCGCCAAGGGGCGTGCCGTGGCGCTTTGCAGCACCACGGTGCCGATGATCACCGCGAAGGTCAGCGGCACCAGCAATAACGCGCCTTCATGCCCTGCCTCGTCCAGGCGAATCGCAAAGATCGCCGATACCGCCGCCGCCACAATGCCCCGTGGCGCGATCCAGGCCAGCAGCGCGCGCTCGCGCCAGTTCAGTCCGGAGCCAAAGGTTGAGAGCGCTACGTTCAGTGGGCGTGCAATAAACTGGATGATCACCAGCAGAATCAGCACGAATGGCCCCAGGGCGATCAAGGCATTCAGGTCCAGGCGCGCCGCCAGCAGGATGAACAGCCCGGAAATCAGCAGCACACTGAGGTTTTCCTTGAAGTGCAAGATGTGTCTTACATCCACACCCTTCATGTTCGCCATCCACATCCCCATCAGCGTGACCGCCAGCAGGCCGGACTCATGCATCACCTGGTTGGCGGCGATAAAGATGCCCAGCACACCGGCCAGCGTCGCGAGGTTATGCAGATATTCCGGCAACCACTGCCGGCGCATGATCTGCCCCAGTACCCAGCCGCCGGCGATCCCGAACAAACTGCCGCAGAGGATGACGCCGCCAAAGGTCAGCAGGCTGTGGCTCAAGCCGTCGCCGGAAGCCCGGGCAATGATGAAGCTGTAGACCACCACCGCCAGCAACGCGCCAATCGGGTCGATGACGATGCCTTCCCAGCGCAGGATATTGGCGATGGAGGCTTTGGGGCGCACCACGCGCAGCATCGGCACGATCACGGTTGGCCCGGTCACCAGGGTCAGCGTGCCGAACAGCAGCGCGAGCATCCAGTCAAAGCCCAACAGCCAGTGAGTGGCCAGGGTGATCACTGCCCAGGTCGACAGGGCGCCAACCGTGACCAGGCGATGCACCACGCTGCCGATTTCCTTCCACTCCGAAAGGTGCAGGGTCAGGCTGCCTTCGAACAGGATCAGCGCTACGGCCAGGGACACCAGCGGCATCAGCAGGGGGCCGAACATCTCCTGAGGGTCGAGCCAGCCCAGTACCGGCCCCGCCAAAATACCCGTCAATAACAGAAACAGGATCGCCGGCAGCTTGAGCCGCCAGGCCAGCCATTGGCAGCCCAGCGCCGCCACTCCAATGCCACCAAAGGCCAGCAAAATCTGTTGTTCATTCATTGAAGCTTCCTGTTCCTTGAAGTAGCGGGCTATGAAAGACTAGCGGCCCTTGTCACAGTTCACTAAATAATTCGCACAGCCCCCATGCTGCGCCGCTTTGAGTACCCATGCCCGCCATCGACCACCCTTTGATCGACCGTTTCCTCGACGCCCTCTGGCTGGAAAAAGGCCTCTCGGATAACACGCGTCAGGCCTACCGCAGTGATCTGGCCCTGTTCAATGGCTGGTTGCAGGAAAAAAACCTTGAGCTGATCAACGCCGGGCGCGAGCTGATCCTCGATCACCTGGCCTGGCGCCTGGAGCAGAACTATAAGCCACGCTCTACTGCACGATTCCTTTCCGGCGTGCGTGGCTTTTATCGTTACCTGTTGCGGGAAAAGCTCATCGCGACCGATCCAACTCTACAAGTCGATATGCCGCAATTAGGCAGGCCTCTTCCTAAGTCTTTGTCGGAAGCTGACGTGGAGGCTTTGCTGGCTGCGCCGGATCTCAGCGAAGCCATCGGCCAACGTGATCGCGCCATGCTGGAAGTGCTCTACGCCTGCGGCCTGCGCGTGACCGAACTGATCAGCCTGACGCTGGAGCAGGTCAACCTGCGTCAGGGCGTATTGCGTGTGATGGGCAAGGGCAGCAAGGAGCGGCTGGTGCCCATGGGCGAGGAGGCGATTGTGTGGGTCGAGCGCTACATGCGCGATGCGCGCCACGAATTGCTCGGTGGGCGCCCCAGTGATGTGCTGTTTCCCAGCCTGCGCGGCGAGCAGATGACCCGCCAGACCTTCTGGCACCGCATCAAGCACCAGGCCAAAGTGGCTGGAATCGGCAAGGCCCTGTCGCCTCACACACTGCGCCATGCGTTCGCCACCCATTTGCTCAACCATGGTGCCGATTTGCGTGTGGTACAGATGCTGCTCGGGCACAGCGACTTATCCACAACCCAGATCTACACCCATGTGGCACGCGCACGTTTGCAGGATATGCACGCCAAGCATCACCCGCGCGGATAAAAACGTCAGAAATGGCCCATTTTACTTGTCGCGGTCTGCCCTCCCGCCCAACTGTGGTAGGCTTTGCCGGTTAGCAAAGGGGACGGCACCCGTTGTGTTCCAGATCAGTATTCTGCTCCCGTCCCTGCCTCTGCCTTCAGGAGTTCCCATGCGCTTGACCCAGATTATTGCCGCCGCAGCCATTGCGTTGGTTTCCACCTTTGCTGTCGCCGATGAGGCGGCCGAGCAGACCATTCGCAAGAGCCTGGCCAACCTGGCGCTCGACACCCCGATCGAAAGCATCAGCGCCAGCCCCATGGCCGGCCTGTATGAAGTCAAGCTCAAGGGCAGCCGTGTGCTGTACGCCAGTGCCGATGGGCAGTACATCGTGCAGGGCTACCTGTTCCAGCTCAAGGACGGCAAGCCGGTCAACCTGACCGAGAAGGCCGAGCGCCTGGGCGTGTCAAAGCTGATCAACGGCATCCCGGTGGCTGAAACCGTGGTTTACCCCGCCATCGGCGAAACCAAGACCCACATCACCGTGTTCACCGACACCACCTGCCCGTACTGCCACAAGCTGCACGCCGAGATACCGGCACTGAACAAGCTGGGTGTGGAAGTGCGCTATGTAGCGTTCCCGCGCCAGGGCCTGGGTTCGCCGGGTGACGAGCAGTTGCAAGCCGTATGGTGCTCGGCCGACAAGAAGGCCGCCATGGACAAGATGGTCGACGGCAAGGAAATCAAATCGGCCAAATGCGCCAACCCGGTTTCCAAGCAGTTCGCCCTGGGCCAGTCCATTGGTGTGAACGGTACACCGGCCATCGTTTTGGCCGACGGCCAGGTGATTCCGGGCTACCAGCCGGCGCCGCAAGTTGCCAAACTGGCACTGGGTGCCAAGTAAGCATTAATCGTCGAGCCTTTGACGATCATGACCCGCCGAACTGTCGACGGGTCATTAATTGAGAGCCGCAGTTGTGCGGCTGTTTTCACGGCCGACCTAGCGTCGGCCGTTTCATGGGGAGTTCTTCAGTGAAACCGGTCAAAGTAGGCATCTGTGGGTTAGGGACCGTCGGTGGCGGTACCTTCAACGTACTTCAGCGTAACGCTGAAGAAATTTCCCGCCGCGCAGGTCGCGGGATTGAAGTGGCGCAAATTGCCACGCGTTCGCCAAAGCCTCAGTTCGAAACGACCGGTATTGCGATTACCAACGATGTGTTCGCCGTGGCCACCAACCCTGAGATCGATATCGTCATCGAGCTGGTAGGCGGCTACACCGTGGCCCGCGAGCTGGTGCTCAAGGCCATCGAGCACGGCAAGCACGTGGTCACCGCCAACAAGGCGCTGATCGCCGTGCACGGCAACGAGATCTTCGCCAAGGCTCGCGAGAAGGGCGTGATCGTGGCGTTCGAAGCCGCGGTGGCCGGCGGTATCCCGGTGATCAAGGCGATCCGTGAGGGCCTGTCTGCCAACCGCATCAACTGGGTGGCCGGCATCATCAACGGCACCGGTAACTTCATCCTCACTGAAATGCGCGAGAAGGGCCGTACCTTCGAAGACGTACTGGCCGAAGCCCAGGCCCTGGGCTACGCCGAAGCCGACCCGACCTTCGACGTGGAAGGCATCGACGCGGCACACAAGCTGACCATCCTGGCCTCTATCGCCTTTGGTATCCCGCTGCAATTCGACAAAGCCTACACCGAAGGCATCACCAAGCTGACCACCGCCGACGTGAATTACGCCGAAGCCCTGGGCTACCGCATCAAGCACCTGGGCGTAGCGCGCAGCACCCCGGCCGGTATCGAGTTGCGTGTGCACCCGACGCTGATTCCAGCCGACCGCCTGATCGCCAACGTCAATGGCGTGATGAACGCGGTGATGGTCAACGGTGACGCCGCCGGTTCCACGCTGTTCTACGGCGCCGGTGCCGGCATGGAGCCGACTGCTTCGTCGGTGATCGCCGACCTGGTGGACGTGGTTCGCGCCATGACCAGCGACCCGGAAAACCGCGTGCCGCACCTGGCCTTCCAGCCGGACTCGCTGTCGGCCCACCCGATCCTGCCGATCGAAGCCTGTGAAAGCGCCTACTACCTGCGCATCCAGGCCCAGGACCATCCGGGCGTGCTGGCCCAGGTCGCCAGCATTCTGTCGGAGCGCGGTATCAACATCGAATCGATCATGCAGAAGGAAGTCGAGGAGCAAAACGGCCAGGTGCCGATGATCCTGCTGACCCATCGCGTGCTCGAGCAGCATATCAACGATGCCATCCACGCCCTCGAAGCCCTGCAAGGTGTGGTCGGCCCTGTGGTGCGCATTCGCGTCGAGCACTTGAACTAACCGATTTGTTCCAGGGGCCCCGCACCTTCGGCGGCCTCTGTTCGAGAATGTTTTAGAGGAGCCAGTCATGCGTTACATCAGCACCCGCGGCCAGGCACCGGCCCTGAATTTCGAAGACGTCCTGCTGGCAGGCCTTGCCACCGACGGCGGCCTGTACGTGCCGGAAAACCTGCCACGCTTCACCCAGGAAGAAATCGCTTCCTGGGCCGGCCTGCCGTACTACGAGCTGGCGTTCCGGGTAATGCGCCCGTTCGTCACCGGCAGCATTCCGGATGCGGACTTCAAGAAGATCCTGGAAGAGACGTACGGCGTGTTTGCCCACAGCGCCATCGCGCCTTTGCGCCAGCTGAACGGCAACGAGTGGGTGCTGGAGCTGTTCCACGGCCCGACCCTGGCGTTCAAGGACTTCGCCCTGCAACTGCTGGGGCGCCTGCTGGACTACGTGCTGGAAAAGCGCGGCGAGCGCGTGGTGATCATCGGCGCCACCTCCGGTGACACCGGTTCGGCTGCCATCGAAGGGTGCAAGCACTGCGAAAACGTCGACATCTTCATCCTGCACCCGCACAAGCGCGTGTCGGAGGTGCAACGTCGCCAGATGACCACCATCTTCGGTGAGAACATCCACAACATCGCCATCGAAGGCAACTTCGATGACTGCCAGGAAATGGTCAAGAACAGCTTCGCTGACCAGAGCTTCCTCAAGGGCACACGCCTGGTGGCGGTGAACTCGATCAACTGGGCGCGGATCATGGCCCAGATCGTCTACTACTTCCACGCCTCCCTGCAGCTGGGCGGCCCGGCGCGTTCGGTGTCGTTCTCGGTGCCGACCGGCAACTTCGGCGACATCTTCGCCGGTTATCTGGCACGCAACATGGGCCTGCCGATCAATCAGTTGATCGTTGCTACCAACCGCAATGACATCCTGCACCGCTTTATGAGCGGCAACCAGTACGTCAAGGAAACCCTGCACGCCACACTGTCGCCATCCATGGACATCATGGTGTCGTCTAACTTCGAACGCTTGCTGTTCGACATGCACGGTCGCAATGGCGCGGCGCTGGCCGAGCTGATGAGCAGCTTCAAGCAGGGTGGCGGTTTCAGCGTCGAACAAGAACGCTGGACCGAAACCCGCAAGCTGTTCGACTCCCTGGCCGTGGACGATGCGCAGACGTGCGAAACCATTGCCGAGGTCTATGCCCAGACCGGCGAAGTGCTCGACCCCCACACGGCTATCGGCGTGAAGGCTGCGCGCGAATGCCGCCGTAGCCTGGATATTCCAATGGTGATCCTGGGTACCGCGCACCCGGTCAAATTCCCCGAAGCGGTGGAGAAGGCCGGTGTTGGCAAGGCGCTGGAATTGCCGGAGCACCTGGCCGACCTGTTCGAGCGTGAAGAGCGCTGCACCGTGCTGGCTAACGACCTGAAGGCGGTGCAGGCGTTTGTCAGCCAGCATGGCAATCGTGGCAAGCCGCTCTGATGCCCGCGGTTGATCAGATTACATCCGGCAGTTAGCTTTTTTGCAGTCGGCCAAGCCCGTCCTCGTGACGGGCTTTTTTATTTTGGCGAGCCATACTTGTTCCTTCGCCCAATCAAGGAAGCCAAATCGGTGCAGGTTTTGATTCAATGGACAGTGCGGCTGATGTGCATGCTGTGGCTTACCCAACTACCGGTAAGCCTGGCGGCCGTCAGCCTGCCTTTCAAGCTGGTGCCGGCGTTTATCCCGCTTGAGCCTTTGCCCCTGGCGCCCGCAGAGCAGCAGTGGCTGGCGACGCATCGGACGTTGAAGGTGGGTATTTCCATTGATGACTATCAGCCGATCGATATCACCCGCGACCGCAACCGCTACCAGGGTATCAGTGCCGATTACCTGAGCCTGGTCGGCGCGCGCTTGCAGGTGCCGATGCAGGTGCTGGGCTTTGCCGAGCGGGCCCAGGCGGTCGAGGCGCTGCGCAGTGGAGCCATCGATATCCTGACCAGCGCCAACGGCTATGAGCGCGATGTGCCCGGCTTGCAGTTCACCCAGGACTACATGCCCGATCGGTCAGTGGTGGTGCTGCGTCGCGATGAGCTTCAAGAGGACGACCTGGCGGGCAAGAAAGTCGTATTGCTCGATGGCTACGCCAATGTGCACAACGTGCAGGCGGCCTACCCCGATAGCCACATCATGCTCGCGCCCAACCTCTACAGCGGCCTGGAGGCGCTCAAGCAAGGTGATGCCGATGCGTTTATCGGCAATGAAGTGATTGTGCGGGCCTACAAATCGCTGCGGCCTTACCTGGGGTTGCAGATCAAGGAACAAAGCCGGCTGGCGCCCATCGGCTTTGCTTTCGCCACCCGCCAGGCCGACCCATTGCTGGGGGCGATGATGAACCGCGCCTTGGCGAGCATTGACGAGTCGGTGCAGCGGGAGATCCTGGGCCGCTGGACCACAGGGCTCGGCGTCGGCTTCAGGGGTGAGCGCGTTGAATTGTCGGCCTCGGAGCGCACCTGGCTGTTGCAGCATCCCCATGTCGTGGTGGTGGCGCAGCAGATGTCACCTTACATATTCAAGGACAAGGACGGTCACTGGGTGGGTTTGAATGTCGACCTGCTGCACCGCATTTCGCGCATGACCGGTTTGCAGTTTGTCTTCGAAGAGGTGCACTCCACCGCGCAAACCCTGGAATGGCTGGAAACCGGCAGGGCGCAGATGAACACCACCCTGGCGTCGAATCAGGAGCGCAGGGCGCTGCTCGACTTCAGTCATGGCTTTGGCGGCTCCGGCTGGGTGTTCGTCGAACGCGCCGATGCCACGCCGCTGACTGGGTTGAAGCAGTTGGAAGGCAAGGTCCTGGCGCTGCCGGCGCGCCATGTGCTGGAGAGTTACATCCGCCAGATGCACCCGCAGATCAAGCTGCGCCTGGTGGACAATTACGCCCAGGCCCGCGAACTGGTGCAACGGGGCGAGGCCGCTGCCACGTTGCAGACTGAGGTGGAGGTCCAGAGTTACTCCCAGGAAGGCTTGCGTATTGGCCGCAGTGTCGACGGCAAGTGGTCATCCAATTGCTTGTCGGTACGCAAGGACCAGCCTGAGCTGCTGAGTATCCTGAACAAGGCCCTGGAAGCCTTGCCGGTGGCCGAGTTGAGCGCACTGCGCCTGCGCTGGATCGGCGCTGTGGCGATCCCCCTACCGGCCTGGCAACGGGTGCCGCCCTGGGCGTATTGGATGGTGGCCACGGCGCTGCTGTTTGTGCTGGTATCGCTGGTGTGGAACAGCCGGCTCAAGCGTCAGATTCGCCAGCGGCTGGAGGCCGAGCAGCGGCTCAATGACCAATTGGCGTTCAAACGTGCGTTACTCGACGGCATGCCCAACCCGCTGTTTGTGCGCGACCTGGCCGGGCGGCTGGTGACCTGCAACAAAAGCTATGAACAGCAACTGGCGACCCGGCTTGAGCTGATTCAGGGGCTGACGCTGCTGGAAAGTGGGGTAATGCCCGAGGCCACGGCGGCGCGCCTGCACGCCGGCCATATGGAACAACTGGCCACGCAACAGTCGTTGTTTGTCGATCGCGAGCTGGAGTTCAACGGCGGCAGCTTTCACGTTTACCAGTGGACGGTTCCGTTCTTCGATGCCCAGGGCCGCTTGCAGGGGCTGCTGGGCGGCTGGATCGATATCAACGAACGCAAAGACCTGGAGCACCAACTGATGGATGCCCGCCAGGCTGCCGACGAAGCGAACTACGCCAAAAGTGCATTTCTTTCTGCGCTAAGTCATGAAATTCGCACACCCATGACCGCCATCATCGGTTTGCTCGAGCTGGAGCAGGAACGCTGCCTGGCAAGCGGCCAGCCCGTCTCTGAAGCATTACAGGTGGCCCATCGTTCGGCGCGCGAGCTGATCGCGCTGATGGGCGACAGCCTGGACCTGGCCAAGATCGAGGCCGGTCACCTGCAACTGGTTCCGCAAACCACCGAGTTGAAGGGTTTTTTCGAAGGCATTCAGCGTCTGTTCGAAGCCACGGCGCAAAAAAAGGGCCTGCATTTGACCCTGGCGTTTGATCCGGCGGCCAAGGGCTATTACTGGTTCGATCCGCTGCGTTTACGCCAAGTGATGCACAACCTGCTGGGCAATGCGCTGAAGTTTACCGAGCAGGGCGGGGTGCGGCTCAGCGTCACCTGCCAGCGGGATGAGTCTGATACCGAATACCTGCACCTGTGCGTCGAAGACAGCGGCCCGGGGATCAGCGCCGAACAGCAGCCAAGGTTGTTCAAGCCGTTTACCCAAGTGAGCGCATTGACCGCGGCGGAACATGGCGGCACCGGGCTGGGCCTGAGTATCTGCAAGCAATTGGTGGAGTTGATGGGCGGTCGCATTCATTTGGCAAGCGTGGTGGGTGAGGGCACCGAGGTGTGCATCGACCTGCGCCTTGATCGGGTCAGCACCGACGATGTGCCGGCCACGCCAGCGCCAGCGTTGCCCCCAGCGGGGCGTAGCCTGTCGGTGCTGGTGGTGGATGATTTGGCGGCCAACCGCTTGGTGCTGGCGCAGCAGTTACAGTTCCTGGGGCATCAGGTGATCGCCCTGGATTCGGCCGAGGCCGCTTTGCAGCGATGGCGCGAGCAGCGTTTCGACGTGCTGGTGACCGATTGCCAGATGCCGGGTATGTCTGGCTATGCCTTGAGCGAGGCGGTCCGGCGTATCGAAACCGAAGAACAACGGCCCCGTTGTGCGTTGATCGGTTGCACGGCGAACGCGATGAAAGATGAACAAAGACGCTGTGAGGACGCGGGTATGGATGAGCTGCTGGTCAAGCCGGTGACTCTGGAGGATTGGACGCGCGTGCTGGCGCGGGTGGCGCCGCAGCGTTCGTTTGATATCCAGGCCCTGCGTACCATGACCCAGGCTGACGGGCCTGTGCTGCATAGCATGTTGCAAGAACTGGCAAAAAGCCTGGACCACGAGCATGAGGTATTGGCCAGCGCATTGGCCGAGCGTGATGTGGCGCGCTTGAATGCGGCGCTGCATCGGCTCAAGGGTATTTGTTCGCTGGTGGATGCGCTGCCGTTGGCCAAGGCTTGTGTGGTGCTTGAGCAATGCGCGCGGGAGCAGCGTGGGGCTGAGCTTGAGGAGCCGTGGTTGAGGTTGTCTGAGGTGTTGAAGGTGTTTCGTCGCGATCTGCAGCCTTATCTGGACTGATAGCTGACGCGATGCAATGTGGGAGGAGATTTGCTCCCGTGACGGCTTGGCAGCAGATGAGTATCTAACTGATGGTATTGGTCCCAAATGTGGGAGGGGGCTTGCCCGGCTCGGTGTGCCCGTAATTCGCCATGGATTTGGGGGGCCGCCGCCACGCGCCATCCATGGCGCGGGGCGGCTAAACCGGCATCCCTGCCGGTTTACCCCCCAAATCCCTGTCGAATTCCGGCCAGCGTGGTTTGACGGGGCGCCTGAGATCAAAAGCAGGTCAAGATCAAGATCGGCTTGCTTCGCATCGTGGTTAGCGGTGGCGTCAACCAAGTTGTGCGCTCCGCTCGACAGCATTTCGGACACGTCCTATGGGACGCTTCGCGTCTTATGGCTACTGTGAAGGACTTTTCCCAGTACCGACTCCATGACCCATGCGCTCTCTCAATGTCCTGATCCTCGAAGACAACCCGTTTCAGCTGATGGCACTGCACCAGATGCTCAATGCCAATGGCGTGTTCAATGTACTGACTGCTGAAGATGTCGAAACGGCTCGCCAGTCCCTGGACAGCAAAGGCCCGGTGGATGTCGCCATCTGCGATCTGTATCTGGAGCAGGGCGATGGGCTGGAGTTGATCCGCGAACTCGCCGAGCGCCGTTTGGCTCAAGTGCTGGTTCTGCTCAGCAATGCTGAGCCCGATGTGCTCGAAGGCGTGGCGAACATGGCCCGGCAATTGGGCCTCAACGTGCTGGCGTGCTTGCCCAAGCCGGCCTCGGCAACGCTGATCGGGCAGGTGTTGGCCGATTGTCAGCGGCACTTGCGCCCAGGGCCAGCGGTGCTGTCCTGGGAGCGTGTGCGCCAGTTGCTGGGGTTGAGCGCGCGGGAACAACTGCCACCGTCGGCGGATGTCAGCCAGGCCACCATCGCGGCCTGCGGCAGGGTCTGGTACCAACCCATCGTCAGCCAGGCCGGGGTGTTGCAAGGGGTGGAGGCGCTGGCGCGTTGGCAGTTACCGCACGCTCAATTGCTGCTGCCCGAAGAGTTCCTGCCGGTGTTGGAGTTTGCCGGCATGGAAGAGGCCTTTACCTGGCATGTGCTGGAACAGGCACTTGGCCTGGCGAACCAGGTCATGGGCGAGACCGGCCAGGTGCTGCCGGTGGCGGTGAACATTCCCGGACGTATGCTTGAGCGCACACACTTCCCACAGATATTGCAGGGGCTGCTGCAACTTCACGGCATACCCGCCCATAGCCTCACCCTGGAGCTGGTGGAAACCTCAACGCTGAAAACCGACAGTGCCCACCTCACTGGCTTGTTGCGCCTGCGGATGCTGGGTTGTCAGTTGTCCATCGGGGATTTCGGCATGGGCGGCACCAGCTTGCAGCATTTGCTGGAATTGCCTTTCACCGAACTGAAAATCCCCCCGGCGTTTGCCTGCGGAATGGCCGATGACGATCGCAAGGCGGCGGTGGTGGCGGGGGCCATGAGCATGGCCGCGCGTCTGGATATCGCCGTGGTCGTCACCGGGGTTGAAAGTGCTGCCGACTACCACGCTGTGGGTGAGCTGGGGGCGGCGTGGTTGCAAGGCTGCTTCATTGCCCGGCCGATGGAGGCAGAGGCGCTCAAGCAATGGATTGCGTTCCAGGCTAGGCCAGCCCGTGTTCCTGCACATAAATAAACAGAGCAGCATCATTGGCCAGCCCCAGTTTGCGCATGGCGCTGACTTTTTGCGCACTGACGGTTTGCTTGCTGCGATGCAGGTGCGTGGCGATCTGGCCCACCGTCATGCCAGTGGCCAACAGGCGAATCACCTCCAGCTCCCGGGGTGACAACTGTTCCTGGGAGTGCAGGCGATCGGCACCGGCTTCTCCGGCCAGGCTCAGCGCCTGGCGAATGGTCTGGGCCACGTAGGTGCGTCGCTGACGGACCTGACGAATCGCCTGCGGCAGTTCATCGGCCAGGCTGGCCTTGCTCAAAAGGCCCATCACGCCCAATGCCAGAATCGAATGAAACAAACCGGCATTGTTGAGCATGGTGACCACCACAATCGGCAGGTCCGGGTAGTGTCGGCGCAGTTGGTCGATCAGGCGCAACCCGTCGGCATGGGGCTCGGCAGGCATCATAAAGTCGGTCACCAGCACATCGCAGGCACAGTCTTGCAGCAACGCATTGAGGGCCTGCGGCGAGTTGGCCTCCCCGACGATGCTGATGTGCGGGTCACGCTCAAGCACGGCGCGCAGGCCAATCAGGAAAATCGGATGATCGTCGGCAATGACGACGCGCAAAGGTGTTTCAGACGCAGCTCTCAAGGCAGGCTCCCAGGTAATCCAGGGATTCTAGCGTGTGAGCCTGTGTTTTTTCTCTGTCATCTTTTCCGTGCATGCTCGTTTTCCTCAAGCAGTGGATTACACAAAAGGTAGAACTTTCTGCTTTGAGCACGGGTCACTTGAATGTCAGCCTCTTCGTGACATTTTTGTTTTTCGAACCTTTTTCGAATGATTGAGTGGTGATCGAGATGGAAAGTATCCACCTATTGCTCAGTGAAGCACTGAGCCCTTATCAGGTTACGCTGACCACTTCTGGTGTGCGGGAAGACTGCCTGGTAACCGTAAAGAATCCCGGCGGCGCGATTGTGGTCGAGCGCGACGTCGATCGCGCGCAATTGTCCGACAAGCGTGCGCTGGTGGATGTCGCGGATTGCCTGCTTCGCGACGTGAAAATCGCCGAAGGGCGCCTGGAACCCTCGGTCATTGCTGCCTTGCGCAATGCTGCCCAAACCCGTGGCGGCGCACTCGCATGAAACATTATTTTTCTTCGGAACCTTCCTACGCGGCGGTCAGTCAGAGTCCGTAACAGCAAGAGCAATCATTGTGCTCCGGTGTTTGTCGCTTGCTGTGCGTGCCTTTTTAAGGCCACGTTTAACCCCGAGTTGTCTCCCCACTGCTCGGGGTTTCTTTTTGCCAGCGATTCTCAGATCGCGCCATTTTCACGCAGACGCGCAATAGCTGCCGCGTCGTAGCCCAGGGCATTGAGCAGCACATTGTTGTGTTCACCCAGCTGCGGGCCCACCCATTCACAACTGCCCGGTGTATCCGAAAGCTTGGGTACGATGCCCGGCATCTTGAAGTCCTTGCCGTCCGGGAGCTGAGCCTTGAGGAACATCTCTCGGGCCAGAAATTGCGGGTCGCCCAGCATGTCTTCGGCGCTGTAGATACGGCTGGCGGGTACTTCAGCCTTGTTCAGTTGCTCAATCACCTGCTCCAGCGGCAGCGAGTTGACCCAGCGGTCGATCACGCCATACAGCTCGTCGCGGCGGCTGTCGCGCCCATCGTTGCTGGCCAATTGCGGGTCGTTCGCCAAGTCGTCACGGCCGATGGCCGCCATAAAGCGCTTGAAGATTGCATCGCCATTGGCGCCGATCTGCACATGCTTGCCGTCGGCGCTGGTGTGGATCGAAGACGGTGTAATGCCGGGCATGATGTTGCCGGTACGCTCGCGAATAAATCCGAACACATCGAACTCGGGGATCATGCTTTCCATCATGGCGAAGATGGCTTCGTACAGCGCCACATCCACCACTTGGCCCAAGCCGCCGTTGACCTCGCGATGACGCAGCGCCATCAGCGCGCCGATCACCGCCCACAGCGCGGCAATCGAGTCGCCGATGGAGATCCCGGTGCGCACCGGCGGGCGGTCTTCGAAGCCGGTGATATAGCGCAAGCCGCCCATGGATTCACCCACGGCACCAAATCCTGGCTGATCCTTCATCGGCCCGGTCTGGCCGAAGCCCGAGAGGCGCACCATCACCAGCTTGGGGTTTAGAGCGTGCAGGGTTTCCCAGCTCAGGCCGAGTTTTTCCAGCACGCCGGGGCGGAAGTTCTCGATCAGGATGTCGGCGTCGGCCAATAGTTTTTTGAGGATTGCCAGGCCGTCGGGGTGCTTGAGGTTGAGGGTCAGCGACTGCTTGTTACGGGCCTGTACGAACCACCACAGCGAGGTGCCTTCATACAGCTTGCGCCATTTGCGCAGCGGGTCGCCGCCGTCCGGGGATTCGACCTTGATTACCTCGGCACCGAATTCAGCGCAAATGCGTGAGGCAAACGGGCCGGCGATCAGGGTGCCCAGTTCGATGACTTTCAGGCCGGCAAGTGGTTTGGCATTGAGCGACATGGGGATCCTTACAAGCGCGGGACGATGGTGTCCTGCTTTTTAACATAGGCGAGCCGCCCGGATGCAGCGCAGTATTCGTTGAATGACCTCGCCATCGGTTAGACTGGCCGCCTTTCCTTGTCTTTAGAAGCCCGTTCATGGCCCAGCCGTCCACGACCTACAAGTTCGAACTCAACCTCACCGACCTCGACCGCTCGGTGTACGAGAGTGTCAAACAGACCATTGCCCGCCACCCTTCGGAAACCGAAGAGCGCATGACCGTGCGCCTGCTGGCCTACGCCCTCTGGTACAACGAGCAGTTGGCGTTCGGGCGTGGCCTGTCGGATGTAGACGAACCGGCCCTGTGGGAAAAAAGCCTGGATGATCGGGTCCTGCACTGGATCGAAGTCGGCCAGCCGGATGCCGATCGCCTGACCTGGTGCTCGCGCCGCACCGAGCGCACCAGCCTGCTGGCCTATGGCAGCCTGCGTGTGTGGGAAGGCAAGGTAGTGCCGGTGGCCAACAACCTGAAGAACGTGCACATCGCTGCCGTGCCCCAGGAAGTGTTGGAGACCCTGGCCAAGGACATGCCCCGGGTGATCAAGTGGGATGTGATGATCAGCGAAGGTACGATTTTCGTGACCGACGACCGTGGCCAGCATGAAGTGCAACTGCAATGGCTGGTTGGCGAGCGCGGTTGAAAAGGTGGGAGCTGGCTTGCCTGCGATGCATACCACTCGGTACATCAGACACACCGAGTGGATGCCATCGCAGGCAAGCCAGCTCCCACACTTGATCTTTGTTGCGTTCAATATCTGTGTTTAACCGATGTATTAGAAGAGAAGCGCCCGTCACCCCATGCGTATCGATCCCCGCCCATTGCCCGCCGTCCTGCCTTTTCTCGGTGAATTGCCGCCGCTGTTGACCCGTCTCTATGCCGCGCGCGGGGTGCAATCGGAAGCTGAGCTGGACAAGAGCCTGGCGCGGTTGATTCCCTACCAGCAGCTCAAAGGGATCGACGCGGCGGTGGACTTGCTGGTGACCGCCCTGGAGCAGCGCCAACGCATCCTGATCGTTGGTGACTTCGACGCCGATGGCGCCACGGCGAGCACCGTAGGTACCCTGGGCCTGCGCTTGCTTGGGGCGGCCCATGTCGATTACCTGGTGCCCAACCGTTTCGAGTACGGCTACGGCCTGACGCCGGAAATCGTCGCGGTGGCGTTGCAGCGCGAGCCCCAGTTGCTGATTACCGTGGACAACGGCATCTCCAGCGTCGAAGGCGTGGCGGCGGCGAAAGCGGCGGGGCTGAAGGTGCTGGTCACCGACCACCACTTGCCCGGCGATGAACTGCCGGCCGCCGACGCCATCGTCAATCCGAACCAGCCGGGCTGCACGTTTCCCAGCAAGGCCCTGGCCGGTGTCGGCGTGATCTTCTACGTGTTGATGGCCCTGCGCGCGCGGTTACGCAGCCTGGGTTGGTATGACAACAAACCCCAGCCGAACATCGGTGAACTGCTTGATCTGGTGGCGTTGGGCAGCGTCGCCGACGTGGTGCCGCTGGACGCCAACAATCGCATCCTTGTTCATCAAGGCCTGGAGCGCATTCGTGCCGGTCGGGCGCGGCCTGGCATCAAGGCGATCCTGGAAGTGGCCAAGCGCGACCACGCTCGCATCACCTCCACCGACCTGGGGTTTATCCTCGGCCCGCGGCTGAACGCGGCCGGGCGCCTGGATGACATGAGCCTGGGCATCGAATGCCTGCTCACCACCGACGCTGGCGCCGCACGGGAAATGGCCGCGCAACTGGACGGCATGAACCAGGACCGTAAATCCATTGAACAAGGCATGCAGCGCGAGGCCCTGGCCCAGCTCAAGGACTTGCCGGTGGAGTCGATGCCGTACGGTTTGTGCCTGTTCGACCCGGAGTGGCACCAGGGGGTGATCGGCATCCTCGCGTCGCGCATGAAAGAACGTTACTTCCGCCCGACCATTGCCTTTGCTGACGCGGGCGACGGCCTGCTCAAGGGTTCTGGGCGTTCGGTGCAAGGCTTTCATATCCGCGATGCGCTGGCGGTTGTTGCAAGCCAGCATCCCAACCTGATCAGCAAGTACGGCGGTCACGCCATGGCCGCCGGGTTGACCCTGCCCGAGGCGAACTTCCCGCTGTTTGCGCAAGCCTTTGATGCCGAAGTGCGTCGGCAGCTGCGTGAAGAGGACCTCACCGGCCGCCTGCTCTCCGACGGCACCTTGGCCGTGGAAGAGTTCCACCTGGAGCTGGCCCGCGCCCTGCGCCATGCCGGCCCATGGGGGCAGCACTTTCCGGAGCCGTTGTTTCACGGTGTGTTCCAGTTGGTGGAGCAGCGGGTAGTAGGGGAGCGGCACCTGAAGGTGGTGCTCAAGAGCGAATGCGGGTCAGTGAAGCTTGATGGCATCGCCTTCGGCGTGGACCGCGAGGTGTGGCCGAACCCGACGGTGCGTTGGGTGGAGTTGGCTTACAAGCTGGATGTGAATGAGTTTCGTGGCAATGAGACTGTGCAGCTGATGATTGCCCACATCGAACCACGTTAGATATTCCTGACAATGCAAGACAAATGTGGGAGGGGGCTTGCTCCCGATAGCGGTGCATCAGTCACTAAATCATTGGCTGACATTCAGCTATCGGGAGCAAGCCCCCTCCCACATTGGGTCCTGTGTGCAGCCTGGAGCTACTCGGCTTTGGCCTGGTGCTTGACGATAATATCCACCAAGCGCTTGGCCAGCGCCGGGTAGTTCTCATCGAAGTGATGCCCGCCCGGCAGCTTCATGGCTTCGCCCACTGCGGTCTTGTCGGTGCAGCCACTCTCGTCGACTTCCTCTGCACCATAGATGCACACGACCTTCTCAGGTGGCAGCTTGGCCATTTCCGGGCCGGTGGCGGCTTCTTTGCCGGCGTTGCCCAGCCAACCTTCCACTTCGATTTCAAAGCTGCCGGTGCGCGCAAATGCCAACAGGATGATCGCATCGACGCGCTGCTGTTCGTTTTCCGGCATACGGTTGTAAATGGCCGGCAGTACATCGGCGCCGAACGAATAACCGGTCAGCACGAAGCGCTTGGTGCCCCACTTCTGCCGATAGTGTTGCATCAGCTCGGTGAGGTCCTTGGCGCTTTGCTCCGGGCTCTTGTGCTGCCAGTAGTAGCGCAGTGTGTCGATGCCGACCACCGGGTAGCCGATCTTCGCCATCTCGCCGGCCACATCGCGGTCCAGGTCACGCCAGCCGCCGTCACCGGAGAGGAACAGGGTCACGGTGTCTTTGGCCTGCCCGGCAGGAACTTCCACCACGGGAATCGCCAGGCCACCGTTGTCCGAACCGACCAGTTGCTTGCGCAGCTCGTTGTTCAGCACTTGCGGGTAATGAATGTCGTAGTCGCTGATGCTGGTGGTGGCACGCGGCGTGTCACGTACGAAGCTGGCGCTTTCATCGTCGGGATTGTCGTTCCACGCCACCAGCCAGTTGCCGTGGGCAGAGGTCGTGGGCAGCGGGTCGTTGCAGCCTTCCTGTTTCAGGGCAAAGCCGACGGAGATCGCGTTAGCCTTGTCATCATTCTGAGTGGCCAGCCAGCGCCAGGCGAGCGCAGCGCCAGGGCCGATGCCGCTGACCAGGGTCGCCGGGCCTTTGAGCTGGGCCAGGGCGCCTTGCAGCGCTTGTTCCTGCAGCTTGCAGTCATCCTTAGGCAGGATCACCTGAACGATTTGCGCCGCGCCGCCCTGGCTCAGGGCAACCAGTTGGCTGTCGGTCAGCGCTTCATCGGCCATCACGGCCACGGCCACGCGGGCTTTGGCGGCGCTGGCGGGGGTAACGCGGGTCATTACCGAGCCATCGGCCTGGGGCAATTGCTCCAGGGTCGGTTGCGGGGCAGGGCGGTTCCAGTACCAAAAGCCACCCGCCACGACCAGCGCGAGCAGCACTACAAAGGCCAATACATACCGCCAGGAGCGTCGAATCATCAGCGTTTCACCAATCCAGTCAAGCCGCCCGCGATCAGGGCGGCGGTATCGGCCAGTGCCACCAGCGGATCAAGTCCTGCGGGCACGGCCATGTAACGGGGTTCCCAGTCGGGCTGGAACTTGTCTTTGAAGCGGCGCAAACCTTGGAAGTTATACAGTTGCTCGCCACGGCGGAACACCATCGAGCCCAGGCGCTGGGTCAGCGGTGCGCCACGGCGCGGTTGCAAGCCCGACAGCGGCACCATACCGAGGCTGAAGCGGGCGTAGCCGTGGTTCTTATAATGTTGAATCAGGCCCACCATCATGAATTCCATCGTGAGCTTGGGCGCGTCGGGGTGGGCGCGCATCAGGTCAAGGCTGGCCAGGTCATGATTGTAGGTCTCGAGCAGGTTGGCGAAGGCTACCGGGCGCCCTTCGAAGCGAATGATCGCGATACGGAAGTGCTTGAGGTAGTCGTCGCTGAAACGGCCCAGGGAGAAGCCTTTTTCCCGCACATTCTTACCTGTAAGCCAGGCATCGGAGATGACTTTTAATTCATCCATCGGCGCCTGGCCCGGTTCGAAGATTTCCAGGGACAAGCCGTCCCGGGTGCCACGGTTCCAGGTGTAGCGCAAATCCTTCATCTCTTTGCCCTTGGCTTCCAGGTCAAAGCGTTTCAGGTCGACGCGGGCTTCTTCGCCCAGCTTGATCGCGGTGAGGCCGATGTCCATGTAGTACGGCAGGTTCTCGGCGCGTACCTGGTAGAACACCGGTCTTGCGTGGTGGATATCGCACAGGTCACGGAACTGCCAGATCATCTCGGCGCGCGGCTGGGTCGGGCCGATCGGGTCGTACAAGGCCACCAGGCTGCGCCCGCGACGGGCGTACATCAGGAAGGCTTCATCGTTGGGGTGAAACAGCAGCGCCTTGTCGCCGGTCAGCGCCAGGCCGCCGTCGGGTTGGGACGAGGCCATCAGGATCTTGCTGGCGCGCTCCAGTTCTTCCGGGGTGGGCAAGTGGATGACCGGGCGCGCCGTGCGCAGCAGCCAGGTCAGCGATACGATCACCAGCAGCACCGCAGCGCCCAGCAACGAGCGCAAACCGCGAGGGGCGTTGGCGTCGAGGGTGAACTGCCACCACAGTTGATGGCTGTAAGGCACATCCTGATAGGCGAACAACAGCAGCCAGATCGAAGCGCCGAGTACACAGACACTGGCCACCAGGTAAAGCGGCGAAAACGGCAGCTCGGTCAAGCGGCTGGCGCGGTAGAACGAGCGGCGAAAGATCGCCAGCAGCACCGCGGTCATGGTCATCAGGCTGGCTTCTTCCCAGTCGAAGCCCTTGAGCAACGAGAGCAGGGCGCCGACCAGCAGCAGCACCATGGTCAGCATCCAGGCCGCCGACAAACGTCGACGCAGGCCCTGGGCGAGCAACAGGCACAACACGCCGATCAGGCTGGCACCGAAGTGCGAGGCGTCAATCAGGCGGTGGGGAATCAGGAAGCCGATGTTTTCCAGGCGTGAGTCGATCTCTGGCGTGGCGCCGGAAAACAGCAGGACCACGCCGGACAAAAAAACCAGGACGGCCAATACCGGCGCTGCCAGCCCCGACGCCACCCGCAGGCTTTGCTGGGTCTGGAACAGGCGCTGGGCCTCGTTGACCAGCAGGAACACACAGGCGATCAGCAGCGGCAATACCACGTAGATCATCCGGTACAGCAGCAAGGCGGCAGCCAGGGGCGCGGCACCGAGTTTGTCGGCGAAGGCCGCCAGCAGGATCGCTTCGAATACACCCACGCCCCCCGGCACATGGCTGAGCACACCGGCGGCCAGTGCCAGCAGGTACACCAGCAGGAACGGGCCGAAGGGCGGTGCTTCCGGCAACAGCATATAAAGGACGGCAGCGGCAGCGGCTACGTCGAGGGCGGTGATGATCAACTGCAGGAAGGTCAGGCGGCGGCCCGGCAGGCGCAGGGTGCGACGCCCGGCCTTGACCAGCAGGTTATCGGGGTAGGGCTGTTCCGGCAGGCGACGACGATAGATGCCGATGCACAGCATGGCCGACAACACCAACACGGCGCCGGAAATCCCCCCGAGCAGGCTTTGCGGTAAATGCAGGTAAGTCGAAGCCGCCGGCAAATTGCTCAGCGTGGCCAATGCGGCCAGTGGCGGCAGGGCACAGCCCAGGGCCAGGCTGGCGAACACGGTCATGTGCGCCACTTCCGATGCGCCGATGCCGTGGCGTGCATATAAACGGTAGCGCACCGAACCGCCCGAGAGCATCGACAAGCCAATGGCGTTGCCGATGGCAAAGGCGGTGAAGCCACCCAGGGCCAGGGTCTTGGCGGGTAACTTCACGCCGGCATAGCGTGCGCCGGAAAATTCATAACCAAGCAGGATAATGAAACCTGCGACTGCCGCTGCAAACGCACCGAGCAAGGCTGGCTTGGGCACTTCCAGAATCGAATCGTGGAGTGCATAGAGGTCCAGTTCCAGCAGCAGGTGTCGGCAGGCGATCAGGGCGATTGCAAACAGCAGCAGCGTTACGGCCAGGCCAATGGGCTGGCGATACTTGCTCAACAAATCCAGCCATCGCAAGCGGGTCGGCGTGATCGGTTGTTCTGCTGTGACGGTGTCTTGTGGTTCAGACGAGTTGGCGCGCATCAATCACCTCGTGGATTGTGCGCGACAGGATGGGGGTATCCGGCCAAGTTACCAATCCCTATGGACAAAATAATTACAAATATTAACGCGGATCACCGGGGTCGGCGACTGCGGCCATTGGTCGTAGAGGGTAGCGCTTGAGCATTGAGCCTAGCGTGCAATGAGATGGACTCTACAAACCGACTACGGTTTCATGAAAGATGCCATGCCATTGTTTCAGAAGAACTTTTTCGTCGGATACAAAAAAGGCCACTCTTTCGAGTAGCCTTTTTTGATGTTTGGTTGCGGGAGCCGGATTTGAACCGACGACCTTCGGGTTATGAGCCCGACGAGCTACCAGACTGCTCCATCCCGCGTCTGTGGGCGGCATTCTACAGCCAAGCGGCGAGGTGTCAACCGTTAATGAGCCGATGGACCAAATAAGCGCGAATTATTCTGAAATCAAAGTGTTGGCGGTGTTTTCAGGCGCAGCGGGAGAAAACACGCGAGCACAAAAAAGGCCACTCTTTCGAGTAGCCTTTTTTGATGTTTGGTTGCGGGAGCCGGATTTGAACCGACGACCTTCGGGTTATGAGCCCGACGAGCTACCAGACTGCTCCATCCCGCGTCTGTGTGTCGGCATTCTACAGAGGAACGCGAGTGTGTCAACCTGTAAATCAAACAAAAGCGCTTGTGGTTCAATCGGTTAGCTCTCCAAGGCGGGGTCATGAAGCGCTTCGGGCCAGTCAGGCTGAGGCTTTCAGCTCTATCGGAAGGCTGAATTCGATTGAGAAAATAAATTCATCGGGGAAACTTCCTACCACTTGGAAGGAAGAATCAAACTACTGGTGCTATATACAGGGGTGAATGCGATACTGGCCACCCGTTGGTTCACACCCCGTTTATATGACGCAGCGCAAAATCATCCACGTCGACTGTGATTGCTTCTACGCCGCCATCGAGATGCGTGACGACCCGAGCCTGGCGCAAAAGCCCTTGGCTGTGGGCGGCTCGGCGGACCGGCGGGGGGTTATCGCTACCTGCAACTACGAAGCGCGTGCGTATGGAGTTCGTTCTGCGATGTCGTCGCGCCACGCCTTGAAGCTGTGCCCCGACCTGACCATCGTCAAGCCGCGCATGGATGCCTATAAAGAAGCATCGAAGGAAATCCAGACGATCTTTCGCGACTACACCGACTTGATCGAGCCGTTGTCGCTGGATGAAGCCTACCTCGACGTCTCCGACAGCCCGCATTTTGGCGGCAGCGCCACGCGTATTGCCCAGGACATCCGTCGGCGGGTCTCCAACCAGCTGCATATCACCGTGTCTGCCGGGGTGGCGCCGAACAAGTTCCTGGCCAAGATCGCCAGCGACTGGAAGAAACCCAACGGCCTGTTCGTGATTACCCCGGACCAGGTCGAAGACTTTGTCTCGCAGCTGCGGGTCAGCAAGCTGCACGGCGTTGGCAAGGTCACCGCCGATAAGCTCGCGCGCCTGGGCATCGAAGACTGCTTGCAGCTGCGCGAGTGGAACAAACTGGCGCTGGTGCGCGAATTCGGCAGTTTTGGCGAACGACTCTGGAGCCTGGCCCGTGGGATTGATGATCGCGTGGTGCAAAACGACAGTCGTCGACAGTCCATCAGTGTGGAAAATACCTACGATGTGGACTTGCCGGATCTTTCAAGCTGCCTGGCTAAACTTCCTGAATTGATGGAAACCCTCGCGGGGCGTATGGCGCGCATCGACAGCAGCTACCGGGCGGGCAAGCCGTTCGTCAAAGTGAAGTTTCATGACTTTACCCAGACGACGCTGGAGCAGGCGGGGGCAGGGCGGGATCTGGAGAGTTATCAGCAGTTGCTGACCCAGGCGTTTAATCGCGGGGGCAAGCCGGTGCGTTTGTTGGGGATTGGGGTGCGGTTGCTGGACCTGAGCGGCGGAAACGAACAGCTCGAGTTCTCCTGGTAGAAACCGGGATTAAAGAGTGTGGGAGACTCAAGTGTGGGAGGGGGCTTGCTCCCGATTGCGGTGTGTCAGTCAGTACATCTGACACTGATACACCGCAATCGGGAGCAAGCCCCCTCCCACATTTGATCTCCAACAGGCTGCAGATTTCAGCGTGCGCCAGGATCTGCGACCAACCGCCCCGCATCCTTGGTCAGTGCCTGCACAAACTCCTGCTGCAATTCCGGATCATTGCGGGTCAGCTCGATCAGGCTTTGTTCCAGTTCGCTGGCTTCTTCTTCCAGGCCCAGTTCCGACAGGCGCTTGACGCGGTGCACCCATTGGTTCACTTCGTCATCTTCCAGGTCGTCGTAGATCAGGCCATGGGCTTCCAGCAATTTGCCGCGCAGGGAGTTGCTGACCGCCAGGGTCGAGTCTGTGTGCACATCGTCCTGACCATCTGCCACGCTGATCTTCAAGGTGGTGACACGGTTCAGGTCCTGCTCGGCAAACGGGCTGTCCAACAGGTTCAGGCGCAGGATGCCGTTGCGGTCGGTGGTCAGCTCATGGGTCTGCTTGCCGGCAGTGACTTGTACCGGGCGCTCGCTCCACGGCAGGCTCGAATACTCCAGGCGCTTGTCGCGCTGGACTTCATCGATAGCTGCCAGGTTCTGTTGCGCACGGCCATGGGATTGCACGTTCATGAACGGGTTGATGCCGTCCACGCCATAGCTCAGCCAGTCTCGCGTCACACTCGTGGGCAGGTTGCCGAGGGCGAAGATATTCGCCACGTTGGCACCCACGCCCGCGACCAACGCCACGGCACCCAGCGGCATCTCATAGAGTTTGCGCCAGGGCTGGTAGGGCGTGTAGCGATCGTAACGACGGGTGACTTCGAATTCGGTGACCTCGAAGGTCTTCTGCTCATGAATGCGAACCCGGCGTTGCGGCAGCTCCAGCACTTTGGGTTCGCCTACATCGATCTGCAGGCTGTGATCGAGCAATTTACGCTCGACCCGCTCCTCGTGCTCACTGCGTTGCGACATCTGATTGGCGCAGCCGCTGACCAGCAGGGCGCCGCACAAGGCGGCGCCCCCCAGGGCTTTGGTGTTTCGCTTGAACATGACTTCTCTTGATCTGGTTTTCAGCGACGAATACGCGCCTGAAGGAAAGACAGCACGTCAGCCACCGGCAACGGTTGGGCTTGCGCTTCGGTCCGGCTCTTGTATTCCAGATTGCCATCGGCCAGGCCACGGTCACTGACCACGATCCGGTGCGGGATGCCAATCAGTTCCATGTCGGCGAACTTGATGCCCGGGCTGGTTTTCTTGTCCCGGTCATCGAGCAGCACTTCAAAACCGGCAGCGGTCAGTTCAGCGTACAGCTTGTCGGTGGCTTCGCGTACTTGCTCGGTTTCATAGCGCAACGGCACCAGGGCCACCTGGAACGGCGCCAAAGCGTCACTCCAGATGATGCCTTTCTCGTCGTTGTTCTGCTCGATGGCAGCGGCGACCACGCGGGAAACACCAATGCCGTAGCAGCCCATGTCCAGGGTGATCGGTTTGCCGTTCTCGCCCAGCACTTCGCACTTCATCGCCTTGCTGTACTTGTTGCCCAGCTGGAAGATGTGCCCGACTTCGATGCCGCGCTTGATTTCCAGGGTGCCCTTGCCATCCGGGCTTGGGTCACCGGCTACGACGTTGCGCAGGTCGGCCACGGTCGGAACCGGCAGGTCACGCTCCCAGTTCACGCCGAAGTAGTGCTTGTCGTCGATGTTCGCGCCGATACCGAAGTCGCTCATCAGCTCGACGGAACGGTCGATGATGATCGGCAGCGGCAGGTTCAGCGGGCCGAGGGAACCGGCACCGGCACCAATGGCGTCGCGCAGTTCGGCATCGGTGGCCATGACCAGCGGGCTGGCTACGCCTGGCTGGTTGGCGGCCTTGATTTCGTTGAGCTCGTGGTCGCCACGGATCACCAGGGCGATCAGCTTGCCTTCTTCTTCAGCACGCACGATCAGGGTCTTGATGGTCTTTTCAATCGGCAGATTGAATTTCTCCACCAGAGCCGCGATGGTTTTGGTGTCCGGCGTGTCGACCAGGCGCAGCTCCTCGGTGGGAGCAGGGCGCGAGGTTTCACGTGGTATGGCTTCGGCCTTCTCGATGTTCGCCGCGTAGTCGGAACCGTTGCTGAACACGATATCGTCTTCACCGGATTCGGCCAGCACGTGGAATTCGTGGGAGCCTGCACCGCCGATGGAGCCGTTGTCCGCTTCAACCGGGCGGAACTTCAGGCCCAGGCGCGTGAATACATTGCAGTAGGCCTGGTGCATGCGGTCGTAGGTCGCTTGCAGGGAAGCCTGGTCGGCGTGGAACGAATAGGCGTCCTTCATGATGAATTCGCGACCACGCATCAAGCCGAAGCGCGGGCGGATTTCATCGCGGAATTTGGTCTGGATCTGATACAGGTTCAGCGGCAACTGTTTATAGCTGCTCAACTCGTTGCGCATCAGGTCGGTGATGACTTCTTCATGGGTCGGGCCGGCGCAGAAATCGCGGCCATGACGGTCCTTGAAGCGCAGCAACTCAGGGCCGTACTCTTCCCAGCGCCCGGATTCCTGCCACAACTCAGCCGGTTGGGTGCTCGGCATCAACACTTCCAGAGAGCCGGCAGCGTTCATTTCTTCGCGAACGATGGCTTCGACCTTGCGCATCACCTTCAAGCCCATGGGCAACCAGGTGTACAGGCCCGAGGCCAGTTTGCGGATCATGCCGGCGCGCAGCATCAGCTGATGGCTGATCACAACCGCGTCGGAAGGCGTTTCTTTCTGTGTGGCGAGCAAATATTGACTGGTACGCATGGTAGGCCGTTGTCGGTTGCTTGGACTTGAAATGACTTGGGATTGTACGGGCGGTTGCTGCAGGAGTACAGGCGTGAGGTGGCGGGGCGTATCTGTCGTAACCGTCGCTTGTGTGGGAGCTGGCTTGCCTGCGATAGCGGCGTTGGGTTCACCATCGCTATCGCAGGCAAGCCAGCTCCCACATTGACCGAGTCGTATCAGTCTTCCTGCGGCGGATTCAACCGGGCGCGCCGGTTCTCCTGGAACCAGTGCAATGCAATCAGGAGCAGCGTCGGCACCCCCAGCAGGCAGGTGATCATAAAGAAGTTGTGATAACCGAACTTCTCCACCATCACCCCCGAATACCCGCCGATCAGGCGTGGCAGCAACAGCATGATCGAGCTGAGCAACGCATATTGGGTAGCGGAGAACTTGAGGTTGGTCAGGCTCGACAGATACGCCACGAACGCCGAGGTGGCCATGCCCGAACTGAAGTTGTCCAGGGAAATGGTGACGATCAGCATCTGCAGGTCGGGGCCCATGTCGGCGAGCATCACGAACAAAAGGTTGGTGCCGGCCGAGGCCACGCCACCGATGAACAGGATCGGCAGGATCCCGAACCGCACAATCAACAGGCCGCCCATGCCGGCGCCGAGCAGGGTCATGATCAAGCCGAAGATCTTGCTCACTCCGGCGATCTGGTCCTTGGTGAAACCCTGGTCGATATAGAACACGTTGGCCATCACGCCCATCACCGTGTCGGACATGCGATACGTGGCAATCAGCCCGAGCAGCAGCAGCGCCTGCCAGCGATAGCGCAGGATAAAGTCGTTGACCGGCGTCAGCACCGGCGCCAGGCCCCGACGGCCCATGGCCGAAAGGCACAGGGTGGTGAGGATGATATAAAGGATGGCGCGCAGGAACGCGCGGTCTTCCATCAGCAGTTCCCACAGGCTCACGCCCTGGAACAGCACGCTGGCGAAGTCGGTGTTGTACAGCTGGGTGAACATCGCCGGCACCGAGACCAACAGCACGATCAGCACAAACACCGACACCAACTGGTGCATGAAACTGTAGCGGCCGGCCTGCAACTGGGTGCGCAGTGGCACATCAGGTTCACGCATGAGAAAGGTGGTGAGCAACGCCGGCACCATCAACACGCCGAACAGCACATAGGTGCCGGTCCAGGCCGAGTGTTTATAGTTGAAGCCGGTGGAGCCAAAGCCTTCGGCAAAGAACAGCGCGCCGGCGGTGGCCAGCAGGGCAGCGATGCGGTAGCCGGACATGTAGCTCGCGGCCAGGGCGGCCTGGCGGCTGTCGTCGGCGATTTCCAGGCGGTAGGCATCCACGGCGATATCTTGGGTGGCCGACGCGAAGGCGACGATCACCGCGATGGCGATCAACCAGGACAGGTGTTTTTGCGGGTCACAAAAACCCATGCCGATCAATCCGAGGATCACCAGCGATTGGGCCAGCACCAGCCAGGAGCGACGACGCCCCAGTTTACCGAGCAACGGCAAGCGCCATTGATCGAGCAGCGGCGACCAGACCCATTTAAAGGCGTAGGCCAGGCCGATCAGGCTTGCATAGCCGATGGTCTCGCGAGCCACACCGGCTTCACGCAGCCACACTGAAAGCGTCGAGAACACCAACATGTAAGGCATGCCGGCGGCGAAGCCGAGCAACAACAGCACTAATGTCGAGGGGCTGGCATAGGCGGCGAGCGCGGCGCGCCAGGTTTTACGGGGCATGGGCTGGAGTCTGCCTCAGGTTTGCGGAAACAAAGCGCGCACTCTAACCGCTGTGCTCTACCGGACGCCAGCCATGGCGCTGAATATCAACACGATTGTTCAAGATAGTGACGCCTTCGCTACGCAAACGCGCACGTTGTTCGTCGCCTGAGGCGCTGCCCGCCGGCAGACTTATCCTACCACCGGCGCCCAACACCCGATGCCAGGGTAATCGGGTGTCTTCGGGCAACTGGCTCAGGGTGCGCCCGACCCATCGGGCGGCACGGCCCAGACCCGCCAGGTGAGCCAGCTCGCCGTAGCTCACCACACAGCCTTCGGGCACTTGCGACAAGGTCAGGTACAGCGCGGTACGCCGCATTTCGGCGGGGCTTTGCGGCGTATCGGCAGGTGGCTTCACTATGGGGATATCCGTTGAGATCGTCGCGGTTTTGTCAGAAACGTCTGTAAACATGACGATGAGCATTGAACTCAATATAAATCCTTGAGTCAGTTCTAGCCATGTAACACTATAACGCCCCTATTTTTTGCCACCCCTGAGCCCCGTATCTGCTTATGTTGTCCAGAACCCTGTTGTGCCTTGCTGTTTTCAGTGCTTCCACGCCCTTGCTCGCCGATACCGTCTGGTTGAAAAACGGCGACCGGCTGACCGGCAAGATCAAAGTCTTCGACGGTGGCAAACTGCTGATCCAAACCACCTACGCAGGCTCGATCCCGGTGGACTGGAAGCAGGTCAAGACCCTGGAAAGCGATCAGGAGTTGCTGGTCAAGCAGGACGCCTACAGCGGCGAAAAGGCCAAGTCGTTGCAGGCGTCAGATGACGGCAAGGTGGTGCTGGCCAATGGCGAGGCACCCAAGACGGTCGACCTGGCAAGCATCCAACAGATCATGAAGCCCAAGCCAGTGATCGAAGACCTGGTGTGGAAGGGCAACGTCGACCTGGCGCTGGACTACAAGCGTGCCGACAAAGACACCAACGACTACGACATCGACTTCAAGACCTCGGCCCGTCATGGCCAATGGCGTCATACGGGCAAGGGCGAATACAACCGCGAGTTCCAGGACGACGTTACCACCACCGATAACTGGGCGCTGGAGTACAACCTGGACCGCTTCATCACCGAGCACTGGTTCTGGCAGGGCCGCCTGACCTACAAGCGCGACAAGGTCGAAGACCTGGCCCGTCAGCGCGTTGTCGGTACCGGCCCGGGCTATCAGTTCTGGGACGATGAACTGGGCGCGTTCTCCCTCGGTTCGCTGGTCAACCGCACCGATTACGAATACGCCGACGGCGGCAAGGACAACTTCTATTCCCTGGCCATGAAGTGGAACTACAACCGCTACCTGGTGGGCAAGACTGTCGAGTTCTTTACCAACGGCGAATTGGGCAAACCCCTTGCCGGGCCGTCCGAGTATTCCCTGGATGCGGAAATGGGCCTGCGCTACAAGGTTACCGAGTGGGCCTCGCTCAACTTGAAGGCCGAGCGCAACGAGGTCAGCGGCAGTTCCGAGAGCAGCCTGAGCAAGACTCGCTACACCGCAGGCTTTGGTGTGGCCTGGTAAAAGCAGCGTCGGCCACTCTGGCAACCTGCGCGGATATTGATTACCTTGTGTTGAGATCCATTCCCATATGCCATGGGCGACGGAACACCCGAGGAGTCATACGTTGAGCGCGCACGTTGCCAAGAACGCCCGAGAGCTGTTGCTCAAGGAATACCGTGGGGCTTTGGCCACACAGTCAAAAGCCATGCCCGGTTTTCCCTTCGGCTCGGTCGTGCCCTACTGCCTCGATGAGCAGGGCCGTCCGCTGATCCTGATCAGCCGCATCGCCCAGCACACCCATAACCTGCAAAAAGACCCCAAGTGCTCATTGCTGGTGGGTGAGCGCGAGGCTGATGATGTGCAGGCCGTGGGGCGTCTGACCTACCTGGCCGAGGCCGAGAAACTGGAAGACGGCGCGGCCATTGAAGCGGCCGCCGAGCGTTACTACCGCTACTTCCCCGATTCGGCCAACTACCACAAGGCCCACGATTTCGATTTCTGGGTGCTCAAGCCGGTGCGCCACCGTTATATCGGTGGGTTTGGCGCGATTCACTGGGTCGACCAGTTGACCCTGGCCAATCCGTTTGCAGGCAAGGCCGAGCGCAGCATGATCGAGCACATGAACAGCGATCACACCAAGGCCATCGCCCATTACGTCGACCTCAGCGGTTTGCCGACTGGCGAGCCTGCGCAGTTGGCCGGCATCGACAGCGAAGGCATGCACCTGCGTATTGGCCAAAGCTTGCATTGGTTGCCTTTCGAGACGCCTTGCAACACACCGACACAAGTACGCGAAGCCCTGGTTTCATTGGCTCACGCCGAGGTGTGGCCGAAAAAAACCACTGCCGACGCTTGAATTCACACAATGGCGACGTCATCTAAGGTGGACTGGCAAGGCATTCTTGCGTTGAGGAACCATTTGATGCGCCCTTTTTTATTGCTCTTTCTGCTGTTCCCGGTGTTGGAGCTGTTTGTATTCGTCAAAGTCAGCGGTGCGATCGGGTTTTTCCCGGCGCTGCTGCTGATCATCGCAGGCTCCATGCTCGGCGTCCTGGTGCTGCGCGTGGCCGGCCTGGCCACGGCGTTGCGTGCCCGTGAAAGCCTGAACCGCGGCGAACTGCCGGCCCAGACCATGCTTGAGGGCCTGATGATGGCCCTGGCCGGTGGCCTGCTGATCCTGCCGGGCTTTATCAGCGACGTGCTCGGCCTGGTCCTGCTGCTGCCGTTTACCCGCAAACTGCTGGCCGGCAAGATGCGCCAGCGCGCCGAAGAAGCGGCGATTCGCCAACGCGCGTTTGCCGACGACCTGCAACCCCGTGGCGGCCCGGCCCCGCGTCAACCGCTGGGGCGTGAAGGCGACGTGATCGAAGGCGAGTTCGAACACCGCGACAACAAATAACTGCTTCACTGGCACGGCACCTTCGGGTGCCGTGTTGCATTGGCCCGGGGAGCGATCTGAGAAAAAATTTCCTCCCGGCCCCCTTGTAATAAGCGTATGCGCCCTTATGTAACGGTCACCGCAAGGTTTCTGGTGGTGACATCAGACAGACTTCCGCGTCTCGCCCAGCGAGCCGCGACCGGCACCGCCGGAATTTAACCCGCCGGAATTGATACCGGCCGATGAAAAACACAATTAGGAGAGATCGACAATGAAGCTTCGTCCTCTGCACGACCGCGTCGTAATCCGTCGCAGCGAAGAAGAAAAGAAAACCGCTGGCGGGATCGTTCTGCCAGGTTCGGCTGCTGAAAAAGCCAACCACGGTGTGATCGTCGCTGCTGGCCCAGGCAAGACCCTGGAGAACGGTGATGTACGCGCACTGGCCGTGAAAGTGGGTGACAAGGTTGTTTTCGGCCCTTACTCCGGCAGCAACACTGTGAAAGTCGACGGCGAAGACCTGCTGGTCATGGCTGAGAACGAAATTCTCGCCGTACTGGAAGACTGATTTCCTCGCTCATTTTCCCGTTACTACAAAGTATTTAAGGAATATCGATCATGGCTGCTAAAGAAGTTAAATTCGGCGACTCCGCCCGCAAGAAAATGCTCACCGGTGTC
Source organism: Pseudomonas sp. 910_23 (assembly GCF_052850795.1). Taxonomy (NCBI): domain Bacteria; kingdom Pseudomonadati; phylum Pseudomonadota; class Gammaproteobacteria; order Pseudomonadales; family Pseudomonadaceae; genus Pseudomonas; species Pseudomonas sp. 910_23. The sequence continues at coordinate 112,764 of NZ_VXCZ01000006.1, read as the reverse complement.
AACGTCCTGGCTGACGCAGTAAAAGCGACCCTGGGCCCGAAAGGCCGTAACGTGATCATCGAGAAGAGCTTCGGCGCTCCGACCATCACCAAGGACGGCGTTTCCGTCGCCAAAGAAATCGAACTGGAAGACCGTTTCGAGAACATGGGCGCGCAGCTGGTCAAAGACGTTGCCTCCCGTGCCAACGACGACGCAGGCGACGGCACCACCACCGCTACCGTACTGGCTCAGGCGATCGTCAACGAGGGCTACAAGGCCGTCGCTGCCGGCATGAACCCTATGGACCTCAAGCGTGGCATCGACAAGGCGACCATCGCCATCGTTGCCGAGCTGAAAAACCTGTCCAAGCCATGCGCCGACACCAAGGCCATCGCTCAGGTAGGCACCATCTCCGCCAACTCCGACAGCTCCATCGGTGACATCATTGCCGAAGCCATGGAAAAAGTCGGTAAAGAAGGCGTGATCACCGTTGAAGAAGGCTCGGGCCTGGAAAACGAACTGTCGGTTGTAGAAGGCATGCAGTTCGACCGTGGCTACCTGTCTCCGTACTTCGTCAACAAGCCAGAGACCATGGTTGCCGAGCTGGACAACCCGCTGATCCTGCTGGTTGACAAGAAGATCTCCAACATTCGCGAAATGCTGCCAGTACTGGAAGCCGTTGCCAAAGCCGGCCGCCCATTGCTGATCGTTTCCGAAGACGTTGAAGGCGAAGCCCTGGCGACCCTGGTTGTGAACAACATGCGTGGCATCGTCAAGGTTGCAGCCGTCAAGGCTCCAGGCTTCGGCGACCGTCGCAAGGCCATGCTGCAGGACATCGCCGTATTGACTGGCGGTACCGTTATCTCCGAAGAGATCGGCCTGAGCCTGGAAAGCGCCACCCTGGAAAACCTGGGTAGCGCCAAGCGCGTGACCATCTCCAAGGAAAACACCATCATCGTTGACGGTGCTGGCGTTGAAGGCGACATCGAGTCCCGTATCGCGCAGATCCGTGCACAGGTTGCCGAAACCTCCTCGGACTACGACCGTGAAAAACTGCAAGAGCGTCTGGCCAAGCTGTCCGGCGGCGTTGCAGTGATCAAGGTTGGCGCTGGCTCCGAAGTTGAAATGAAAGAGAAGAAGGCCCGCGTTGAAGACGCCCTGCACGCAACCCGTGCAGCCGTTGAAGAAGGCGTGGTACCTGGCGGTGGCGTTGCGCTGATCCGTGCTCTGGAAGCCCTGACCAACCTGACCGGCGACAATGCCGATCAGAACGTTGGTATCGCTGTGCTGCGTCGTGCCGTTGAAGCACCGCTGCGTCAGATCGCTGCCAACTCCGGCGACGAGCCAAGCGTTGTGGTTAACGAAGTCAAGAACGGCAAAGGTAACTACGGTTACAACGCTGCGACTGGCGTCTATGGCGACATGATCGAAATGGGCATCCTGGACCCTACCAAGGTGACCCGTTCCGCGCTGCAAGCGGCAGCCTCCATCGGTGGCCTGATCCTGACTACCGAAGCTGCCATCGCTGACAAGCCGAAGGCTGAAGGCGCAGCTGGCGGCGGTATGCCAGATATGGGCGGCATGGGTGGCATGGGCGGCATGATGTAAGCCAGCCTTACCCGGCGCTATAAAAAGCCCCGCCTGCAGTGATGCAGGCGGGGCTTTTTTGTGAGCGGCTGTATCTACTCAACTTCGGTATGACACTGGACCTGTGGCGAGGGAGCTTGCTCCCGCTGGCGGCCTGACAGCCGACGCCTATCTACCTGACACACCGCGATCCCAATGTGGGAGGGGGCTTGCTCCCGATGGCGGCCTGCCAGCCGACACAGTTATACCGAGTACATATCCATTCCTGCGGTAACGGCCACTTAGGGTTCCGCCCTGACGGCGGCTCACTTTGCAAAAGCGGCAAAGTAAGCAAAACGCTCTTGCCCCACCACTCGGCACCTCGCCTAGGCTCGGTGTGCCCGTAATCCGACAGCGATTTGGGGGGCCGCCGCCACGCGCCATCCATGGCGCGGGGCGGCTAAACCGGCATCCCTGCCGGTTTACCCCCCAAATCCCTGTCGAATTCCGGCCAGCGTGGTTTAACGGGGCGCCTAAGATCAAGATCAAAAGCAGATCAAGATCAAGAGCGGCTCGCTTCGCATCGTGGTTACCGTTGGCTTTCGCAGGCAAGCCCGCTCCTACACGGAATCTTCGTTGCGTTGAGCATTGCATTCGCTTAACTGATCGGCATTACGGCTTGCCGTGAAGGCCGGTACAGCAACAAGCAATACAAACCCAGGCAAATCAGCCAGCAAAAAATCGCTGTCCACACGTTGTGGGAAAAAAAGTGTGCCCCTTGCAGCATACGGCTGACTGAGAAGACGCTGCCCAGGCTGACGGCAAAAATGAACGCGTTGCGCGCCAGCCGTGGTCGCCGATCCCTCAGCGCGAAGAACCAGGCGAACAAGGCAAAACCGGTAGCTGCATGTCCGCCGGGCCAACAGCGGCCAGGTTTATCGGTAGGCGGGCGCGGGCTGAGCAGTTCGCTGTAGGTTTCCTGGCCGCCGAATTCCTTGAGGCTCCAGGGGCATTGCACGGCGGTGATGGTTTTCAACGGCGCCACGAAGGCCGTCGCCAATCCCAGCGACAGCACCAGGCACACCAGTTCGCGGCGGTACGGCTTGAGTCGTTGCAGAATGAAGCTGCCGACCAGCCCCAGAATCGCCAACACCGAAAACAGGATCACCAGTTGCTTGGCCCGATCATGCAGGATGTCTTCAAGGAAGAAGCTATAGCGGCCGATGAAGCCGCCAGCTTCCGCGCTGTAGAAGCGCCTGGCCAGGTCCATGTCCAATGAGGTCAGTTCCAGCAACAGCAAGACCACTGCGGCGCCGGCAGGCAGGCCCAGGCACAGCCAGAAATTGAGCGGTTTGGAAACCGGTAAAGAAGAGGAGGATTTCATCACGAACCTTGGTGAGAAAGCCCCGTGCTCACCTGCACGGGGCTTTTTGATTAGCGTTTGCTTAAGACTGGAGCTTCTTCCTTGGGCGCTTTCCAGCTCAGCAGTTGCTGTTTGTAGTCGTAGCTGGCGGCCTGATAATAGGTAATTGCCCGCTGGATCAATGGGTCATCGCTACCGACGCGCAACTCCTGGCTTTCTCCAAGGGCCTGGTCGTGGCGACGCAAGCCTTGGCGCGCGCTGAGGATTGCCAGGTCCTTGCCGTCAAACAAGCCCAGATGCTGGTAGTTGCCCACCACGACTCGCGGTGGCAGCGGGTTGTCTTGCAACAGATTACGGCCGAAGAACGTCGACTCGTAGCTGAGGTTGATCAGGCCCAGCAAGGTCGGCGCAAGGTCGATCTGGCTGGCCAGTTGCGCGGACTCCCGTGCGTCGATCAGCTTGGGCGCATAGATAAACAACGGGATCTGGTAGTTGGTGATCGGCAGGTCTTCCTTGCCTGCGCTGCCGGCCGTGTGGTCGGCGACGAACACAAAAATGGTGTTATCGAACCAGGGTTTCTGGCGTGCAGCTTCAAGGAACTGGTTGATGGCGTAGTCGGTGTATTTCACTGCACCATCGCGACCCTTGCCGGATTTGATATCGATGCGCCCATCCGGGTAGGTATAGGGGCGATGGTTGGAAGTCGTCATCAGTTGCAGCAAGAACGGCTGTTGCTTGGCGTAGTCGGCGTCGGCCAGTTTAAGCGTCTGTTTGAACAGGTCTTCGTCGGCCATGCCCCAGGCATTTTTGAACGAGATTTCTGACTCGGGCACGCTGCTTTGGTCCACGACCCGATACCCGTTGCCGCTGAAAAACGCGTTCATATTGTCGAAGTAACCGCGACCGCCGTAGACAAACACGCTGTCGTAACCGATGGCCGTGAGTTGTTGGCCGAGGCTCGCGAACCCGCTTTCACGACCGATGCGCTTGACGATCGAGCGGCCTGGCGTGGGTGGGATCGCCAGGGTAATGGCTTCCAGGCCCCGGTCGGTTCGGGTACCGGTGGCATAGAAGTTATTGAAGTACAGGCTTTGTTTGCGCAATGCATCCAGGTTGGGCGTGAGGTTGCGTTGATCGCCGTTGCTGCCCATGTACTTGGCGCTGAAGCTTTCGATGGTGACCAGCACGATGTTGGGCTTGCGCAGTGTGCCCGGGTTGGTGATGGCGCGGCGAATATCCAGCGGGTCCGGGTCGATAAAGCGCGCATTGGGCTCGCTGAGTTCGGCGCGCAGTTGCCGGGCGACCACGTCGTTGGGCAGGCTCTGATAGAACTGGGTGTAGTCCAATTCGTTATTGCGGAACGCAGCGAAGAATTGATAAGGGCCGTTGCTGGCCAGTTCGTTCTTGTAAGCGTTACCGCCCTGGGTACGCGGGCTGTCCTGGCTGATCAGTTGCAGGCTGAGGCCGGCGACCACCAACAGGCCCAGGGCATTGACCAAACGGCCACGCAGTGCCGGCAAAGGTGCCGCCATGGCGGCATTGAAGGGTTTACGCAGGGCCAGGCTCATGAGGATCGCCAGCATTGCCAGCAGGCTCAGCAGCTTGCCGATCGGGTAAGACTCCAGCAGGTTGTTCAGCACCTCATCGGAATACACCAGATAGTCGACCGCAATAAAGTTGAAGCGCACCCCAAACTCATCCCAGAACAGCCATTCGGCCACCGAGGTGAACAGCATGGCGAACAGGCTGATCGTCAGCAGCGCCTGCAAGAACCAGCGGTGGCCGCGGCGGCGCCACAGTGCGGGTGGGCAGAGCTGCAAATACAAGCCCAGCGGCAAGGCCGCATAGGCGAGGAAGCCCAGATCGTAGACCAGACCCACGCCAAACACCGGCAGCAAGTTGCCGCCCACTTCATTCAGGTGAGTCACGAGCAACACGCTGCGAGTGAGCAGGAAAACCAATAACCAGGCAGCGGTTATCAACAGCAAATAGCGCATTGGCGCTGTTTTGAGAAAGCCCATGTCCAGGTTCCTTAGATCGATGGGCGCGATCTTCACCCTGACACTGTGGTCTGTTTGTGAAGCTATAGTGAAAAACTCGTTTGTCCCTGTAATCAGTTGAAAACCCTCATCAGTGGGCCTTTCAGCTCTATCCCTGAGCCCCGCTTGGCCTTAAGCTGCGCGAGCCAACACGGCCGTTACCGCGTACGGAGACACTGCCCATGCGAATTTTATTGGTTGAAGACAACCGCGATATTTTGGCCAACCTGGCCGATTACCTGGGGCTCAAAGGCTACACAGTGGACTGTGCGCAGGACGGCTTGTCGGGCCTGCACCTGGCGGCCACCGAGCATTACGACCTGATCGTGCTCGATATCATGCTGCCTGGCATCGATGGCTACACCCTGTGCAAACGCCTGCGCGAAGACGCACGGCGCGATACGCCGGTGATCATGCTCACCGCACGCGATCAACTGGATGATCGCCTGCAAGGCTTCAAGTCCGGGGCTGATGATTACCTGCTCAAGCCATTTGCGTTGTCGGAACTGGCCGCTCGGATCGAGGCGGTGTTGCGGCGTGCCCAGGGGGGTGGCCGCCGTGCCCTGCAGGTGGGTGACCTGAACTACGACCTCGATACATTGGAAGTCACCCGCGAAGGGCGCCTGCTCAAGCTCAACCCCGTCGGCCTGAAACTGCTGGCAGTGCTGATGCAGAAGAGCCCGCACGTGCTACGCCGGGAAATTCTCGAAGAAGCCCTGTGGGGCGATGACTGCCCGGACAGCGACAGCCTGCGCAGCCACGTTCACCAATTGCGCCAGGTGATCGATAAGCCCTTTGCCAAGCCGTTGCTGCAAACGGTGCACGGGGTGGGTTATCGCTTGGCCGAGGGACGTGATGGAGTTTAGACAAAGCCTTGCCCAACGGATCATCATCGCCTTTGCCTTGATGAGTGCGTTGGTGGCGGGGGCCTTCGCCATGGGGATCGTTGCGACGGTGCACCTGGTGGAAGAGAAACTGATTTCGGCCGGCCTGGGCGGTGACCTGCAACGCCTTCTGTTGATGGACAGCATGGAAGACTGGCGACATCGGCCGGAGCCGGACCAGTTGTTTTACTTCAGCGGTGGGCAAGGCGATTTCGAGTTGCCCAAGGATCTTCGGCATCTGGACCCGGGCTTCCACGAAGTATTTCGCGAGTCTCTGTCGTACCACGCCATGGTCGAGGTGATCGACGGTCGGCGTTATGTGCTGTTGCAGGATCAAAGCGATTTTGAAGAGCGCGAGCGCGTGCTGTTTGCCGTGGTGCTGGTGGGGTTCGTGCTCAGCCTGGCGCTGGCGGTGTTCCTTGGCTGGGTGCTGGCCCGCAAGGTGATGGCGCCGGTAGTGCGCCTGGCTCGCCAGGTGCGGCATCGTGACCAGTTATTAGGGCTGGCGCCGCCCTTGGCACCGGATTATGCAGCCGATGAAGTGGGCGAGCTGGCGGTGGCGTTCGATGCCACGCTGGGTCGCCTGCGGCAGGCGTTGTCCCGTGAGCAGTTGTTTACCAGCGATGTAAGCCATGAGTTGCGCACGCCCTTGATGGTGTTGGCCAGCTCGTGTGAGCTGCTGCTGGAAAACCCCGCCATCGATCAACGCGGCCGTAACCAGGTCCAGCGAATCGCGCGGGCCTGTGAGGAAATGCGTGAACTGGTGCAGACCTTCCTGATGCTGGCCCGCGCCAAGCACGATGATGCTGTCATGTCGGCTCAGGTCAACCTGACGCAGGTCGCCGAAGATTTGCTTGGGATCTGGCGTGGGCCCATCGAGCAAAAAGGCCTTGAGTTGATCTACTGCCCTGGCAATCCTCTGGATACTCGCTACAACACTACGTTCCTGCACGCAGTGATGGGTAACCTGTTGCGCAATGCACTGCATTACACCGAGCAAGGGTTTATCCGCCTCACGCTGGAGCCGAGTGGTTTTGTGGTGGAGGACTCTGGCGTGGGCATTCCTGAAGACAAGCGCGAAGCGATGTTCGAGCCTTTTGTGCGCGGCAGTGAGAACCGTGGCGAGGGGCTGGGGCTCGGCCTGTCGCTGGTGCAACGGATCTGCGAGAGCCAGGGCTGGAGCGTGAGCCTGACGACGATGGAGCCCAATGGCTGCCGTTTTCATGTGGAGCTGAGCCAGGTCAAAAGCTGACCGTTCAGTCTGTCGTTTTGCGGATGCAGACTGCCTGCTTTTCAGCGAAGATGGCCCGATGCTACTGAATGTTTCTGTAAAGTCTTGAAATGTATGCAGTTGGACAGGACAAGATTTTCACAATGAGTTGACCTGTTGATTACGTTTAACTGCTTAAGGTTGCAGGCATCAGTTACCGGAGACGTACGATGCCTTCCCCAATCAAGTTGGAATTTTCCGAAAAGTACGACGATCAACACGCGCAACAATATTTGCTCAAACATCAGGACAATCTGGCTCGCCGGTTGTCCCACAAACGCGACGAGCAACTGGCGCGTGGTGCACTGGCCATGGCCGGTGAGCCGGGCCTGGTGCTGGACCTGCCTTGTGGCGCTGGACGTTTCTGGCCGTTGCTGGCCGAAAAACCCAACCGTGTGATTATCGGGGCTGACAATTCGGCGTCGATGTTGAAGATCGCCACCACTGCGCAACCGGCGGAGGTGGTGAAACGGGTACGCCCTTTGCAGACATCTGCCTTTGATATCGATTTGCCAGATAACTCCGTCGACAGTATTTTCTGCATGCGCTTGATGCACCACATCGGTGAAGCGGAGCACAGGCTGACAATACTTCGTGAGTTTCAGCGAGTTACCCGCGACAGCGTGATTATTTCGCTGTGGGTGGACGGCAATTTCAAGGCCTGGAAGCGTAAGCGCAGCGAAGTACGTCGTCGCAAAAGAGGTGAGCAGGAAGGTTACCAAAACCGGTTTGTGTTACCGGCTGCTACTGTCGAGGCAGAATTCGAGCAGGCCGGTTTCCGTGTTCAGGAGTCCCTGGACTTCATACCGCTCTACGCCATGTGGCGAGTGTATGTATTGCGCAAGAGGTAACAGATGGCAGTTGAGTGCGTAGCAGGCAGTCATGTAGCTCCCGAGGAGCGGTTTGATTATTTCTGGCGCCAGAAGGGTGAGTGGGTCGAAGAACCCAATCGCCGGCGTGGCGGTGAAAGTGGTGTGCAGCGAGTGGTCAGCCCTAATGGGCGTTTGCTGTATTGCAAGCGTCAGACCGGGCACATCTACCGCAGTTGGTTGCATCCATTCGGGCGTCCGACGGTGCTGCGTGAGCGTGATGCCTTGAAGGGCCTGCGTTTGCTGGATGTGCGCGTGCCGGAGTTGGTGTTTTGCGAGGCGCGACGCGACCCGGAGCATCAATGGAAAGCCCTGTTGGTGACCGCGTCATTGGACGGTTTCGACGAGATCGAAAACTGGTACGCCGCCGGTGGCCGTGAGCAGTACGGCGAGGCGGTCCACGAGCGTTTGCTCCAGGAGTTGGCCGGCACCCTGGCCCGTATGCACAAGGGTCGCTGGCAGCACGGTTGCTTGTATATCAAGCACATTTTCGTGCGGGTAACCGGTGAGCCTGATGCGGCGATTGTGGAAGTGGCCCTGCTGGATTTTGAAAAATGTCGCCAGCGTTTGACCGCTTATCGGGCCGCGTCCCATGACATGCTGCAATTGCGCCGCCATTCGTCGTGGAACGATACCGACTGGAAAAAACTCAGCTACTTTTACGAGACGGCGTTTGGCAGCGCTATCAAGGGTTTAACCAGATGAAGCTAGAAATAGCACGAGGTTTGTTTTTGGTCGGGGCGTTGGGCATTTCAGCCCTTGCCCTGGCAGCGTGGGAACAACCTCGCACACAAGTGCTGAGTGCGGTAGACGGTGGCGGGCAATGCCTGCTGCCGCGGATTGCAAAGGCAAGTGTGGCGGCCAGGCCTGATCATGATTTGCTGCTATTCATGTTCGGGATGTCTCAAGCAATGAGGCCGCAAAGTTGAAACGAGTAAAACTTCTGGAAAGGGCCTTGCGATGCGAGGCCCTTTTTTTACGCCTGACGCTTTAACGGTAGGAGCAAGCTCGCTCCTGCAGAGGGGCAATTTTCAGATCAGGTGCAGGTGGTTATCCCAAAACCCCGCCGGTAATTCCAATGGCTTGGCCATCAGTCGTTCCTGACGACAATCATAGAAGCGGCAACGTCCCTGTCCCGACGTAACCACAAACCCGTCCGCCACTGCACCCACACCGGCGCAGTCGGGCAACGGCCCATCCAGGCGCAGCTCGGCGCTGTCCATATCCCAGATGAAGAAACGATTGCCACGCGGCGCCGTGAGCGCTACCAGGCGCAGTTCGCTGTGCACCGCCACGCTGGCGGTGTAGTGCCCCATCGCTTGCAGTTGCTCATCGGCTACCGGGAACGCCATAAAAGGCTGGCCCGGGCGCTTGATTGCGAGCAACTCGGAACGCTCCTGGGACGGCCCCATGAACTGCTGCCCGGTGAGGATGGTGCCATCGCTGGCGATCCCCATATGGCGCACGCTGTTCATTTGCTGCCCCAACGTTTCCTTGCTGATCAAGGTGCCATCGCGCTGCATCAGCACCAGGCTCGGTTCCATGGCGTTGAGGTTCATCTCCACGCGGCTTTCGGCTTCGGTGCGAATGCCGCCGTTGGCCACCACCAGGGTTTCGCCGTCGGGCATCCAGGAGACCTGGTGCGGGCCGATACCGTGGGTGGAAATCTCGCCGCTGTGTACCAACCGCTCGCCTTCGAACTTATACACCCCCAACAACCCACGACCGGGATCGGAGGTGTCGTTCTCGGTGGCGTACAGCCAGTCGCCGCTCTTGTGGATCACCGCATGGCCGTAAAAGTGCCGGTTGGCCTTTGAGGTGATGGTTTGCAGCAGCGTGCCATCGCGCAGGTCGATCAGGTAGCTCTCGGTGCCCGGACGACGGGCGACGAACAGCGCAATTGGCAGTGTGGGGTGGTTGATAATGTCGTGACAGCGCTGGCCGACCTGGGTGGCAAAGACGGGCTTGCCGTCCAGGCGATAGCCGACAGCGTAGTGCTTGCCGTCGGCATCATCGCGTGCCGAGAGCAGCAGCGGCCCCTTGTCTTTGCCTTTGAACAGCGTCCAGCCGCCCAACGTGAGGGCGCTGAGCAGCACGCTACCCAGCGCCAAAGCCTGTCGCCTGAGCATCATCAGTCACCGTCGTTGGCGTTGAAGCCCAGTTGGACGCCCAATGCTTTGGCCAGCTCGCCCTCGTGAAGGCGATGGACCACATTGAGGCTGTCGTAGATATCGTTGAGTTGCTGGCGGCCGGCGTCATCGTTCAACAGTTCGTTGAGGGAGCGCTGGTTGCTGGCGAACAGTTTCAGGGACGCAGCATAGGCGGCGTCGATCTTCTCGGCCAACGGCTTCTGATCGCTCGGCAGCAGGCCGCGCAGGCCTTTGTTGTCGACACCGACCCATACGGTCTGGGCGGCGGCGAGGCTGGCCTCCAGGCTTTGCAGGGAGGACTGGCTGCGCCATGCATCGGCCTGGAAGGGTTGCGGGATGCCCTTGGTCTGGCGGCCCATCGGCGTGCCGAGTTTTTTCTTCAGGGTGTCCAGTGCGGTTACTTGCACGCGCAGCAGATCGGCAATGGCTTCGTGGGAATCAGCGTAGCGCTGGTTCGGAAACTTGGTCATCTGCGCGAGCATACCGTCGGTGCTGTTCCAGCTGGCGAGGATCTCTTCAGCCAGGGCTTTCTGACGCTCGCCGATGGCCATCAGCAGCGGGCAGTAGCGGGCTTTCTGGGTTTCGTCGGCAACGTCGGGCTTGGCGTCGTAGAGGATGTATTCGTAGGCCGACAGGCCCTGCACCACCACGCTCGATTTGACCAGGGCGGCCGCATCGATCTGCGGCTGGGCGCTGACCAGTTGCTCGACCTGGCGACCTACCAGGTTCTTCTTGTCCGGCCAGAACTGCACCTGCCAGGCGCGGTTGCCTTCGGCCAGCGGGCCGATCAGCAACGGTTGCAACTCGGCCCAGGCTTTTTGTGCGTGCAGGAAGTCGGCGCGGGCAGTGTCCAGGCTTTCCTTGCCCTGGCAGTAGGCCAGGGCGCTTACGGCCAACTGGCGGTCGGCTTCAACCCAGCGGCTGTAGGTCGGCAGGATCACCTGCTTGGCGATAGCCGCCGAGGTCACCGCTTGCGGGTCCTGGGGCGAGCACGCGCCCAGGGCAAGGGCGGCGAGGCTGGTGAACAACAACTTGGGACGAAACATGTCGAGCTCCCTTCTGTGAGTGGGGCGAAGCTTATAAAGAATTCAGGAACGCCAGCAACGCGGCCCGCTGTTCGGCGTTAAATGACAACACATGTTGCTGCGCCGCTTGTGCTTGCCCGCCGTGCCACAGCACGGCCTCAAGCAGGTTGCGGGCGCGGCCGTCATGCAAGAACTGGGTGTGACCACTGACGGTTTGCGTCAGGCCAATGCCCCACAGCGGCGGGGTGCGCCACTCACGGCCAGTGGCGTTGAATTCGGTACGGTTGTCGGCCAGGCCTTCGCCCATATCGTGCAACAACAGGTCGCTGTAGGGGCGTATCACCTGATTGGCCAGCTCGGGTTCGGCGGCGTTGGCGGCCGTGGTGAATGTCGGCTTGTGACAGCCCTGGCAACCGGCCTCGTAGAACAGGTTCTTGCCGGCCAGCACCTGTGGCGTGTTGACGCCTCGGCGCGCAGGCACCGCGAGGTTGCGGGTGTAAAACAGCACCAGGCGCAGGATGTTGTCGCTGACTTCCGGCTCACCGTCAGGGCCATTGCCGTTTGGCGCCTGCTTGCACGCCACTTGGGCGTCGGTGCAGTCATCAAAGGGTCTCAGGGAGGTCGTGAGGCCCATATCACCCGAAAACGCGTGAACATTTTGTTGGTTGAGGTTGGGTTGCCCGGCTTTCCAGCCAAAACGCCCGAGCACGGTTTTATGCTGGGCGTCATCCCAGACCCAATTGGCGCGGCCGACGATGGCGTCTTTATCGGCGGTCTTGGGGTCGGTGTTGCGCAGGATATCGGCGTCGCTGATCGCTTCGAGCAGGCCCAGGCCGATCATCGGCGGCGCGATGCGTGCCGAGAAGCGTGTGTCGGGGTGCATCGGGCCGTAGCCGAGCTGGGTGATTTGCAGGTCGGGTTTGCGCAGTTCGACGACGGTGCCGTCCTTGAAGCTGACCTGGACAGGGCTGTAGTCGACCCGCACCTTGCCCTCCGGAACGACGCCCGGCACGGACATGTCCTGCAACTGCCCGCCATACACCGGCTCGGGCACCACGCCGAGCTGTTCGATCAGCTTGGCGTAGGGGGGCTGCTCTGTAATGGAGAGAGGAATTGAGAGGCGTACCAGCATCGACACCGCATTCGGCGCATCAGGCAGCGGCGGGTGGCCACGGCCGTCCTTGATATGGCAGTTCTGGCAGGCGTTGGTATTGAACAGCGGGCCCAGGCCATCCCGTGCCGTGGTGGTGGCCGGCGCGATCACCCAGGGGTTGCGAAAGAAGCTGTTACCGACGCTGAAATCCAGGCGACGGCTGGGTGCCAGGTTGGCCGAGGGCAGGGAAAAGGCGTTCTGGTCGCGCTTGTTTACCGTTGTCGCGCCACCGGATCGCGATTCACCCGGCTCGGCCTTGGTGAAGCGAGGGGCGTCGTCGCAAGCAGTCAGGCATAGAGCCAGCAACGCTGCAGACAGGTAGGAAAGCGAACGGAACATCGAGATTCCTGGACGAGGGGGCAAAATCTGGTCGCAAAGTCTAACAGGGCCGGGCGGTTTGAATAAGAGCAATTATCGTTTGGTGGCATCGCGATTCTTTCCCGCTAGAATGACCACACATTTTTTTTGGAGGTGGCCAATGCAGGCTCTCGACGCTTTGCTCAACCGTGTTTCCGTGCCGCGTTTACTCGACCCGGCACCGACCCAGGAGCAGCGCGACCTGTTGTTCGCTGCCGCCATGCGGGCGCCCGATCACGGTCAATTGCGCCCTTGGCGTTTCCTCACCGTAGAAGGCGCAGCCCGTGAGCAAATGGGCACGCTGTTGGCCGAGGCCGCCCGGCTACAGGATGCCGATGCACCGCAAGCCGTCATCGACAAGGCGCAGAACGGCCCGCTGCGTGCGCCGTTGGTAGTTGTGGTGATTGTGCGTTTGCAGGAGCACTTCAAAGTGCCCAAGTCCGAGCAATTGCTGGCGGCGGCCTGTGCGGCCCACGGCATCCTGCTGGCGGCGTATGCCCAGGGGATTGGTGCGGTGTGGCGGACCGGGGAGTTGTCCTACTCGGCCCATGTGGCCAAAGGCTTGGGGCTGACGGCGGGTGAAGAAGTGATTGGCTTCCTTTACCTGGGCACGCCGCAGAACCCGCCGCGTACGGCGCCGAAGGAAGACCTGACGCCGTTTGTCCAGGCCTGGAGCGGACGCTAAGCGGTGTGCGGTCAAAATGTGGGAGGGGGCTTGACAGCTAACTAGGATGTTGGGGGGGCGAGTACATATCCATTGCTGCGGTAACGGCCACTTAGGGTTCCGCTCTTAAAGCGGCTCACTTTTGGAAGGACCCAAAAGTAAGCAAAAGGTCCTCGCCCCACCACTCGGCACCTCGCCTAGGCTCGGTGTGCCCGAACGAAGGCTTGAATCCGTGGGCCGCCGCAATGGGCCATCCCTGGCCCAGTGCGGCTAACCCGGCGTCCTGCCGGGTTACCCACGGATTCAAGCCTGCGTTCGGCCAGCGTGGTTTAACGGGGCGCTTGAGATCAAAAGCAAGATCAAGAGCGGCTCGCTTCGCATCGTAGATACGCTGGCGGCGCTTCTGCTTTTCTGTAGGAGCGAGCTTGCTCGCGAAAAACCTGAGGGCGCCGCGCTCATTCTGATTTCCCCCGTCATCGTTAACGACCTTCGCGAGCAAGCCCGCTCCCACAGGGGTACGCGCACGCTTCAACGATCAGGTCGGCTATAAGGCCGCCTCGCTGTGCTTTTGATCTTGATCTTAGGCGCCCCGTTAAACCACGCTGGCCGGAATTCGACATGGATTTGGGGGGTAAACCGGCAGGGATGCCGGTTTAGCCGCCCCGCGCCATGGATGGCGCGTGGCGGCGGCCCCCCAAATCAATGTCGGATTACGGGCACACCGAGCCTAGGCGAGGTGCCGAGTGGTGGGGCAAGAGCGTTTTGGTTACTTTCGCGCTTTTCGAAAGTGACCCGCTGTAAGAGCGGAACCTATAGTGGCCGTTACCTAAATAACGGATATGTACTCGGCCCAACCACCCAACCACCCGGTCACATCGTCAACGTGGGGCTGTCGCGCAGCCCCCTCCCACATTGGACCTGTGGTGTGAATTACACCCTGAACTGATCCATCAACTTCATCTGCTGGCTGGCCAGGGCATTGAGCTGGCTGCTGATCGCCGCCGACTCGGTAGCCTGGCCGGTGAGGGTTTCGGTCACGGTGCGAATCGCCGAGACGTTGCGGTTGACCTCTTCGGCCACCGCGCTCTGCTCTTCGGCGGCGCTGGCGATTTGCAGGTTCATGTCGCTGATCACCGTGACCGCGTCACTGATCTTGCCCAGGGCCTGCACCGCCTGGTGGATCTGCCCGGCATTGCTCTGGGCCTGTTGCTGGCTGGAGTGCATGGTCGCTACCACGCCTCGGGTGCCGCTCTGGATACGCTCGATCACCAGGCGGATTTCCTCGACCGAATCCTGGGTGCGTTTGGCCAGGTTGCGTACTTCGTCGGCCACCACCGCAAAGCCACGCCCGCTTTCGCCGGCGCGTGCCGCTTCAATCGCGGCGTTCAATGCCAGCAGGTTGGTCTGTTCGGCAATGCTGCGGATCACTTCCAGGACTGAACCGATTTGCTCGCTGTTGACTGCCAGGGCTTCAACTTCGGTCACGGCCTTGCTGACTTCCTCGGCAAGGGTGGTGATGTCGCGGGTGCTCTGCTCGATGATCGACATGCCTTCGCGGGCCGACTGATCGGCACCGCGTGCCGCGCTGGCAGCATTGGAGGCGCTGTTGGCGACGTCGTGGGCGGTGGCGCTCATTTCATTCGACGCGGTGGCGACCTGGTCGATTTCACGGAACTGCACCTGCATACCTTCGCTGGTTTGGCGTGCAATGGCCGAGGATTGATCCGCCGTACCTCGGGCTTCGGTGATGCTTTGTTTGATCTGGGCGATGGTCGGTTGCAGCTTGTCGAGGAAGCGGTTGAACCAGTTCACCAGCTCGCCCAGTTCGTCTTTCTTGGTGTAGGCCAGGCGTTGGGTGAGGTCGCCGTCGCCGCTGGCAATGTCCTTGAGCATGGCCGCCACGCTGTTGATCGGACGGGTCACGCCGGTGGCGGTCAGCCAGATCAGCAACAAGCCCAGCAAGCCGGCGGCGGCTGCCACCAGCAAGGCTTTGAGGGTGCCGGTAGCCTGGGCTTCGTCGAGCACGGCTTGCAGCTTTTCGTTATCAGCCAGCATCACGCTTTTAGGCAGTTTGATCACCACACCCCAGGATTTGGCGTCGGCAATCGGCTTGACCGGGTACACGGCGCGAATCGTGTCGTTCTGTTCGCGGATCATGGGCCGATCATTGCCCAGCAGTTGCACGATCTCCTTGCCTTCGGCGCCGAGGGTGTCGACCAGGTTCTTGCCGACCCTGGCCGGTTCGCCGCTGTAGGCTGCAATCAGGCCGGTGCTGGACAGGATTTCCAGGTGAGCAGCACCGTTGAACACGTCCTTTTGTGCCGCATCGGTGGTGGCTTGCAGGGCAGTGAGGGCGATGTCGACACCCACGACGCCGATGACTTTGCCGTCGACGATCAGGGGCAGGGAAATGGTGGTCATCAGCACAGGTTTGCCGGCCACCGTGTCTTCATACGGGTCCAGCAGGCAGGTGCTGCGGGTGTCGCGTGGGCAGGTATACCAAATGTTGTAAGGCGTACCGCTAAGGTTGAGGGTGGTCTTGGTCAGGTCATCCTCGACCATGATGGTGTTCAGGCTTTCGCCGCCGGCACGGCTCCAGTAGCTGGAAAAGCGACCTTTTTCGTTGGAGACGCGCGCCTTGTCGTCAACGAATTCACTGTCCTTGCCATCCAGGCCGTTGGGCTCGAACGACAGCCAGATGCCCAGCACCTTGGTGTTGCGCTCGAACGCGGTTTTCACGCTCTGGTTGATTTCTTCGCGCAGGGCGCCGGCTTCAATGGAGCGCTTGGTCCCCAACTGACGCAGGTCCTTGATCTGGTCGGCGAGGGCGGTAACCGCCAGCAGGTTTTCACCGAAGGTCTTTTGCAAGTGCCCGGCCTGTTCGGCGGCCTTGGCTTGCAGCAGCTGTTCCACGCTGGCGGTGAGCATTCGTGAGCTTGAATCACTGACCAACCGATCGTTCTGGTTGGTGTTGTAGATATTGATGCCGACCACCAGTGCGATCACTCCCAGCAGGCAGAGGCCGGACAGCAGCACGATTTTCAAGCGGATAGAAAGGGTGTCGAACATAGGTTCACTCACGAATGGACTTGTGGGTATGCACGCAGCAGAGCCAAGTCCATTCGGCGCCGTTCCTGAAACATCGGCGTCACAAATCAATTCATGAGTAATAGGCGATGAGCGGTAGGAAAATGCCTACGCCGGGCGTTATACGGGCCGTGCGAGCTGCTCGGGGCGGGACCAGATCCACAGATTGCCCAGGCTCATCCCGGCGATTGCCAGGTACACGGGCCAGCCATGATCAAGCATCACCAGCATCAACACGGCACACAGCAACATGCTTACGGTGGCGCTGACCTTGGCCCGGCGCGCAATGATCTTGCCGTTGCGCCAGTTGAACAGGATCGGCCCGAACAGGCGGTGGTTTTCCAGCCAGGCGCTTAAGCGCGGTGAGCTTTTGGTGGCGGCCCAGGCGGCCAGCAGGATGAATTCGGTGGTCGGCAAACCCGGTATGACAATCGCGACCAAACCGATCCCCAGGCTGACGTAGGCCAGCAGGCCATAGAGAAGTTGGGCGATCTTTGAGGAGGATTGGGTTTTGCCGGTCATGCTGCAGTTTTCTGGTGGGAGGGTTTACACATGATCTGCCATGAAATGCACTCAAATGTGGGAGCTGGCTTGCCTGCTCCCACATTGAACCGATGTCTACCGGAACATTTACGCCATTTCTGGGGCGCTAGCGTACGCCTGTTCCAGCAACACGGTGAAGCGCACAAACGCATCGATCGCGCCTTTTTCTACCGCAGCTTCTTCTTCGGCGCTGAACTCCAGGCTGTCGAGGGTGCGGGTGAAGCTTTTCCAGCCTTCGGCGCGGCCACCGGCCGGTTCGCCCAGGTGGCGGGCCCCGAAGGTTTCGCTCAGGCCCAGGCCGACGGCGCGCTTGATCAGAAACGCGGCGCCCAGCTTGGAGCCTTCGGACACGAACAGCCAACCCAGGGCTTCGGCCTGGCTTGGGTTTTTCACCGCGCCGGCGACCGGAGCCGGAACGTCGGTGTCCAGGTCAGCCAGGTCGAGCTTGGCGGCTTCGGCGCGGCAGCGGGCGGCCAGGTCGGGAATGATCGTGTTCAGCGCGGCATCGTTGTACAGCGCCACCAGTTCCGACTGGAACAGGTACTGGGCCACCACAAAGCGGGCGAAGTTGGCTTGGGTTTCGAACGGCGCATGAGCCTTCACCAACGCATCCAGCTTGGTGTGCGGTTCATTGGTGATCTGGTTCAGGCGCTGGGAGCGCAGGCTTGGGCGTTCTGCGGTAGGAGAAGCGGTCATGTAAAAAGTCCTTGAAAGAGGGAGCGCCTGGGTGCCCTTAAAGAGAGCTGTTATCAACTAGACGAACAAGAAGACGTGGCACAGTAAAAAATCCTCACCCCGCCGCTGATGGATTCCGGCGAGGTGAGGCGGGTGGATCAGATGTCCCAGATCAGGTTGATCGCAAAGTTGCGACCGGGCTGGGTCAGGCGGTCGAGGTTGGCCGGGCCGGTTACGCCAGCTTCGCCGACGCTGTCGTAACTGCGCACGTCATCCCAGTTCCAGTACTTCTTGTCGGTGAGGTTGTAGAGGCCACCGTTGATGGTCACGTCGTTGGTGACCTTGTAGTAGGCGGTCAGGTCGAGGATGCCGAAGCCCGGGGTCTTGAACGGGCCGTCGGTGCTGCCGTCGGGAGCGTGGAAGGTGGTGCTGTCGACGCGGTTCTGTTTTTTCACCAGGGTCCAGCTCAGCAGGCCGCCGTAATTGTCCTGGTCGTAGCCCAGGCCAAACACGCCCTTGAGCGGGTTGACGCTGTTCAATGGTTCGCCATTGTCGTCGTTGCGACCGTGGGCGTAGGCAATCGAACCCTGGGTGTACAGACCCTTCGGCGCGCCGAACGCATCCAGGTTCAGGCGGCCCTTGGCTTCCACGCCCTTGATGGTGGCGCGCTTGATATTGACGGCCTGGAACTGCTCCACGGTGCCGCCGACCACGGCGTTGTCTTCGTCGATAAAGTCGCGGTACTTGTTGTAGTACACCGCGATGTCGAAGGAGCCTTCGTCAAACTTGCCGCGTATCCCGGTCTCGATGCCTTTGCTGGTCTCCGGCTTGAGGTCGGGGTTGGGTTCGACGGTGTAGCCAATGTTGAGGTTTTCGAAGCGGCCATACAGGGCCTTCGCCGAGGGGGTGCGGAAGCCTTCGGCGTATTGGCCGAACCAGGTGTAGTTATCGGTCAGGGCGTAGGTCAGGCCGAACTTTGGCGTGACGCGGTGCCAGGTTTTGTCCTTGCCATCGACGGCGTATTCGCCAGTTGGGTTGACGGTGTTGAGGAACTCCTGGGTCAGCTTGGGCTTGAGCCGGGTGTAGTCATACCGCACGGCGGGCAGGAAGGTCCATTTATCCCAGCTGATCTGGTCCTGGGCAAACAAGGAGTAAGTGTTGATGGTCGGGTCGGGGAAGTCGCTGGCCTTCTTCACGCTGTCGCTTGCTTGCGGGCTGGGCGCGCCGATGGCGGTGCAGCCGCCACCAATGGCCAGGCACGAGGCGGAGCCTTCGCGCGAGCCGGTGACTTTCTGCTGCTTGAGGGTGGTGCCGTAGGTCACCTGGTGGTCGGTTTCGCCGACGCTGAACGCCTTGTCCAGTTGAGCGTCGAAGACCCACTGTTTTTCTTCGTAAAGGGTGTCGCGGGTACGCAGTACGCGGCGACCAGCCTGGTAGATCTCGGCGGTGGTCTGGTCGGTCTTGGCGATCTGGTAGTTGAGGCTGGTCTTGATGCGATCAGCGATCGGCGACTCCAGGGCAAAAGTGTTTTCCAGGCCGAAGCGCTCGCGGGTGATGGTGTCGTTGCCCGAGCGGGCACGGTAGAGGTTCATGCCTCGACCGCCGATGAACGGGCCGCCTACGGCATTCTTCAGGTTGACGTCGCGGTCATCCTTGAACTTCTCGTAGGTCAGGCCCAGGCGGTTTTCATCACCATAGTTCCAGCCCAGCTTGGCCAGCACGTTGGTGGTGCGCGCGTCTTCCGGGTTGGCGCCGGTGCGGGCCAGGCCGGTGGCGTTGTTGCCGTCGTAGGATTCGGTTTCATGACCATTGCGCTGGCTCAGGTGCAGCAAGCCATCGAAGTCCTGTACCCGCCCTGCGAAGGTGCCGGAGGTCAGCCAGCTCTCGTCGGCGGAGCTGTAGCCGGTCTTGAGGCGGGCGCCGACGTCCTTGCCGGGCTTGATGATATCGTCCGGGTCGAGGGTGAAATAGCTCACCGCGCCGCCGATGGCGTTGCTGCCGTACAGGGCCGAGGCCGGGCCGCGCAGGATCTCCACGCGCTTGACGATTTCCGGGTCGACGTAGTTGCGACGGGTCTTGGCGTAGGGGCCGTTGAAGAAGTTGTTGGGCACTTCGACGCCGTCCACCTGGGTGAGGATGCGGTCGCCGTCGATACCACGGATGTTATAGCCCGCGTTGCCTGAGCGGGTGCCGGCGCCGCCGACGGAGACACCGGGCTCGTAGCGCACCAGTTCGCGGATGTTGTTGGTGTTCTGGCGGTCCAGTTCCTCGCGGTCGTGCACGCTGACGGTGCTGGGTACGCTGTTCACATCCTGTTCGTTACGGGTGGCGCTGATGGTCACCTGTTGCAGGGCGAGGGCGCCGCCCGCGGCGCGTTTCTCCAGCACGATGCTGTTATTGCCCAGTTTGCGGTAGCTCAGGTTGGTCCCCACCAACAACCGCTCCAGGGCTTTTTCCGGCGACAGCGGGCCGCGCACGCCAGGGGACGACACTCCCTGGCCCAGCTCTGCCGGCAGGCCGACTTGCCAGCCGGTCACCGCGGTAAAGGCGTTGAGCGCCGACACCAGCGGTTGCTGCTCGATGCTGAAGTTGTAATTACCGTGGCTGCGAGGGGCGGGTTCGGCGGCGGTGGCGCTCATGACGGGCGCGCCAGCCAGCAGGATCGCAGCGGTCAGCAAAGACAAAACGGGCGAAGAACACCGGCGGTTGAAACGAGAGGACATCGAGAGCGCTCCGGGATACGAATCTTATAGTTGCGAACTGAACCAAATAGGAATCAGTTGCATTGGCTATAACGAGACGTATCGCCGGTTAACATCGAGTAAAAATAATTCTCATTTAGTTCAGAATCACCAGCGCCGGGTATTCCGACAGCTTGGCCGAGGTGATGTGGGCCAGGGAGCGCAGCACGTCCAGGGGCTGGTCGAGACGATAGTTGCCGGTGACGGCGACGCTGGCCAGTTGCTCATTGTTGTTGACGATCCAGCCAGGGTAATAGCGGCGCAGTTCAGCCAGGACTTCGCTCAGCGGGCAATTTTCGAACACCAGCCTACCCTGCACCCACGCCAGATCCTTGCCGACATCGAGCTTGGCCGGTTGGCCGAAACCCTTGGGGCCGATGCGGATGCTTTGCCCGGCACTCAGGCGTACGCGGGCATCGTCGAAGGTGTTGCTCAGGTCGACATCGCCACGCTGCACCTGTACCTGGGCCTCGCCATCGAGGTAGCGCACGGCGAAGGCGGTGTCGCGCACGCTGGCACGTACGGGGCCGGCGTCGATTTCCAGGGCCAGGCCACGGCTGGGGGCTATGTCGAAGAACGCTTCGCCCTGGTACAGGCGCGCAATGCGCTGGTGGTCGGTGATGCGGCTGGAAAATGCCGAGTTGGTGTTGAGCAGCACCTTGGCCCCATCGTCCAGTTGCAGGCGCTGGCGCTCGCCGACCACGGTGAGGTGATCGGCCTGCAAGCGCATCGGCAAGTTGCTGAAGCTGAACAGACCGATCAACAGCACGGCCGCGGTGGCCAAGGGCTTCCAGTGCGGTTTGATCCGGCGCCAGCCGCTTGGCTTGCGTGGCACCGCCAGGGCCACGGCGGCGCTGTGTACCGGTGCACCTGCCCAGGCCGCCTGGGCCTTGCTGAACGCGTGGACATGCGCCGGGTCCTCGGCCAGCCAGGCGTCGAACTCGGCCTGCTGCCCGGGTTGCGGGCACTGCAAGGCGATCAGCCAATCGAGGGCTTGGTCCATGGCCGTGTCTTGCAGCACCTCATGAGCCAACGCATGGGGGCGCAGTTTATTCGGGTCCGTCACGGTGTTCCTCGGGTCTTCGCCACGTTCTATTCATTTTTTCGTACAGCGTGGATCGATAGCTCTGTCGGATGGAGCTTAAGGCTGATCCAGCCGTTCGGCCACACCTACACAGATGGCCATGATCAATTTCAGTTCCTTTTGTACGGTGCTCAAGGACACGTTCAACTGATCGGCAATCTCCTGGTAGCTGCAACCGTGCAGGCGGCTGAGGATGAAAATCCGCTGCTGACGAGCGCTCAGCTGGCCGAGGCTGACGCTCAGATGCTCCAGCAGTTGCTCGGCCTGAATGGCTTCTTCAGGCGTGCTGGCAGGGGCGGCGACGCTTTGCAGCACGTCCAGCGGGACGTCTTCCTGCAACGTGCGGGCCTGGATCCGGCGCGAGCGCAGGTGATCCAGCGCCAGGTTGCGCGCGGTCTGGTACACAAAGGGTTCAAGGTGGTCGATCGGCCGCTCGCTCAGGGCCCGAGTGACGCGCAGGTAGGTTTCCTGCAACAGGTCCTCGGCAGTGCTGTGGTTATTCACCATCCGCTGCAAGGTGCGTAGCAGAATCACCCGTTGGGTGAGAAAGACTTGGTTGAAGCGAGATTGGCTCACAGTGATACCAGACCGATATGCAGTTAATGATAATGCTTATCATCAACCGAAATGGCAAGTGGCTATTTCCCTGAACCTACTCTGGACAAGATGTAACTGTGGGAGGGGGCTTGCTCCCTCCCACAGGTGGGATTACTCGGCGTTGCACAGCGCCAGGCAGTTATCCAGCATACGGTTGGAGAAGCCCCACTCGTTGTCGTACCAGGCCAGCACCTTGAGCAGCTTGCCGCTGACCTTGGTGTGATTGGCATCGAAGATCGACGACAGCGGGTTATGGTTGAAGTCACTGGAAACCAGCGGCAGGGTGTTGTAACCGAGGATCTTCGAGTGCTGGCTGGCCTGTTTCAGCAGGGCGTTGACTTCATCGGCCGTGGCTTCTTTCTTCAACTGCACAGTCAGGTCCACCAGAGACACGTTGATCACCGGTACCCGCACCGCCATGCCGGTCAGCTTGCCCGCCAGTTCCGGCAGCACCAGGCCAACGGCTTCAGCCGCGCCGGTTTTGCTCGGGATCATGTTCTGGGTGGCCGAGCGCGCGCGGTACGGGTCGGTGTGGTAGACGTCGGTCAGGTTCTGGTCGTTGGTGTAGGCGTGAATGGTGGTCATCAGGCCGCTTTCGATACCCAGCTCACGGTGCAGCACCTGCGCGACCGGCGCCAGGCAGTTGGTGGTGCACGACGCGTTGGAGATGATCTGGTGGGACTGACGCAAAATGTCATGGTTTACGCCATAAACCACAGTGGCATCCGCGCCCTTGGCCGGAGCCGAGATGATCACCTTGCGCGCGCCGGCGGTAATATGGGCGGCAGCCTTGTCACGGTCGGTGAACAGGCCGGTGCATTCGAACACCACGTCGATCTTGTGCGCAGCCCACGGCAGGTCGGCGGGGTTGCGAATGGCACTGACGGCAATCCGGTCACCATTGACGGTCAGGCTTTCCTGATCGTGGGCGACCTCTGCATCGAAAGTGCCGTGTACGGTGTCGTACTTGAGCAGGTGGGCGTTGATCGAACTGTCGCCCAAATCATTGATGGCGACGATCTGCAAATCCTGGCGATAGCCTTGGGTATACAGTGCGCGCAGGACATTACGGCCGATACGGCCAAAACCATTGATTGCGATACGTAGAGTCATTGGAAAAGTGCCTGTCGTCGATTTGTTGTAAGAATTACAAGATTATTCGCATAAAAATAGAAAACAAGCCTTTTTAGTGGCAATATTTTGTTCAATCTACAACGAGTGACCTGAATCAACTGGTCCGATGATCCAAACGACCCCCTGCCATCCCATGAGCTGTGGGCGTTTGATCAGCATAGACACTCAGGTCGCCACATCCGTTAGCCTGGAGTTCTATACATGCATCCCCGCGTTCTTGAGGTCACCGAACGGCTTATCGCCCGCAGCCGCGCCACCCGCGAGGCTTACCTTGCGCTCATCCGCGGCGCAGCCAGCGACGGTCCGATGCGTGGCAAGCTGCAATGCGCCAACTTTGCCCACGGCGTGGCCGGTTGCGGCACCGAAGACAAAAACAGCCTGCGCATGATGAATGCTGCCAACGTGGCAATTGTTTCTTCTTATAACGACATGCTCTCGGCGCATCAGCCCTACGAACATTTCCCTGAACAAATAAAGAAAGCCCTGCGTGAAGTGGGCTCGGTCGGCCAGTTCGCCGGGGGCACCCCCGCCATGTGCGACGGCGTGACCCAGGGCGAGCCGGGCATGGAACTGAGCCTGCTCAGCCGTGAAGTCATCGCCATGTCCACGGCGGTAGCGCTGTCCCACAACATGTTCGACGCCGCGCTGATGCTGGGGATCTGCGACAAGATCGTCCCCGGCCTGATGATGGGCGCGCTGCGCTACGGCCATCTGCCGATGATCTTTGTGCCGGGCGGCCCGATGCCGTCGGGTATCTCCAACAAGCAGAAAGCCGATGTGCGCCAACGCTACGCCGAAGGCAAGGCCAGCCGCGAAGAGCTGCTGGAATCGGAGATGAAGTCCTACCACAGCCCCGGTACCTGTACCTTCTACGGCACCGCCAACACCAACCAGTTGTTGATGGAAGTGATGGGCTTGCATTTGCCGGGCGCGTCATTCGTCAATCCGTACACGCCGCTGCGTGACGCGTTGACCCGCGAAGCGGCGCACCAGGTCACGCGCTTGACCAAGGCCAATGGCAACTTCACGCCGATCGGCGAGATCGTCGACGAGAAATCCATCGTCAACTCCATCGTTGCGCTAAACGCTACCGGCGGTTCCACCAACCATACGCTGCACATGCCGGCCATTGCCATGTCGGCGGGCATCATCCTGACCTGGCAAGACATGGCCGACCTCTCCGAGGTGGTGCCGACCCTGTCCCACGTATACCCAAACGGCAAGGCCGACATCAATCACTTCCAGGCGGCGGGTGGCATGTCGTTCCTGATCCGCGAACTGCTCGAAGCCGGCCTGCTCCACGAAGA
Source organism: Pseudomonas sp. 910_23 (assembly GCF_052850795.1). Taxonomy (NCBI): domain Bacteria; kingdom Pseudomonadati; phylum Pseudomonadota; class Gammaproteobacteria; order Pseudomonadales; family Pseudomonadaceae; genus Pseudomonas; species Pseudomonas sp. 910_23. The sequence continues at coordinate 88,277 of NZ_VXCZ01000006.1, read as the reverse complement.
CGTCAACACCGTGGCCGGCAAGGGCTTGAGCCGCTACATTCAGGAGCCGTTCCTGGTGGACGGCGAGCTGGTCTGGCGCGATGGCCCGATCGAGAGCCTCGACGAAACCATCCTGCGCCCCGTGGCCCGTGCGTTTTCGCCGGAAGGCGGCTTGCGCGTGATGGAAGGCAACCTTGGCCGTGGCGTAATGAAAGTTTCGGCTGTCGCGCCCGAGCATCAGGTGGTTGAAGCGCCGGCGGTGGTGTTCCAGGATCAGCAAGACCTGGCCGACGCCTTCAAAGCGGGCCAGCTGGAAAAAGACTTCGTTGCGGTGATGCGCTTTCAGGGACCACGTTCCAACGGTATGCCGGAATTGCACAAGATGACCCCGTTTCTCGGCGTGTTGCAGGACCGTGGTTTCAAAGTGGCGTTGGTAACAGATGGGCGAATGTCCGGCGCCTCGGGTAAGATCCCTGCCGCGATCCACGTCAACCCCGAAGCCCAGAGCGGCGGGCCGCTGGCGCGGGTGCAGGATGGCGATATCATCCGCGTCGATGGCGTCACCGGCACCCTGGAGCTTAAAGTGGACGCCGAAGTATTTGCAGCGCGCACGCCTGCCACGGGCCTGTTGGGCAATAACGTGGGAGCAGGTCGCGAGCTGTTTGCATTCATGCGCTTGGCCGCAAGCTCCGCAGAGCAGGGCGCCAGCGCCTTTACCTCTGCCTTGGAGACGCTTAAGTGAAGCTTGCGCTGGTCGGTGATATCGGGGGTACCAACGCCCGTTTTGCGTTATGGCGAGATCAGGAGCTGCATTCGATCCGCGTGCATGCCACAGCGGATCACCAAAGCCCTGAAGAAGCGATCAAGGTCTATCTCGCAGAGGAAGGCCTGGAAACCGGGGACATCGGTGCGGTGTGCCTGTCGGTGGCCGGGCCGGTGAGTGGCGATGAGTTCAAGTTCACCAACAATCACTGGCGCCTGAGCAAGACGGCGTTTTGCCAAGCCCTGCAAGTGGATGAACTGCTGCTGGTCAATGATTTCTCGGCCATGGCCCTGGGCATGACGCGTCTTAAGCCCGACGAGTTCCGCGTGGTCTGCGAAGGCACGCCGGAGCCGTTGCGCCCAGCGGTGGTGATCGGCCCGGGCACTGGCCTGGGCGTTGGCACCTTGCTGGACCTTGGCGCCGGGCGTTTCGCGGCATTGCCGGGGGAGGGCGGGCACGTCGACCTGCCCCTGAGCAGCCCGCGGGAAACCCAGCTGTGGCAGCATATTTACACGGAGATCGGCCATGTCAGCGCCGAGACCGTATTGAGCGGCGGCGGGTTGCCGCGTCTGTATCGCGCTATTTGTGCGGTGGACGGGCACGAGCCGGTGCTGGACACGCCCGAAGCCATCACCGCAGCGGGCCTGGCCGGTGACGCGGTCGCCATGGAAGTGCTGGACCAGTTCAGCATCTGGCTGGGCCGGGTCGCGGGCAATAACGTCTTGACCACCGGTGGGCGCGGTGGCGTGTACATCGTGGGTGGGGTGATACCCAGGTTTGCCGACTTCTTTATCGCCAGCGGTTTCGCCAAAAGTTTTGCGGATAAAGGCTGCATGAGCGACTACTTCAAAGGTATTCCGGTGTGGTTGGTGACAGCGCCGTATTCGGGACTGACCGGGGCTGGCGTGGCGCTTGAGCAGGCTTTTGCATAGGCTGTGATGGCCTCTTCGCGAGCAAGCCCGCTCCCGCATTTGACCGCGTTCCAACTCTGGAATGCAGGCAAATGTGGGAGGGGGCTTGCCCCCGATGAGGCCCTACAGAACACCCCATAACAACAAGGAGGCCCCCGTGAGCGTAATCAGTAAATCCATTCTCCTCGTCGACGACGACCAGGAGATCCGTGAATTGCTGCAAACCTACCTCAGTCGCGCCGGCTTCCAGGTCCGTGGCGTGGCCGATGGTGCGGGGTTCCGCCAGGCGATGAACGAGGCGCCGTGCGACCTGGTCATCCTCGATGTGATGTTGCCGGATGAAGACGGGTTCAGTCTGTGCCGCTGGATCCGCCAGCACCCGCGCCAGGCGCAGGTACCGATCATCATGCTCACCGCCAGTTCCGACGAAGCCGACCGCGTGATCGGCCTGGAACTGGGCGCTGACGACTATATCGGCAAGCCGTTCAGCCCTCGCGAGTTGCAGGCGCGGATCAAGGCACTGCTGCGCCGTTGCCAATTCGGCCAGGAGCGCAGCACTGGCGGTGATGTGCTGGTCTTCGATGAATGGCGCCTGGACATGATCAGCCACCGCTTGTTTCACGTTGATGGCGAAGAGGTCATCCTTTCCGGCGCGGACTTTGCCTTGCTCAAGTTGTTTCTTGATCACCCGCAACAGATCCTCGACCGCGACACTATCGGCAACGCTACCCGTGGCCGTGACCTGATGCCGCTTGACCGTATCGTCGATATGGCCGTCAGCCGTCTGCGCCAACGCCTGCGCGATACCGAAAAACCCCCGAGGCTGATCCGCACCGTGCGCGGCAGCGGTTATCAACTGGCAGCCAGCGTGGTTGCCGGCAATGCCCACTGAACCTTTGACCGAGCGCCGCCGCCGCTTTCCGGTGCCACGCTCGCTGCTGGGGCGCATGTTGCTGCTGACCTTGCTCGCCGTGCTGTTCGCCCAGGCGCTGTCCAGCGTGATCTGGGTGTCGCAATTGCGCGCCACCCAGCTTGAGGGCCTGGTGACCAGCGCCCGCAGCCTGGCGCACTCTATGACCGCCAGCGTGAGTTATTTCCGTTCGCTGCCGGTGGCCTATCGGCCTTTGGTTCTTGATCAGTTGCGCAGCATGGGCGGTACCCGCTTTGTAGTGACCCTCAATGATCGCCCGCTGGATATGGCGATCCTGCCGCAGACGCCACGCAAGCAAGCGGTGCTGGAGGCGGTCGATGAGGTGCTACGCCAAACCCTGGGCGCCGATGTACATATCTCGGTGGAGTTCGTCAGCGCCGAAGACCTGCGCATCTTCAATGCCGGCCTCAAGCTCGACGAACTGCCACGCTCCTGGGCCCATTACGCGTTAACCCTGGAGCCGGTTAACCCACCGGTATTGGTCACCCAGATTCAACTGGCTCCCGGCGAATGGCTGTACATCGCCTCGCTGTTGCCAGAGCCGTACACCAGCCTTGAAGAACAGGGCCTGCCGTCCCAGCAGGTGTGGTTTATCGTGCTGACCAGCGGTTTTTTGCTGCTGTTTATCGGTTTGCTGGTGCATTGGCAAAGCCGGCCGCTCAAGCGCCTGGCGCGGGCGGCGCGGGATATGTCGCTGGGCGCCGATGTAGAACCGGTGGCCGAAGGCGGCGGCAGTGAAGTGGTGGAGGTGGGCCGCGCATTCAACGCAATGCGCGAACGCATCAGCCGTTACCTGACCGAACGCAGCCAGTTGTTCAGCGCAATTTCCCACGACTTGCGCACCCCGATTACCCGCCTGCGGTTGCGTGTGGAATTGCTCGAAGACGAGAACCTGCAAACCAAATTCGGCCGCGACCTGGATGAGCTGGAACTGCTGGTCAAAGGCGCGCTGCAATGCGTGAAAGACACCGACATCCACGAAAACATCCAGCCGGTTGACCTCAATCATGTACTCGAATGCCTGGTGGAACCGTACCTGGCGCCCAACGGCAACGGGCGGGTAACCCTTGAAGGCGCGGCCCTGGCGGCCTACCCGGGCAAGCCGCTGGCGCTCAAGCGTTGCATCGGTAACCTGATCGACAACGCCTTGAAGTACGGGCAGAACGCGCATCTGCATATCGAGGACGATGGTGTGCAGTTCGTCCTGCATGTGGATGACGAAGGCCCCGGTGTGCCGGAGCAGCGTCTGGAGCAGGTATTCGAACCGCACTTTCGCCTGGCCGGCCAGCAGCAGGGGTATGGCCTGGGGCTGGGGATCGCGCGCAACATTGCCCATAGCCATGGCGGTGAAGTGAGTTTGCAGAACCTGCGCGAAGGCGGCCTGCGCGTCACCCTGCAACTACCAAGAACCTTGGACTAACAAACACCTGAGCTGCGTACATCAGATGCTTTGGCGCAACCGGGCCAAATCGCGCAGCGGTGGCGCCCCAAACAACCGACTGTATTCCCGGCTGAATTGCGACGGGCTTTCATACCCCACCCGATACCCCGCGGCCGAGGCTTCCAGTCCTTCGGCAATCATCAAGCGCCGGGCTTCCTGCAAGCGCAGCTGCTTCTGGTACTGCAGCGGGCTCATGGCCGTAATCGCCTTGAAGCGATGGTGCAAGGTCGAGACGCTCAGGTTCACTTCCTTGGCCAGGTCGTCGATGCGCAGCGGTTGTTCGTAGTTGCCGTTCAACCACTTGATCGCCTGGCTGACGCGATGGCTCTGGCTGTTGGCCACGGCAATTTCATACAGGCGATAACCCTGTGGGCCCCGCAGCAAGCGATAGAGAATTTCACGGTTGATCAACGGCGCGAGCATGGCGATGTCTTTGGGCGTGTCCAGCAGGCGGGCCAGGCGCAGCACGGCGTCGAGCAACGGGGTGTCGATGCGGTCCACATACATGCCACGAGAGGTGGGACGCGACGGCACACCCATAGGCCCGGCTTCGGCAATCAGCGCGGTGAGCTGGGCCGGATCGATATTGATGCGGACCGACAGGTTGGGGTCTTGCGGGGTGGCATCGATGATTCTGCCGGCTACCGGCATGGCGACCGAGAACACCAGATAATTGAGCGGGTCGTAGGCAAAGATTTCGTCGGCCAGGCGCACTTCCTTGCTGCCGCTGGCGAGGATGCACAGCGCAGGTTCCACCAGCACCGGCATGAAATCCCGTGGCGTGTTGTGGCGGTTCAGATACAGCGAGGTGATCGCCGTGCCGTAGGAGCCATCTTCCCAGGTGTGGCGGTGCACGATACTGGCCAGCTCGGCGCGTTGTTTCTCCATCTCGGCATCGACGGGAATGGGCTTTGGTTCGGGCGACGACATGGGGCGTCCTCTACACGCTGCTTTGATGGGCTCAGCTTAGCGGCAGCTTTTCAAAAAGTGTTACGTCGATTCTGCAGGATCCTTGCCTGATCCTGCGATAGGTAGTGAATCAGGCAAGCAGGCCGCCTGTCATCTCCCTGAAACACTGGACCGGTGCATGGAATAAATCCCGGGGGCCAAACGTCCTCTCTATGTTTATCGCAGGATTGTGCAATAAGCCTGCAGGAATCGACTAACCGCATCCACAGCCGGGCCGCTATCTTTGATCCTGTGGCAACACACCCTCACCGTGCTTGCCGAGCATCACTTCTCAACGGGAGAGTCGAACATGTCCACCCCCATTCCCGCGAGCCACATGGCCTTTATCCGCGCCCGTAGCGGGTGCAGCACCGAACTCGGTGCACGCTTGAGCAGTTTGATCGAACCGGGCCGCCAAGCCCCAGGTTGCCTGCAATTTTCGTTGCAGCATTCCCAGGTCGATCCTGATATATGGCTGGTATCAGGTTTTTGGAGCAGCGAGGAGGCCATGAGTGCCTACTTCAGCTCACCGACCTTGATGATTTTTACGGAGTTGCTCAACGACATGGTCGTGCGCAGCATGGACTTCCAGACCTTCACCGATGCATCTGCCGTCAACGCCTACGGCGAGTACCTGCAACTGGCCGGTTGAACCGGTTTACAATGGCCGACTTTTCCATTGGCCAGGACCTGCAACATGGCACGTAAACAATTTGTCCACCACGAAGCCGTTTCCGCCTTGATGCGTGAAGAAGAGGGTGGCTATAGCGCTGCCATCGCCGTCAAGGCACTGGATGGCATGGGCGCCCCCAAGTTCCACAAGATCCTTGACGGGCAGAAGTTCAAGACGGCTTCGGATGCCGATGATGCGGCGACGCTGCATCTTGATTGCCTGGTTGATGTGGATGCGGAAGGTCAACTGACTTGGGCAACGGCTTCCAACTAACGAACGCTGCCGATCAAATGTGGGAGGGGGCTTGCTCCCGATAGCGGTGTATCAGCCAGCAAATTTTTAGCTGATACATAGCCATCGGGAGCAAGCCCCCTCCCACAATTTGACTGTATGTCAGTCAGGGTTTTGTGGCGCCTGGGCGGTACATCTTGAACAGCGCTTGCGGCCCCAACTGGAAGTAATCCGCCGGGCCGCCGCCGCGCAAAATCGGCTCGGCGGCAGCAGTGTCGTAGATCCCATCCTTTAGCAACCACTTGGCGATGTGCACCGCAACCACTTCGCCCAGTACCAGCCAACTCGGCACCAGCTCCTTGTCGGCGCGTTGCAGTTGGATGATCTGCGTCACTTTGCATTCAAACGACACCGGGCTCTCGCCGACGCGGGGTACAGCGACGACTTTCGAAGCCACCGGCGTCAGGCCGGACAACTCGAATTCATTCACATCCGGTGAGACCGCCGCGCAACTCTGGTTCATCTGCTCGGCCAACGGGCGAGTGGCCAGGTTCCACACAAACTCGCCGGTCTGCTCAATGTTATTCAAGCTGTCTTTGCGCCCCACACTGGAAAACCCAATGATCGGTGGGATGTAGTTGAATGCATTGAAGAAGCTGTAAGGCGCCAGGTTCAGGCGGCCTTCGCTGTCGTGCGAGGAGATCCAGCCAATCGGGCGTGGGCCGACGATGGCATTGAACGGGTCATGGGGCAGGCCGTGGCCGTTGGCGGGTTCGTAGAAGTGGATATCGTCGGACATGACCTGTTCTGCTCTCGATTCTGGGGCCCACATCATATCCAATGTGGGAGGGGGGTTGTCCCCTCCCTCATTTTTTAGTCCGTGGTAATCCGCGAGTGCTTGCGGGTGTCTTTCATGGTCACGTAGACCATCAGCGACACTGCGATACACGCGGTCACGTACCAGTAGTAGCCAGTTTCCATACCGATGCTCTTGAACCACAGCGCGATGTATTCAGCGGTACCGCCGAAGATCGACACCGTCAGCGCATACGGCAGGCCCACGCCCAGGGCGCGGATTTCGGTGGGGAACAGTTCGGCTTTCACCACGGCGTTGATCGAGGTATAGCCGCTGACGATGATCAGCGCTGCCATGATCAGGAAGAACGCGCCCCACCAGCTCTGGATGGTGTGCAGGGTGGTGAGGATCGGCACGGTGAACAGGGTACCCAGGACACCGAAGGCAATCAGGATCGGGCGACGACCGACTTTATCCGAAAGCCCGCCGATGATCGGCTGCAGGCACATGAACAGAAACAGCGTGGCTGCCGAAATGGTGGTGGAGTCGGAGATGCTCATGCCGACCGTGTTCACCAGGTATTTCTGCATATAGGTGGTGTAGGTGTAGAACGCCAGGGTGCCGCCCATGGTCAGGCCGACCACGGTCATCAGTTCCTTGGGGTGGCGCATCAAGGTGCGCATTGCGCTTTCCTTGGCCTTTTCCTTCTTGGTGAACGACTCGGTTTCTTCCATGCCACGACGCAGATAGAGCGCGACCACTGCACACAAGGCGCCGATGGCGAACGGGATACGCCAGCCCCAGGCGTACAACTGTTCGGTAGTCAGCAGTTGTTGCAGCACGATCAGCACCGCCAGCGCGATGAGTTGGCCGGAGATCAGGGTCACGTATTGGAAGCTGGAGTAGAAACCACGACGTTCCTTGGTCGCCATCTCGCTGAGGTAAGTGGCGGAAGTGCCGTATTCGCCACCGACCGACAGGCCCTGCAGCAAACGGGCAAACACCAGCAGGATCGGCGCACCGATACCGATGAGTTCATAGCCAGGGCTCAGGGCAATCAGCAGCGAGCCGAAGCACATCAGGTAGACCGAGGCCATCAGGGCTTTTTTACGCCCGACCTTGTCGGCATACAGGCCCATCAGCCAACCACCGATAGGGCGCATCAGGAAGCCCACGGCGAAGATCGCGGCGGTGTTGAGCAGTTGGGCGGTGGTGTCGCCTTTGGGGAAGAACGTCTTGGCGAAGTACAGCGAGAAGGCGGCGTAGACGTACCAGTCGTACCACTCGACCATGTTGCCGACCGATCCACTGAAGATCGACTTGATGCGGCTGGAAGTGGTGCGTTCTTTTGCCGGCGCAGACGCCGATCCCAGAGGCAGGGAGTTGGAGTTATCCATTGAAGGATCCTTCATCTAGTTGTTTTTATGGAGCGTGCTTGAGCACTGCCTGGCTTGGGCTATAGCAGAAGCTGTGCCAAGTGGATGAAGGCCCGGAATAGAAGGGTTGCGAGGTTTTTTTGAGCGGAAAGTTGCCGATTATTTTTGCGGGATGAGCGGAAATCCGCTTATGGTTTGCTCGCGAAGACGTCCTTGCAATCGCTACATAAGCAGGATCAGAGGAACATTTCCCGCACCAACCCATGCCGCTGCATCTTTTCATTGAGGGTCCGTCGCGGCAGTTGCAGCTCGGCCAGCACCGCTTTGATATCGCCTTTATGCCGGGTCAGCGCGGCTTTCAGGCAATGCGCCTCGAAAGCCTCCTGCTGCGCCGCCAGCGATTGCCCAGGTTCAATACCTTCAGGTTCAGGCTCTCCAAGCCCCAGCACCTGGCGCTCGGCGACGTTGGCCAGTTCACGTACGTTGCCCGGCCAGTCATGGCTGAGCAGGCGACTCAGCTGCGGCCCACTCAATGGCTCAAGATGGCGGCCCAAACGTTCGGCAGCGCTTTGGGCGAAATGCTCATACAACAACGGAATGTCTTCGCGACGCTCGCGCAGGGGCGGCAGGCGCAGTTGTGCGACGTTCAGGCGATAAGCCAGGTCCTCGCGAAAACGCCCGGCGCGTGCTTCTTCGAGCAGGTCCGGCTTGGTAGCGGCGATGATGCGCAGGTCGACATTGATGCTCTGGTTGGAACCCAATCGCTCCAACTTCTGCTCTTGCAACACGCGCAGCAGTTTTACCTGTTGCGCCAGGGGCATGCTTTCGATTTCGTCGAGGAACACGGTGCCGCCATGGGCGTACTCCAGCTTGCCGATACGCTTGCCTTGGGCGCCGGTGAAGGCGCCGCTTTCGTGGCCGAACAGCTCGGCTTCAAATAATTGCTCGGGGATAGCCGCGCAATTGAGCGCCACAAACGGCTTTTTGGCTCGTGGGCCGAAATCATGCAGGCAGCGGGCAACCAGTTCTTTACCGCTGCCGGTCTCGCCACGGATCAACACATTGACCGGCAGTGTCGCCAGGTCCAGCACCTGGCGACGCAGGGTTTGCAGGCCCTTGGACACCCCCAACAAGCTGGATTCCAGTTGTGCACGGTGATCGGCCTGTTGGTGCAGGCGACGGTTTTCCAGGATCAGGCCGCGCTTGTCCAGCGCCCGACGCAGGCTGTTGAGCAGGGCATCCGGGCTGAAGGGTTTTTCCAGGAAGTCGTAGGCGCCGTCGCGCATGGCTTCGACGGCCATCGGCACGTCACCATGGCCGGTGAGCAAAATCACCGGCAAGTCAGCATCGCGCCGCTGTACCTCGGCCAGCAATTCAAGGCCGCTGAGCCCGGGCATACGCACATCGCTCAAGATCACCCCGGGGAAGTCCTTCGGCAGGTGCGCCAGGCACTCCTCGGCACGGCTGTACAACTGAACGTCAAACCCCGACAGGCTCAGCCACTGCTCGACGGCCTTACGAATGCTGGCTTCGTCATCCACCACAATCACTGCGTTCAACATAGGCCAGGTGTCTCCAGCGCGACGGGCAGGGTCAGGGAAAAGACTGCGCCGTCGCCACGATTGCCGGCGATCAGGCGCCCGCCCAATTCATGCACGATAGCGTAGGACACCGCCAGGCCCAAGCCGAGCCCGTCACCCACCGGTTTGGTGGTGAAGAACGGGTCGAATACGTTGTTCAAATGTTCTTCGGCAATCCCGCCACCGCTGTCGCTGACGCTCAACTGCCACAGCTGCTGATCGGCGTGCAGACGGATTTCCAGGCGTTTGCGCGGCTTGTCGGCCATGGCGTCCAGGGCGTTGCGCAGTAGGTTGATCAGCACCTGTTCCAAGCGAATCGCATCGCCGCGTACCCAGGCCGGGCGGGCCAGGTCCAGCACCACGCCGATGGCCTCATCGCGTAGGCGCGCGTCAAGCAGGTGCAGGGACTGGTCGACCACGGTGGCCAGATCCAGGCGTTCGCGCAGGCCGCTGGGGCTTTTGCGTGCGAAGGTCTTGAGGTGGCCGGTCAGCGCGGCCATGCGCGTCAGCATGTCATCCAACGGCGTGAGCGCCTTGTAGGCGTCGTCCACACGGCCATGGTCGAGCAACAGCCGCAGGGTGGCCAGCTGCATACGTTGTGCGGTCAGCGGTTGATTGATCTCATGGGCGAGGGCGGCGGACATCTGCCCCAGCGCCGCCAGTTTGGCTGATTGAACCAGGCCATCCTGGGCGGTGCGCAGGGCCTGGGTGCGTTCTTCTACCAAGTGTTCGAGTTCTTCGCGGCTGCGTTGGCGAAGGCGAGCCAGGCGCCAGCGTTGACTCAGGAACAGCACAAGAAACACCAGCGCCAGCCAGGACCCGGCGGCGGCGAGGCCGGCATTGCGTTGGTCTTCAAACGGGAACTGCGGTTTGCGCAGCAGGTGCAGGGTCCAGCCTTCGGCTTTCAGCGGCAGGGATTCCCAGATGTAGTTGGCGCTGCCGTCCGGGCCGTTGACGCGCATCAGGTGGCTGTTGTCGTCGAAGCGCTGCAGGGTCTGGGTCTCCAATGGTTGCAGCTGCTTCTTGTCGTATTGGCGAGTGGCCTTGAGTTCCGCCAGGTCACTCTCTGATAGCGGCCGCAGGTTGCGATAACGCCAGCCCGGCTGGTTGGCGATAAACACAATGCCGCGTGCATCGCTGACCAGCAGCAAGTCATTGCCCTGAGCCCATTCGCGTTCCAGTTCGGGAAACTCCAGCTTGACCACCATGGCGCCGAGGAACTGCTCGTGTTCATCGACCACCGCGCTGGACAGGAAATACCCCGGAATGCCGGTCGTCACCCCCACCGCGTAAAAGCGTCCGGTGCCTTGGCTCAAGGTCTGGCTGAAATACGGACGGAACGCGTAATTGTGGCCGACATAGCTGCTGGGCAAATTCCAGTTGCTGGCGGCCACCGCCAGGCCGGTGCGGTCCATCAGCTCCAGAGTGGAGGACTGGGCGGCGCCGTTGATGCGTTCGAGCTTGCGATTGAGTACATCCTGGGTGGCGCTATCGAGTGGGCCCTTCAGCGCGCTGATCATTTCCGAATCCAGCGCCAGCACGGCGGGGAGGGCGCGGTAGCGTTCGATCAAGGTATGCAGCGAGTTGGCATACAACGCCAGCTGTTGATTGGCTCGAGCGGCTTCATCCACCAGGGCCTGGCGCTCGGCATGGCGGGTGGCCAAGGCGGCGGCCAGCACTGCGCCGGCGATGATCAGCAACGAGTAAAATGTCAGACGCAGAGGGCGAGGGATCACGATCATACGATGATGAGCAGGCACAGTGAGGGGCGAGCACCATAGCATGAGCTGTCTGGATCTTGTGGCGAACGAGCTTGTGTGGGAGCTGGCTTGCCTGCGATGCAGACACCTCGGTGCTTCAGTCACACCGAATTGATGTCATCGCAGGCAAGCCAGCTCCCACATTTGACAGCGTTCGCCATGGCAATCGCTTCAGGTATAAAAAAGGCGACTGGGCCATGGGCCGCAGTCGCCTTTATGCTTGTGGAGAAAGCGCTTACTGCACTTCCACCGCCAGGCTCTCACTGATCTTTTTCTGCCAGATGGCAGGACCGGTGATGTGTACCGATTCGCCGTTGCTATCGACTGCAACGGTGACCGGCATGTCTTTCACGTCGAACTCGTAGATGGCTTCCATGCCCAACTCGGCGAACGCCACCACGCGGGACTTCTTGATCGCTTGGGCCACCAGGTAGGCGGCGCCGCCCACGGCCATCAGGTACACGGCCTTATGGTCCTTGATCGCTTCGATAGCGGTAGGGCCGCGCTCGGACTTGCCGATCATGCCCAACAGGCCGGTCTGCTCGAGGATCTGACGGGTGAACTTGTCCATCCGCGTCGCGGTGGTCGGGCCCGCTGGGCCAACCACTTCCTCGCGCACCGGATCAACCGGGCCGACGTAGTAGATAAAGCGGCCCTTGAGGTCCACCGGCAGGGTTTCGCCCTTGTTCAGCATCTCGACCATGCGCTTGTGCGCCGCGTCGCGACCGGTGAGCATCTTGCCGTTGAGCAATACGGTTTCGCCCGGCTTCCAGCTCTGCACTTCTTCCGGGGTCAGGGTATCGAGGTTGACGCGGCGGGCCGATGGGCCGGCTTCCCAGACGATTTCCGGGTAGGCGTCCAGCGATGGCGCTTCCAGCGACGCCGGGCCCGAACCGTCGAGCACGAAATGCGCGTGACGGGTGGCGGCGCAGTTGGGGATCATGCACACCGGCAGGGAAGCGGCATGAGTCGGGTAGTCCATGATCTTCACGTCGAGCACGGTGGTCAGGCCACCCAGGCCCTGGGCGCCGATGCCCAGTTGGTTGACCTTCTCGAACAGCTCCAGGCGCATCTCTTCGATACGGTTCTGCGGGCCGCGCTTTTTCAGCTCGTGGATGTCGATGGATTCCATCAACACTTCCTTGGCCATTACCGCGGCTTTCTCGGCAGTGCCGCCGATGCCGATGCCGAGCATACCTGGTGGGCACCAGCCGGCACCCATGGTCGGAACGGTCTTGAGCACCCAGTCGACGATCGAGTCGGACGGGTTGAGCATAGCCATTTTCGACTTGTTTTCGGAACCGCCGCCCTTGGCCGCCACGTCCACTTCCACGGTGTTACCCGGGACGATGGAGTAGTGGATCACCGCAGGGGTGTTGTCCTTGGTGTTCTTGCGCGCGCCTGCCGGGTCGGCGAGGATCGAGGCACGCAGAACGTTTTCCGGCAGGTTGTAGGCGCGACGCACGCCTTCGTTGATCATGTCGTCCAGGCCCATGGTGGCGCCGTCCCAGCGCACATCCATGCCTACGCGCACGAACACGGTGACGATACCGGTGTCCTGGCAGATCGGGCGATGGCCGGTGGCACACATGCGCGAGTTGATCAGGATCTGGGCGATGGAGTCACGGGCCGCCGGCGATTCTTCGCGCAGGTAGGCTTCGTGCATGGCCTGGATGAAATCAACGGGGTGGTAGTAGGAAATGAATTGCAGGGCGTCGGCAACGCTCTGAATCAGGTCGTCTTGCTTGATCACGGTCATGAGTCGCGCTCCTCTATAAGGGAACATTCAATAAAGGTGGCTTCAGTGTTACGTCGGTCGGCTGAAACCATCTTTCCAAGGCACGCCAAAGTGGTGCAGGCGCGACGCTAAAAAGGCGCGGCAGTATAACCCGGCGCGGTGGCCGATACACCCGACTATGGTCAAACTGTCGCAGGCATGATTCCCTGTGCGCGCTCCTTATGCTTGAGACCCTGATATGCCTGAACTGTACGTCGGCGAACGCCACTGGTCGGTCACCACCGGCAGCAACCTGCTGGATGCCTTGAATCAGGCAGGTGTGGCCGTGCCCTCCAGTTGCCGGGCCGGCAGTTGCCATGCGTGCCTGGTGCGTTGCCAGGGCGAAGTCGACGACCAGCAGCCTGACGCGCTGAGCTCGGCGCAACGCCAGGACGGGTGGCGCCTGGCGTGTCAGTGCCGGATCAGCGCTGATCTGAGGGTCGAGGCGTTTGATCCGTTGCGTGATGGCCTGCCTGCGCGGGTGGAGGGTGCCGATTGGCTGAGTCCGACGGTGCTGCGCCTGCGCCTTCAACCCGAGCGTGGCCTGCGGTACCGCGCCGGGCAGCATCTGGTGTTGTGGGCAGGGCAGGTGGCACGCCCCTATTCCCTGGCGAGCGTGCCCCAGCAGGACCCGTACCTGGAGTTTCATATCGATTGCCGTCAACCCGGGGAATTCAGCGATGCTGCTCGCCACTTCAAGGTCGGTGAGCCGTTACGCTTGGGCGAGTTGCGCGGCGGGGCGTTGCACTACGACCCTGACTGGCAAGCCCGGCCCTTGTGGCTGCTGGCCTCCGGCACTGGGCTGGGTCCGTTGTGGGGGGTATTGCGCGAAGCGCTGCGCCAGGATCACCAGGGTGCCATCCGCGTCATTCACCTGGCCCATGATGCCCAGGCTCACTACCTGGCCGAACCCCTGGCAGTGCTGGCCGCGCAGCATCAGAACCTTGTGGTGGAGTTATGGACCGCAGATGAGTTGGCCCAGGCATTGGGGCAACTGCGGCTTGCTTCGCGACAAACCCTGGCCTTGGTCTGCGGGCATCCTGCCAGCGTCGAAGCCTTTTCCAAGCGCTTGTTTCTGGCGGGGCTGCCGCGTAATCAACTGCTGGCCGATGTGTTCCTGCCCCGTGGTTGAGTGCTGACTGTCGAGTACAGGCTTTGCGGGTGTACGCGATTAACTGTGAGAGGGGGCTTGCTCCCGATGAGGCCCGACGGTTCAACACCTCAGCCGGCATTTGAAATGCAAAAAGCCCCGCCATTCTCATGGCGGGGCTTTTGTTTTTTCAGCCTGTCACTCAGACCTGTGGGTCGCCCACATGCAGGATCTTCATGCCATTGGTGCCACCGGTGGTGTGGTAGCTGTCGCCCTTGGTCAGGATGACCCAGTCGCCTTTCTCCACGACGCCGCGCTTGACCAATTCGTCGATAGCCTTCTGGCTGACTTCGTTCGGTGCCAGCGATGCCGGGTCGAACGGGATGGTGTATACGCCACGGAACATGGCCGCGCGGGCCTGGGCTTCGCGGTGCGGGGTGAACGCGTAGATTGGCACCGAGGAGCGAATGCGCGACATGATCAACGGCGTGTAGCCACTTTCGGTCAAGGCGATGATCGCTTTAACGCCCGGGAAGTGGTTGGCGGTGTACATGGCTGCCAGGGCGATGCTCTGGTCGCAGCTTTCGAAGACCTTGCCAATGCGGTGGCTGGAGGTCTTGCTGGTCGGGTGCTTTTCGGCGCCGACGCAGATGCGTGCCATGGCCTGGACGGCTTCCAGCGGGTACGGGCCGGCGGCACTTTCAGCCGAGAGCATCACGGCGTCGGTGTAGTCGAGCACGGCGTTGGCCACGTCGGACACTTCGGCGCGGGTCGGCATCGGGTTCTGGATCATCGACTCCATCATCTGGGTCGCGACGATCACCGCCTTGTTGTGGCGGCGTGCGTGCAGGATGATCTTCTTCTGGATACCGATCAGCTCGGCGTCACCGATTTCCACACCCAGGTCGCCACGGGCAACCATCACGGCGTCGGAAGCCTTGATCAGACCGTCGAGGGTTTCGTCGTCGGCCACGGCTTCGGCACGTTCGATCTTCGCTACCAGCCAGGCGGTACCGCCGGCTTCGTCGCGCAGTTTACGGGCGTATTCCATGTCGGCGGCGTCGCGAGGGAAGGACACCGCGAGGTAGTCGACTTCCATTTCGGCGGCGAGCTTGATGTCGGCCTTGTCTTTTTCAGTCAGGGCCGGCGCTGTCAGGCCGCCACCGCGGCGGTTGATGCCTTTATGGTCGGACAGCGGGCCACCGATGATCACGGTGCAGTGCAGCTCGGTCGGGGTCGCAGTGTCGACGCGCATGACCACGCGACCGTCGTCCAGCAGCAGTTCGTCACCGACGCCGCAATCCTTGACCAGGTCGGGGTAGTCGATACCGACAACGTCCTGGGTGCCTTCGGTCAGCGGGTGGCTGGTGGAGAAGGTGAACTTGTCACCGATCTTCAGCTCGATTCGCTTGTTGGCGAATTTGGCGATACGGATTTTCGGGCCTTGCAGGTCACCCAGCAATGCGACGAAGCGGCCATGCTTGGCGGCAAGGTCACGCACCAGCTTGGCGCGAGCCTTGTGCTCGTCCGGGGTGCCGTGGGAGAAGTTCAGACGGGCGACGTCCAAACCAGCCAGAATCAGCTGTTCGAGGACTTCCGGCGAGTTGCTGGCCGGGCCAAGGGTGGCGACGATTTTGGTACGACGGACGGACATGCACAGACTCCTGAGTTCAAGCGCTGGGGAAGGCTACTATGCTCTTTCGTTGTAGTCATTGTTCGTTTGCACTACTTATCGACGATTGCCTTTGTTTTTGCTGCAGTTGGATGGGCAAACAGCCTTGAAGATTTTCGCCCGGGGGTCGATACACTGCACAAGACAGGAGAACCCCCATGCGAATTTTGCTTGTTGCTGCCCTGGCCGTCAGTGTTGTCGGCTGTACCCGCTGGTCGATGGACCACCACTTGAACAACGCCTACCGTGCCTATGGGGTGGGCGACTGCGCACGTGTCACCCTGGAGTTGTCCCAGGTCGATCGCGAAAGCCGTACCCGTCGCTATGTGCAACCGGAGGTTTCGATGTTGCGCGGGCAGTGCCTGGAGCGGCAGAAACTGTTTGTCGATGCCGCACAAACCTATCAGTTCATCATCAGCCAATACCCGTCGAGCGAGTATGCCTACCGCGCTCGCGCCCGGCTCGATACCTTGCAGCAGTTGGGGCATTATCAGGGCGGTGGCGTCGCAAAACCACGGCCAGCGTCGTTGTAATGAAATTTGTCATTTCATGGCTGGCCCGTTGCCAGTCTTGGGCTATTCTTTGAAGGTCTGTTTGTATAAGTTTTCATTCGAACGGATGCAAGGCCCGGATTTGGCAGCTGTCTGGTGACGAGCGGTACCTGTTGTCAAACCGGGATCCAGGGAGAGCGAGCGGTTGCTCGCTCCGAATCACTGGCACAGTCAGACTCTTGGCTATTGGATGGCGACTTTCATCATGTTTACTGCGCGACGGATCGAACGGCATCAATTGCCTTACTTTTTGCAGGTGTTCAACCGTATCACCGACAAACCAATCGGTTTTTTGGGCAATGTGTCTGAAAACGGGCTGATGTTGATCAGCCAATTACCCATGATGATCAATGTGGATTTTGAGCTGTGCCTGAAAGTACCAACGGCACAAGGCGAATTTCAGACGATTGATCTCACAGCGACCTGTTTATGGAGTCATGAGGATGTCAATCCTCAGCACTATGACTCCGGGTTCCGGGTGCAGAATGCATCCGAAGAGTACAGGCAATTGATTGATGCCCTGTTGCAGTACTTCAGCTTTGACCCTCAACAGGCCTCCGTCTGAACACAGCAGTTAGAAAACCCCGGCTTTTTTCCATCCCAGGTAGCGCGTCACCAGCGTGGCGCCCATTTCTGAAGGCAACGTGTCCAATACTGAAAGCCCATGAGCGCTCAAGCGATCATGGAGTTGGTTTCGGCTGTTGAGGTAATCGACGGTGCCACTGTAGGCCAGTGCTTCGGGCAATGTTTGCACAGGGGCCTGGCGCAGTTGATCGAGGATTTCCTCTCGCAGGCTGGCTACCAGTACGCGGTGTTGCCTACCGATTCGTTTGACGGCGCTCATCAGCGCTTCATCATCCTCGTCCCGCAGGTTGGTAATGATGATCACCAGTGCCCGGCGTTTTTGGCGTGCCAGCAATTGATGGGCGGCAGCCTCATAGTCGGCGGTGTTTCGGGTGGCCTCCAGATCGTAGACAGCATTGAGCAAAGTGTTCAACTGGCCACTGCCCTTGACCGGCTTCAGGTAGCGCGGTTGGTCGCTGGCAAAGGTGCACAACCCCACGGCGTCGCCCTGTCTCAGGGCGACGTAGCTCAAGAGCAGGCAGGCGTTGAGGGCGTGGTCGAAATGAGATAGCTCGGCATCCTGGCTGCGCATGCGCTGGCCGCAATCGAGCATGAATACGATTTGCTGGTCGCGCTCGTCCTGGTATTCCCGGGCGATCGGTGTGCGTTGACGGGCGGTGGCTTTCCAGTCGATCTGGCGCAGGCTGTCGCCTTCACGAAACTCGCGCAGTTGATGAAATTCCAGGCCTAATCCCCGGCGTTGATGTTGGCGCACGCCCAACTGGCTCAGCCAGTTATCCACACCCAGCAACTGCGCGCCATACAAGCGGGCGAAATCCGGGTAGACCCGGGTGGCGTCGTGGGTTTCGATGCATCGCCGTGCCGACCACAGCCCCAATGGGCTGGGCAGCCAAAGTTCGCAGCGACTGAAGCTGAAATGCCCGCGTCGCAAGGGACGAACGCGATAGTCCAACTCGCCGCGCTCGCCAGGGCGCAATTCAATGGATTGAGGCAGGTTATCCACACTCAGGCCATCGGGCACGTGATCGAATACCTGCACGGTCAGTGGCTGAGAAAAGTCGTGCTCCAGGCTCAGGCGCACTTCTTCCCAGCGGCCCAGCGCCAGGCTGCCGGGCAGTTTCCTGTGGACGCGCACCGTGGGGCGACGGTGCAAGCGTGCGGCATCCAGCAGCGCCAGCAGCAGCAAAGCCAGCAGCAGGCCCCAGGCCACTGAATGCAAGGTTTCAGGTACCTTGAGCTGCAACGCGACGGAAGCGCCCAACAAGGTGTTCAGGCCAAGCAGCACACCCAGCCAGATCAGGAGCAGACGGGTCGGTTTCATGGGCGTGTCATTGCCTTGGCGCCGCTACTTGATCCAGCAACTGCTTGAGCACCTGATCCACCTCCAGGCCGTCGATGTCCAGTTCCGGCGCAATGCGTACCCGATGTCGCAGCACTGCCAGGGCACAGCCCTTGATGTCATCGGGTGTCACGAATTCTGCACCACGCAACAGCGCCCGGGCACGGCCGCCGCGTACCAGGGCGATAGAGGCCCTGGGCCCGGCACCGATGGCCAGTCCTGGCCAACTGCGTGTGGCGCGCGCCAGGCGCACAGCGTAATCGAGCACCTGTTCATCCAGGGGCACATCACTGGCGATCTGCTGCAT
Source organism: Pseudomonas sp. 910_23 (assembly GCF_052850795.1). NCBI lineage: Bacteria > Pseudomonadati > Pseudomonadota > Gammaproteobacteria > Pseudomonadales > Pseudomonadaceae > Pseudomonas > Pseudomonas sp. 910_23. The sequence continues at coordinate 69,567 of NZ_VXCZ01000006.1, read as the reverse complement.
CAGCACCACATCCTCGGCCTGCAGCACAGTGCGCAACGGCTGCACATCCAGCATGTCTGCCCTGGATGAGCGCGTCACTTCGCGGACCATGTCCAGTTCTTGTTGGGCGTCGGGGTAGTCCATGCGGACCTTGAGCATGAACCGGTCCAACTCGGCCTCGGGCAACGGGTAGGTGCCTTCCTGCTCGATTGGGTTCTGGGTCGCCAGCACCATGAACGGCTCGCCGATGGGCAATGCCTCGCCCTCAAGGGTGACTTGGCGTTCCTGCATGGCTTCGAGCAACGCTGCCTGGGTCTTGGCCGGGGCGCGATTGATTTCGTCGGCCAGCAACAGGTGGGTAAACAATGGCCCCTTGCGCAGTTTGAACTGTTCGGTCTGCAGGTCGTACACGGCGTGGCCGGTGACATCGCTGGGCATCAGGTCCGGGGTGAACTGGATACGGGCGAAATCACCGCCAAAGCATCGGGCCAGGGCACGTACCAGCAAGGTCTTGCCGAGCCCGGGTACGCCTTCGAGCAGTACATGGCCGCCTGCGATCAAGGCGGTGAGCACATCGTCAATCACCTGATCCTGGCCAATCACTGCCTTGCGCAATTCCACACGCAGGGCCTGGGCTTGCTGGCTGGCACGTTGCAGGTTCTCGGCGGTCAGGGCGGTGGCCATTGGAGAGTCGCTCATAAGGCATTCCTGAGGGTTTGCAGGCACGCAACCTGTCGGCTGAAGTCGGCGCTGGAGAGCCGTTTCTGCGTCAGTGGTTCGAGCGCCTGGCTGATGATGTGAGGGGGTTGTCGCGTCAGGTGTTCCAGCACCTGCCACTGCTCTGCTGTATCGAGATGCTCAAAACCTGGATGGCGTCGCCGGGCGGCGCGCAGGATGTCGTGCTGCAAGGCTTGCAGCAAGGTGCCCTGGCCGCTGCGGCGCAGCAGGAAATCGGCGCTGGCCTTCAAATGTTCCTGGAGCTGCCGACGTGCCTTGGGCGCCGGTGCCTGGATTGGGCCCTGGCGCATGGCGGCCTGCCATAGCGCCAGGGCAAGCAGTGCCGCAAGCGCGACGAGGGCCTGTGGGAAATATCGAATCAACAGGGTAAACAGATCGTCCGTTTCACTGTTGAACAGCAAGGTGACGTCAGTCTCCTGGGTCAGGTACCACAGTAACCAGGCGTTATCGTGTTGGCCGATGCTCGGGGTTTTCCACAGGTCGCTATCGGTAATCACAGTGACGCGGCCGTGCCCCAGGTTGAGTTGCATCAGGTGGCTTGAATGGGCGCTGTTGGCGGAAAACTGCGCCAGGTGTTTGGGGTCGATGAGGTTGAAGTCGGTGTCAAAACTGAAATACGCCGGGGCGGTTTCGTTGTCGACATAAAGCCTGGTCAGGTCTGCTGCAGGCTGTTTACGGGCAGGCGCCGATTCGTCGAAGGTTTCGCTCAAAGCCTGGTGGATATCAAGGCGATCAAGCAGCAGGTCGCCGCTCTTGCTGGTCTCCTCGTCCCACAATGCCTCGGCGACCAGCAGCAAGTGCCCGCCGGCGTTTGTCCAGCCCAGCAGTTGCTCGACCTGGCGCGGGGTCATGTTGCTGCGTTCCCCCAGCAGCAACAGGCTATGACCTTTGGCGGGTAGGTCCGCGAGCCGTTCAAGGCCGTTGGCGCGTTCCACCACCAGGCCTTGCTGGTGCAGGAAATGCTCGGCGGCCATATAAGGATTGGCCAGTGCATCCGGCGATGGGCCGCGGTCCACCACTTCGTCATAGGGGATTGCCTTATGCCAGGCGTACAAGCCACCCACGCCCAGCAGGCATACCAGCAGCAGTGCCACCCACGATAATGGCCGGTTCATTGGCTGGCTCCGTCATTGAACAGAGCGCGCCAATCGCTGCACAGCTTTTGTTGGGTCGAGGAGGGCGGCAGGCGATGACCATAGGCGAGGTTTTGCCAGTGACGCGTCAGTTCATCACTGAACGCCAGCAACTGCGGTTGTTGCAAGTGTCGAACGCGCTCCAGCACCTGGCCTTCGGTGTCGGCGCTTTTGAGCGGCAGGTCGAATTCATGCAGCAGCCGGCTGAGCAGGCCGCGATACAGCAGGCCAAGGGCTTGCCTTGGCTGAGTGGGCCATAGTTGTTCGGCGGCGCTGGCGATGTCTTGCGGCAATGTATCGAGCCCCAGCTCAAGCCCGAACAACTGAGCGGGGGTAGGTGTGGCGGTTGCAGGGCGGGCGCGCCGGCTGCGGCTGACAAAGGTGCGTAGCCACTCACGGTAACGCCACACCACCAGGGCCAGCCCACCAATCACCAGGCTCCACAATAGTATTTCCAGGGTTTTGGCGAGGGGTTTGAAGGTGTCGCTGTTGAGGTTGTCGAGTAAGGCCTGGAGCCAACCGGGTAATTTACCGTCGCCACGGGCTGTGCTTTTAACCGGTGTTTTTTCTTCACCAAACCGATAACGGGTGACGGTTTCCGGATTCTTGAAGGGCGGCTTGTCCAGCAGTGCCTTGATGGACTGACTGGCAGCCTGGGTATTGAGTGGCTTATGGCCCGTTGATTCATCGGCCATGGCGGGTGGGCTGAACGGTATGAGCGTCAGCCCGACGACCAGCAACAGCAGCGACGCAGCACTGCTCAGGCGCTGACGCAAACGGCGGAATACCAACTCCAGGTCCCAGGCTTCCAGAGCCGTACGCCGATTGAGGTACAGGCTGAAACCACAGGCAACGTAGATGGGTTCCCAGAACACCAGGATCAGCGCGTAAAAGGCATTGCCCAGGTGCTCCAGCCACAGCACGTTCGGGCTGGTTGCCAGTGCCAGGCGTTGCCAGTCCCAATCCATTTCCAGCTGCTGCGGGATGAATAAATAGAACAGCGCCATGGCGCCGAACCACAGGCCGATTTCCAGGTGTACGCCGATAATGGTCAGCCAGCGGGCGGCACCAGCGTTACGTTGCAGCAATATCCCCAGGCGCTGTTGCCGCGCCTGACCTTCGAGGCCTTCAAGTTGACCTACCGGCAACGTAAAGCTGCGGCTCATGCTCAGGCGTCGCCAGGTCAGGCTGGCGAACAGTTGCCCCTTGAGCAGTTGCGGCCACTGGCGAACGGCCTGTTTGAGACTGGGGGGCTCGCCAAACAGGGCTTTGGAAAGAATGTACAGCGGCAAGCGGTCAAAGGCCGGCTTGAGCCACCAGAACAGAAACATGGCCAGCGACGGGTAATTCCACAGCAGTACGGTCAGCGAGATAAACACCGGCAGGCTCACCATTGCCCAACTGCCCATCAGCAGCAAACGATGTTCCCTGGCCATCAGTACGCCCAGGTCCATGGCTTCCCAGGAAGTGCGCGGGCGGATCACCACGCTGGCGTCAGTCAGGCGCATGGCGATTCCGTCCGGCGAAGATCAGGTAAACGGCCACCAGCAGCCAGAGCGCGGTGCCTACCAGGTATTTGAGCCAGGGCTCGATGTGGGTGGTGGAGGACCAATAGGCTTCGATGAACGCCGCGATCAGCAGAAACACCATGACGCCGCAGAGTATCCGCACACTTTTGTGGGCTGCCAGGCGCAAGGCCTCGCTACGTGCCAGCCGCCCGGGAGCGATCAGTGACCAACCCAATTGCAAACCCGCGGCACCGGCCAGCGCAATGGCGCTCAATTCGAATGCGCCATGACCGATGACGAATGACCAGAAGGTTTGACCATAGCCAATGTCGGTCAGGTGCCCTGAGACAGCGCCGATGACCAAGCCGTTGAAAATCAGGAAGAACACGCTGCCCAGGCCAAACAACAGGCCGGCGGCAAACGTCTGGAAGGCGATGCCGATGTTGTGCATCACGTAATAGCCAAACATCATCCAGTCCTCGCTGGCTGCACGCTCGGCGGCGCGCCCGAGACGACTGGCGGCGGGGTCGTACATGCCCTGCATCTCGGCCACCTGTTGGGCGCTGACGATGCTGTAGATCAGGTCGGGGAACAGGTAGACCAGCAGTGCAATGCCCACCAGGCTGCCGAAGAACAGCAGACCGGCGATCAGTACGAAGCGCCACTGTTCACGTACCAGGCATGGGAAATCGGCGAGCAGGAACGCCAGCATCTTGGCCGCCAGTTGGCTGCGATGGCGATACAACTGTTGATGGCCGCGCAGCGCCAGTTGCTGCAGCCGGTCTACCAGGTAGCTGCTGTAGCCACGCTGTTGGGCCAGGGCCAGGTGTTGGCACAGGCGTCGATACTGGTGAGGGAAGTCAGCCATTTCGCCAGCCTTGGCTTTGCCTTGCTCCAACTGCTCAAGTTGCTGCGCGTAGGTTTGCCATTGCTGCTGGTGGCGGCTTTCAAAAAGACTCTGCTTCATGTCGGCCCCAATAAGCCACGGGCCACACCGTTGAGTTGCTCCACGGCGCGTGCCGGAGGCACTTGCAGGGGCGTGGCGAGGATCGCCGCCAGTTCATGCACGCGTTCGGCAGACAGCTCGGCCTGGCGCTCGGCAAAACCGAGGATGGCCCGCTGTTCGCTCAACTCCAGTGCAAAGGGCAGCCGCAGCGCGGCGGCTTGAGGGATACGCGGGCGCACCAGCGGTAGTTCGCGGTAGACCACCAGTGTGCCGGCGGCCAGATCGCCCAGACGCTTGAAGTGCGGGTGTTGCAGGCAGCTGATCGCACCGAGGAAATAACCCAAAGGCAGCATATCGACAAAGCGCAGCAGGTTGCGGATCAGCGACGCCGACCAGCCAATGGGGGTGCCGTCATCCTGCACCACCCGCAGGCCCATGACCTGCTTGCCCGGCGAGCAGCCCTGGTTGAGCACTTCAAACAGCACCATGTACCACCAGCTCACCAGGAACAGCAGCAGCGACCCCAGCCCGAGGCCAATATTGCCCAGCAGCGCCAGGGGCACCAGCAGGATGCCCATGATGATGCCTCGCACACCCAGGTCGAATGCAAAAGCCAATGCCCGGGATGGCAGGCCGGCAGGGCGCAAGGGCAGGTCGATCCCCTCCGGGGTCTCGATTTGGTAATGGGTATCCAAAGGAGCTGGCGGCATTGCGATCCCTGGCAGTGCAAAGCGATTAGGAGACACGGATGCTAGCAGTGTCGACGCTGGAAGCAACCACTCAAGGTTTTACTGGATATTTATACAGTAAAGGTATCGCTGGCCCCAGACGCCTTGCAGCGCCTAGACTTTGTCGGTCTTCAGCACAGGAATAGCCCGTGACCTCGATTTTCTGGTACGACTATGAAACCACCGGTATCAACCCGCGCAACGATCGCCCGCTCCAGGTAGCCGGTATTCGCACTGATCTCGAACTCAACGAGGTCGGTGCGCCGATCAATCTTTATTGTCAGCCCGGCGACGATATTCTGCCCCATCCGGCTGCGTGCGCGATCACCGGTATCACGCCAGGCGTCCTGGCACAGAAGGGCCTTGCCGAAGCCGACTTCATGACCCGGGTGCACGCCGAGCTGGCCGCGCCAGGCACCTGCGGCGCCGGTTACAACACGCTGCGGTTTGACGATGAAATGACGCGCTACAGCCTGTACCGCAATTTTTTCGACCCTTACGCGCGCGAGTGGCAGGGCGGTAACAGCCGTTGGGATTTGATCGACGTGATGCGCACTGCCTATGCGCTGCGGCCGGAGGGCATTATCTGGCCTGAGCAGGACGGGCGCGTGACGCTCAAGCTGGAGCGGTTGACCCACGCCAATGGTATCGACCATGGTCAGGCACACGATGCGTTATCTGATGTGCGTGCAACCATCGCCCTGGCGCGATTGGTTCGGCAAAAGCAGCCCAGGCTGTACGAGTGGTTATTTCAACTGCGCAGCAAGCAGCGAGTTATGGATGAGGTGCGGTTGTTGCAACCAATGGTGCATATCTCCGGGCGTTTTTCCGCCGAGCGCCATTACCTGGGCGTGGTCTTGCCCCTGGCCTGGCACCCGCGCAACCGCAATGCGTTGATCGTCTGCGACCTTGGGCTCGACCCACAGGGGTTGCTGGACCTGGATGCACAGACCTTGCGCGAGCGCCTCTATACGCGCCGTGATGAGTTGGCGGACGGTGAACTGCCGGTGCCCCTCAAGTTGTTGCATATCAACCGCTGCCCGGTGGTAGCACCGTTGAAGGTGTTGCGTGCGCAAGACCGCGAGCGTCTGCAATTGGATATGAACACCTATCAGGCGCGGGCGCTGCGGCTAACTGACGCACAGGAAGTTTGGCGCGACAAGTTGGCGGCCATTTACGCCGAGGAAGACTTTGCCTCGAATGCAGACCCGGAGCAGCAGCTCTACGATGGTTTTATTGGCGATCGGGATCGCCGGTTATGTGAACAAGTTCGCATGGCAGAGCCCGCCCAATTAGCACATCAATCGTGGCCGTTCGATGATCATCGTTTGCCGGAATTATTATTTCGCTATCGCGCACGTAACTTCCCTGAAACCTTGAATACAGAGGAGCAACAACGCTGGAGACTTTTCTGTCAGCAACGTTTGTCAGATCCGCAGTGGGGAGCACCGAATACCCTGATGGCATTTAAGCAGGCGCGCGAGGAGTTGGCGCTTAGTGCCACCTCATTTCAGTGCCAGGTGCTGGATCAATGGCAGGACTATGCCGATTCTTTAGCAGCCCGCCTGAGCCTGTAGGCCGGTAATTGCTGAGTATTCAGACAATAAAAAACGCCAGCAAGCTGGCGTTTTTAATGTGTAGCGTATCGGGTGAACGTCCGACCAGGCTTAGCCCAGCAGAGTCGCCCAACCTTCAACTACGTCGCCGCCCCACTTGGCTTTCCACTCTTTCAGAGTTTTGTGGTTGCCACCTTTGGTTTCAATCACTTCGCCGTTGTGCGGGTTTTTGTATTGCTTGACTTTGCGAGCACGCTTGGTGCCGGTAGTTTTTACAGCGCCGCGCGGCGCTTTAACTTTCGACTCTGGATCCAGCAGCGCGATGATGTCACGCAGGGATTTGGAGTATTCACCCATCAGGGTGCGCAGTTTGCCTTCGAATTCCAGCTCGGTTTGCAGCTTGTCGTCTTGGGACAGGTTCTTCAAACGGGCTTGCAGCTCTTTGATTGCTTCTTCGGTGGCGCGGTATTCGTTGATCAGGGACATGTGGACTACCTTATGTAGAACGCTGATTGACAGGGTGAGTGGCCTAATAATAGTCAGGCAATTTCACCAAGTAAACATTTAAGAAGATATTTATGTGAAGCAGATTGAATGTTTGTGGCAAAGCGATGCAAAAGTGTTAATTGGCAGCCGTTACGCCGAAAGATAAATACCTTAATTTTTCGCTAACTGTCTGGGCGTGCCGTTGTACGGTCATATAGCGATGGTAAAGCCTTACGCTATTAAGGGCTGTTGCCACCAGGCGGCTGCAGAATAAGGCGCAAGGAATACTGCAGTTTTTCTGCGCAATCGCTAGAATAGCGGCCTTTGCGAAGTTCTGGAGTTCCCCCCTAATGCGCACTTTTCGGCTGGTGATTGCTTGCCCGGACCGGGTTGGCATCGTTGCCAAGGTCAGTAACTTTCTGGCTTCCCACAATGGTTGGATCACCGAGGCGAGCCATCACTCGGACGATCTCAGCGGTTGGTTTTTCATGCGTCACGAAATTCGTGCCGATACGCTGCCCTTTGGCCTGGAAGCTTTCCGCGAGGCGTTTGCGCCCATCGCTGAAGAGTTTTCGATGACCTGGCACATCACCGACACGGAACAGAAAAAACGCGTGGTGCTGATGGCCAGCCGCGAATCCCACTGCCTGGCAGATCTACTGCACCGTTGGCACAGCGACGAGCTGGACTGCGAGATCGCCTGCGTGATCTCCAACCATGACGACCTGCGCAGCATGGTCGAGTGGCATGGCATCCCGTACTACCACGTACCGGTCAACCCGCAGGACAAGGAGCCGGCATTCGCCGAGGTGTCGCGCCTGGTCAAGCAGCACGAAGCGGATGTGGTGGTGCTGGCGCGTTATATGCAGATCCTGCCACCTGAACTGTGCCGCGAATACGCCGGCAAGGTGATCAATATCCATCACAGTTTCTTGCCATCGTTTGTTGGGGCCAAGCCGTATCACCAGGCTTCCCTGCGCGGCGTGAAATTGATTGGCGCGACGTGCCACTACGTCACCGAAGAGCTGGACGCCGGCCCGATCATCGAACAGGACGTGGTGCGTGTCAGCCACAGTGACAGCATCGAAGACATGGTGCGGTTTGGCCGGGACGTCGAGAAGATGGTGCTGGCCCGTGGCCTGCGTTACCACCTGGAAGATCGGGTATTGGTACACGGCAACAAGACCGTGGTGTTCTGATCGTTCGGGTTTGGTTGAATAAGCAGGGGCCTGGGAGTAAAACTCCTCAGGCCCTTTTTTATTCCTGCTATCAAGGAGGCCTCTATGACCGATCCACTCGATAAAGCCACCTCCAGGGCGCCCGCTACGGTGGGCGAGGGTTGTCTGAGTCGCTACGACCCGCAGGCACTGGGCGCCGAGGATGGTACTGAGTTTCCCGATGCGGCCCGTTTGTGGGAACAGCTGCAGGCGCAGGACGAGCCGCCTGTCGAGCCTGTAAAAGACGCTTGAACAGCGGTTTGCCGACCATCAGCACAAAGACCGGGGCGCCGGCCAGCAGATAGAAGTAATAGGTGACCGCCCGCCAGATCAGGATTGCCGCTGCCGCAGTGGACTTGCCGACCATGGGGGCCAGTAAGGCCGCTGATGTCAGCTCTGCCGCTCCCGCCCCGCCCGGCAACAGACTGAACTGCCCCGCCGTCAGGGACAGCATCTGGATCAGGAAGCTCAAGGCCCACTGCACATCCCCGCCCAAACCGCGCAGCGCCAGGTACAACACGCTGTAGCGCAACAACCAATGCAGGCTGGTCAGCGCGAACACTCCGAGCAACAAGGGCCAGGGTAATTTCAGTGTGGCAGTGAACGCCGCGAGAAAACGCAGCAACCTGCGAGCCCAGCGCCGACGGGTGGGGGCCCTTACTCTAATGGCCTTGAGCATCGCGCCGGCCAGGCGAATCAGCCGACGATGAAAACGCACCACCGCCAGGCCACTGATGATCCCGCCGATCATCGATATGACACTGAGCCCCAGCAACCATTCCAGGCGCGGGTTGAGGCTATGGAACAGCGCATACAAAACGATTCCCGCCAAGGCGCACAGAAAAAACAGCAAATCGCTCAACTGGTCCATGGCGAATACCGCGCTCGCACGGGCAGGGCGTATGCCATTGCGCGCCAACAACGCCATCAGGGTCAGCGGTCCGCCGCTGCCGCCGGGCGTGGCGCACATGGCGAACTCGGTCGATATCACTGCCCCCAGGCTTTTGAGCCGTCCCAGTTGGCTGCCTTGCTCGCCCAGCAACAGGCGCAGACGCAGGCTGTTGATCAGCCAGCCGCCGATAATCATGGCAAACATCCCCACTAGTTGGGGCAAGGGAAACTGCCGCAGGCGCGCAACCGTTTCGCCGCCGCCCAGCCATACGGGTATCAACAGTGCGACCAAGAGGGCCAACAGCAGCCAGATCAATCGGCCCATGACTGCGTCTTCAGCCAGGCGGCCTTGGTGTGGGGGCGACGACCCGCGTTGAGCAGGCGTTGCAGGGTTTGCAGCCAGTAACGACGGGAAAACTCGTGGCGCATGTCCACCGGGTGCAATCCCAATCGGATCAACGGGGCCTCGCGCCAGCGCTGTTCGCGCCGGTCGCTGAGCACTTTGGACAGCCTGCGGCGCCAGGCGCTGCGGGCGCTCCAGACCAGACCCGGGGCATCGATAGGGGTGAAGTCAGGCAGGCGATAAAGATGCTGCGGGTCGCTGGTGTAGCAAAGCGGTAACTGGCGCAACGCCTGGCGGGTGCCTTCGCTCATCAACCAGGCCGGGGCGACAAAGCCGTGCAACGGCCAGTCATTGCGCTGGAATATTTCGATGCCGGCAGTAAGACGCCGTAACGCCTCGGCCTCGGACAACTGGTAAAACTCGCCTTCATGGGTGTAGATGCGCCGCATGAACCACTCTTTCGGCGAACGCGGCGCAGGTTGGTCGTCGCAGTGGTAATAGCCGTGCAAGGCGAGTTCGTCGCCCTTGGCGATGCGGCTGTCGAGCAGGCGGCGAAAATCGCGGTGGGCTGCCAGGGCATCATGGTGATGGAAGTCCGGCACCACCAGCCAGGTGATGGGCACGTTGCCCAAGGCATCGACGGCCTCGACAAAGGGCCGGTAGTCGGCCCAGGTGCTCGGTGCCACGTCGTGCAGCACCAGCATCAGCGCAGGCTCAGCCATGGGCGAGCATCGGCTTATGACTGCCCAGCACCGCGTGGTAATGCCCCAGCAGGCTGTCAACCACCGTGTCCCACGCGTAATGCTGCTCGACATGGCGCCGAGCCTGGGCGCCCAAACGCCGGCTGTCGGTGCTGAACAGTTCGCGCACCGAATCGGCCATCGCCTTGGGGTCGTTGGGGGCACACAGCAGGCCACAGCGCTCATCGACAATCTCGGTAAAGGCCCCGGCCGCGACGGCGACGACCGGGATGCCACTGGCCATGGCTTCCAGAATCACCAGGCCGAAGGTTTCCTGGTCGCCGCCATGCAACAAGGCGTCGGCGCTGGCCATCAGCCGGGCGACATGGTGAGCGGGGCGGAAACCATCTATCACAGTGACATTGTCCGGCACGCTGGCTGGCATACCGGAGCCCACCAGCAACAAGTGGTAGCCCTCGCCCAGGCGCTTCATGCAGTTGAGCAGTACCGGCAGGTTCTTCTCCTTGGAACCGCGTCCGGCGAAGATCAACAGCCGCGTATCCTCGCCAATCCCCAGTTCGGCGCGCAGGCCGGGGTCGCGCACATCCGGGGTGAAGGTGTGCAGGTCAACCCCCAGGGGTTGGACGAAGACGTTTTTTACCCCGAGTCCACTGAGTTTGTCGGCCATTACCTGGCTGGGGGCGAGCACCCGGTCAAAATTCCCATAGAGTTTGCTGACATAGGCTTCAACGTTGGGAGTAAACCAGGGACCCATGCGGTTGCTCACCAGCAGCGGCAGGTCGGAGTGGTAGAAGCCGATGACCGGCACATCCGACTGACGCCGGGCATCCAGCGCTGCCCAGGCAGTCAGGTATGGATCGCCGACCTCGATCAGATCGGGCTGTAAATCGTGCAGGACATTTCGCCAGGGCGCCAGGCGAAGGGGGAAGCGGTAACCCTTGCCAAAGGGCAGGGCAGGGGCCGGTACTTTGAAGACCCCGTCCTGTTCGCTCAAGTGCGCGCCGGGGATCAACAGGCTATGGCGAATCCCGGGCTTGAGCGCCAGACGTCGATGCTTGGCATCGAGGTAAGTGCGTACGCCACCGCTTGCCGGGGCGTAGAACATGGTTATGTCAGCGATATGCACGATGAACATCCCTCCGATCCATTGCTCTCCCTAGATGGACCTGAGGTAAGGATAGATGTTCGGTTTAGATTCGCAGGATGAAGGTGGCGGGAGCGGAAAAATGCACTGTGTAGGAGCGAGCTTGCTCGCTCCTACAGGTGGATTAAGGTGGGGGACCTCAGATCCGGAAGCTACCCACCAATTGCTTCAGGCGCGAGGCCTGTTGTTCCAGGTCCGAGCAGGCGCGCAGCGTCGATTGCAGGTTTTCCACCCCTTCCTGATTGAGGGTGTTGATCTCGGTGATGTCCATGTTGATCGACTCCACTACCGAGGTCTGTTCTTCAGTGGCGGTGGCGACCGACTGGTTCATGCCGTCGATCTCGCCAATGCGCTGGGTCACGCTGTTCAAGCGCTCACCGGCCAGGTTGGCGATTTCAACGCTGTCCAGGCTGTGACGCTGGCTTTCACTCATGGTACTGACCGAATCGCGCGCGCCCACTTGTAGCTCCTCGATCATCGTTTGCACCTGTTGCGCCGATTCCTGAGTGCGATGGGCCAGGTTGCGCACTTCATCGGCCACCACCGCAAAGCCACGCCCGGCTTCCCCGGCGCGCGCCGCTTCGATGGCGGCGTTGAGCGCCAGCAGGTTGGTTTGCTGGGAAATGCTGGTGATCACTTCCAGGATCTGGCCGATATTCACTGTTTTGTTGTTAAGTGCTTCGATATTGCTGCTGGAGGCGCTGATCATGCTCGATAACTGCGTCATTGCCTTGATATTGCGCTCAACCACTTGCTGGCCGTCTTCAGCCAAATGCCGGGCGTCGCTGGCCTGATTGGAGGCTTGCGCAGCGTTGCGCGCGATCTCTTGGGCGGCGGCACCCAGTTGGTTGATGGCGGCGGCGACGCTGTTGGTGCGGTTGGCCTGTTCGTCGGAGTTGACCATCGACGAATTGGAGGCGCTGACCACGCGCAGCGCCACTTCATTGACCTGCTCGGTGGCTGACGACACTTCGCGAATCGAGGTGTGGATGCGCTCCACGAAGCGGTTGAAGGCCGTACCCAGGGTGCCGAACTCATCGTTGTTCTGGATGATCAGGCGCCGGGTCAGGTCGCCCTCGCCGTCGGCGATGTCCTGCATGGCCCGGGTCATCAGGTGCAACGGCTGTAGCAGCACGCGGATCAACATGCCCAGCAAGGCGATGATGATCACCACCGCGATGATCGTGGCGATCACGGCTGATGTGCGGAACTCACTGAGCATGGCGAACGACTTGGCTTTATCCACCGACACACCCAGGTACCAGTTCACCGATGGCAGGCCCTTGATCGGGGTGAAGGTCACGATGTTGGTTTTGCCGTTGGCTTGTACTTCGCTGAAGTCGCTGCTGATCTTCGGCGTGTCCTTTGGATACACGTCAGCCAGGGTCTTCATCACCAGGGTTTTGTCCGGGTGCACCAGCACCTTGCCGTCGGCACTGACCAGGAAGGCATAACCCATGCCGCCGAAATCCAGCGCGCCAATGTTATCCACCAGGGTTTGCAGGCTCAGGTCGCCGCCTACCACACCGATACTTTGGCCGCCCTTGGCGCTGGGGGTGGCCACGGAGATGATCAGTTGCCCGGTGGCCGCGTCTATATAAGGTTCGGTCAGGGTTGAGCCATTGCTGGCCTGGGCGCCCTTGTACCAGGGGCGAACACGCGGGTCGAAGCCGTCGGGCATCTTGGTGTCAGGGCGAATGGTGAAGGTGCCCTGGCTGTCACCCACGTAGGTCGCCATGAACGAAGACGTCAGCGCTTTCTGTTCCAGCAGGCTGGCAACCACGGACGGTTCAGGATTGATGGCAATGTTTTGCGCAGCGTTTTCCACCAGGGCGATACGCCCGGTGAGCCAGGTCTGGATATTGCTGGCGGTAACGTCGCCCATTTCGTGCAGGTAGTTATTGAGGTCGTCACGAATCGCATTGCGCTGCAGGTAGTCGTTGTAAAGGGTAAACAACGCGAAGGCGGCGATGACGATAAGGGAGGCTGCAAGCAGGATCTTGTGGCTGAAGCGCAGATTTTTATTCATGGCTTGTAGGGTCCGCTAAGGTCTTAATATCCGAGGCGCGTCCTATAGGGGAGGCGCAAAATGGCAGCGTTAAAAAAGGTGTGGTATTTCTGGTGATAGCTCCGTTGGTCCATATCGGAATTATCTGACCATTTTTTAGTCTTTGTCGGGCTTACATCCGTCTATATCGACCTCGCGGCACTAAAGATTAACCATAGGTGACGAAATGCCTGAGTCCACACAACTGCTTATCGGTGCCGGCCTTGACGGCCAGCCCATCGCCCAGTCCATGCGCCTGGCCAACCGTCATGGGTTGATCGCCGGCGCCACCGGCACCGGCAAGACCGTCACCTTGCAGCGCCTGGCCGAAGCCTTCAGTGATGCGGGCGTGGCGGTGTTCGCCGCTGACATCAAGGGCGACCTCTGTGGCCTGGGCGCCGCCGCCAACCCTCAGGGCAAAGTGGCCGAGCGCATTGCCGGTATGCCGTTCCTGGATTACACGGCCCAGGCGTATCCGGTCACCCTGTGGGATATCCACGGGCAGTCCGGTCATCCGCTGCGCACCACCATCAGCGAAATGGGCCCGTTGTTGCTCGGCAGCTTGTTGGAGCTGACTGACAGCCAGCAATCGGCGCTCTATGCGACCTTCAAGGTGGCCGACCGCGAAGGTCTGTTGCTGCTGGACCTCAAGGATCTCAAGGCACTGCTCAATCACCTGCGCTATCACCCGGAGCTGCTGGGTGACGACGCGGCGTTGATGACCACCGGTTCCAGCCAGGCGCTGTTGCGGCGCCTGGCGGTGCTGGAGCAGCAGGGCGCCGAAGCCTTGTTTGGCGAGCCGGCCCTGCAACTGGAAGATATTCTGCAACCGGCCAGCGATGGCCGCGGGCGCATTCATCTGCTCGATGCCAGCCGGCTGGTGCATGAAGCGCCGAAGGTCTACGCGACCTTCCTGTTGTGGCTGCTGGCAGAGTTGTTTGAGCAGTTGCCGGAGCGTGGCGATGCCGACAAACCGCTGCTGGCGCTGTTTTTCGACGAGGCGCATTTGCTGTTCGCGGATACGCCAAAAGCCTTGCAGGAACGTCTGGAGCAAGTCGTACGCTTGATCCGCTCCAAAGGCGTCGGCGTGTACTTTGTCACCCAATCGCCGGGCGACTTGCCGGATACGGTGCTGGCGCAACTGGGTTTGCGCATTCAGCATGGTTTGCGTGCGTTCACCGCCAAAGAGCAGAAATCCCTGCGGGCGGTGGCCGATGGTTTCCGGCCCAACCCGACCTTCGATACCTTGTCGGTGCTCACAGAGTTGGGGACGGGTGAGGCGTTGGTGGGAACCTTGCAGGAAAAGGGCACCCCGGAAGTCGTCCAGCGCGTACTGGTTGCTCCCCCGCAATCGCGGATCGGGCCGCTCAGCGCAGCAGAGCGTGCGGCATTGGTCGCCAGTTCGCCGCTGTTGGGCCGCTATGACAAACCGGTTGACCGGGAGTCGGCCTATGAAGTGCTGATGGCTCGCAAGGAACTTGGGCCCACCGAGGAAACCGCACCGACCGCCGAAGAACCGAGCTTTACCGACAAGGCCGGTGCATTCCTGGGAACTACTGCCGGCAAGGCGCTGAAGTCAGCCATGCAGCAGGCGGCCAATCAAATGGGGCGCCAGTTGGTGCGTGGCCTGTTGGGCTCGTTGCTGGGCGGCAGCAAACGCAAGTAGTGTTCAGGCTTTGGGCCGGGCATGGGCGGCCAGCCGTTCCAGGGCTGCGCGCAAGCCTGGGTCGCTGATCCCTTCGGCGGTTGCCTGGAGGGTTTCGGCCGCATTTTCCGACAGGTCCATTGTATGCCCCACTGCGCCTTGCGGCACGGTGGGCGGCTGTACCTTGAACTGAATGCGCGTCAAACCGGCGAACTCATCAAAGACCATCAACTGGCGCTGCAAGCGTTTTTGCTGATAGCGCAAGCGTGTGGCCCAATGGCCATCAGTGACAATTAATAACAGATTGCCTTCTCGCCAGGACGCCACATGACAATGCTCACGTGCGGCCGGTTGCAACTGGCTTTCAAGCAGGCGCTGCAAACGACCCAAGCGTTGCGCATGGCCAAAGATGGCTTTCAACGGCTTGGCTTCGCGAAGCAACACGCCGGGAGCGCGGGCTGTAAGAGGGCGAAATGCCATGTTTAGACACCTTAGGTAACAGAGCGGTTATCTTACCAGAAAGCGCCGGTACGCCCCGCGGCCATGCCTTGGCTGGGCTTTACCCATGAAATCAATAAGTAACTTCTGCGCTCTATGGGTTGAAGTTCGCGCAAAAGCCCTTATTTTAAACAAGCCCTCTCATAGCGCCGCGCCTGCATCGGGAAACAACGTTACTTTCCTCACCCACGATTCCGGGTAGAATGCGCGTTCGCAATGCGGCCGTGAGGGCTGCTCGGGCCACTCACGGTGCGCCCTCCATCCCTATGTGTGGAAGAACCTGCCGATATGTTTGCGCCTTTGTTAAAGAAACTTTTTGGAAGCAAGAATGAGCGCGAAGTCAAACGCATGCTCAAGACGGTGCAGCTGGTCAATGCCTTCGAGGAGCAGATGGTTGCTCTGTCGGACGAGCAATTGCGCGCCAAGACCCAAGAGTTCAAGGCCCGCATAGCCAAAGGTGAAACCCTCGACAAGCTGCTGCCCGAAGCCTTCGCGGTAGCCCGCGAAGCCGGTAAGCGCGTTATGGGCATGCGCCACTTCGACGTCCAGTTGATCGGCGGCATGACCTTGCATGAAGGCATGATTGCCGAAATGCGTACCGGTGAAGGCAAGACCCTGGTGGCAACCCTGGGCGTTTACCTCAACGCACTGTCCGGCAAGGGCGTGCACGTTGTGACGGTGAACGACTACCTGGCCCGCCGGGACGCCAACTGGATGCGCCCGCTGTATGAATTCCTCGGCCTGACCGTCGGCGTGGTAACGCCGTTCCAGCCGCCGGAAGAGAAGCGCGCTGCCTACGCCGCCGATATTACCTACGGCACCAACAACGAATTCGGTTTCGACTACCTGCGCGACAACATGGCGTTCAGCATGGAAGAAAAATTCCAGCGTGAACTCAACTTTGCCGTGATCGACGAAGTCGACTCCATCCTCATCGACGAAGCCCGTACGCCGCTGATCATCTCCGGTCAGGCCGAAGACAGCTCGCGCCTGTACACCGAGATCAACAAGTTGATCCCGCGCCTGGAGCAGCACATCGAGGAAGTCGAAGGCGTGGTGACCAAAGAAGGTCACTTCAGCATCGACGAGAAGACCCGCCAGGTCGAACTCAACGAAGCCGGTCACCAGTTCGTCGAAGAGATGCTGACCCAGATCGGCGAGCTGGCCGAGGGTGAAAGCCTGTACTCCGCGCACAACCTGGGCCTGTTGACCCACGTGTACGCCGGCCTGCGCGCCCACAAGCTGTTCCATCGCAACGTCGAATACATCGTGCAGGACGGCCAGGTCGTGCTGGTTGACGAACACACCGGTCGTACCATGCCCGGTCGCCGTCTGTCCGAAGGCCTGCACCAGGCCATCGAAGCGAAGGAACACCTCAACATCCAGGCCGAAAGCCAGACGTTGGCGTCCACCACCTTCCAGAACTACTTCCGTCTGTACAACAAACTGTCCGGCATGACCGGTACGGCCGACACTGAAGCGTTCGAGTTCCACCAGATCTACAACCTGGCCGTGATGGTCATCCCGCCGAACAAACCGTTGGCGCGTAAAGACTACAACGACCTGGTGTTCCTGACTGCCGAAGAGAAATACGCGGCGATCATCAACGACATCAAGGACGGCATGGCCAAGGGCCGCCCGATCCTGGTGGGTACCGCCACTATCGAAACTTCCGAGCACGTGTCCAACCTGCTTAACAAGGAAGGCATCGAGCACAAGGTACTCAACGCCAAGTTCCACGAAAAGGAAGCCGAGATCATTGCCCAGGCCGGTCGCCCTGGCGCGCTGACCATCGCCACCAACATGGCCGGTCGTGGTACCGACATCCTGTTGGGCGGCAATTGGGAAGTGGAAGTGGCCTCGCTCGACAACCCGACCCCTGAGCAGATCGCCCAGATCAAGGCTGACTGGCAGAAGCGCCACCAGGCCGTGCTGGAATCCGGTGGCTTGCAGGTGATCGCCTCCGAGCGTCACGAATCGCGCCGTATCGACAATCAGCTGCGTGGCCGTGCCGGCCGTCAGGGGGACGCCGGTTCCAGCCGTTTCTACCTGTCGCTGGAAGACAGCCTGATGCGCATCTTCGCCTCTGATCGGGTGAAGAACTTCATGAAGGCCCTGGGCATGCAGTCCGGTGAAGCGATCGAGCACCGCATGGTGACCAACGCCATCGAGAAAGCCCAGCGCAAGGTCGAAGGCCGCAACTTCGACATTCGCAAGCAACTGCTCGAGTTCGATGACGTCAACAACGAACAGCGTAAAGTGATCTATCACATGCGTAACACGTTGCTGGCCGCCGACAATATTGGCGAGACCATCGCTGACTTCCGTCAGGACGTGCTCAATGCTACCGTCAGCGCCCATATCCCGCCACAGTCCCTGCCTGAACAGTGGGATGTTGCCGGCCTGGAAGCCGCGTTGAAGAGCGACTTCGGTGTCGACTTGCCGGTTCAGCAATGGCTGGACGAAGACGACCACCTGTACGAAGAAACCCTGCGCGAAAAACTGATGGCCGAACTGCTGGCCGCGTACAACGAGAAAGAAGAGCAGGCGAGTGCCGAAGCACTGCGCACCTTCGAGAAGCAAATCGTGCTGCGCGTGCTGGACGACCTGTGGAAAGACCACCTGTCGACCATGGACCACCTGCGTCACGGCATCCACCTGCGCGGTTACGCCCAGAAGAACCCGAAGCAGGAGTACAAGCGCGAGTCGTTCACACTGTTCTCCGAACTGCTGGATTCGATCAAACGCGATTCGATTCGCGTGCTGTCCCACGTTCAGGTGCGTCGCGAAGACCCGATCGAAGAAGAGGCACGCCTGCGTCAGGAAGCCGAAGCACTGGCTGCGCGCATGCAGTTCCAGCATGACGAGGCTCCGGGCCTGGACGCGCCTGAAGCGTTGGGCGAAGAGGTCGACGTGGCCCTGGCTCAAAGCCCGGTTCGCAATGATCAGAAACTGGGCCGCAACGAGCTGTGCTTCTGCGGTTCGGGCAAGAAATACAAACACTGCCACGGCCAGATCGAATAAGATTTTCGCCTGACGCTGCAACACCCCTGCGCCGCGACCGGCACCAGCCGTCGCGGCGTTTTGCCATTAATTCCCACCGTCGATAGCGACGGCACAGACATCATCTATTTCAAGGAGCGCATACATGGCTGTTGGTCTTGGTCCTTTGCCCACATTGCACCCGGTCGCCGGTTTTGAACTCGGTATCGCTTCGGCCGGCATCAAGCGCCCGGGGCGCAAGGATGTGGTAGTGATGCGCTGTGCCGAAGGCTCGACCGTGGCAGGTGTATTCACCCTCAACGCTTTTTGCGCCGCGCCAGTGATCCTGGCCAAGCAACGGGTGGCCGGGTCGATTCGCTACCTGCTGACCAATACCGGTAACGCCAACGCCGGCACCGGCGAGCCTGGCCTGGTGGCGGCTGCGCGCACCTGCGCCAAGCTGGCGCAACTGGCCGGCGTGGACGCCAGCCAAGTGCTGCCGTACTCCACCGGCGTGATCGGTGAGCCGCTGCCAGTGGAAAAAATCGAAGGCGCCCTTCAGGCTGCGCTGGATGACCTGTCTGTGGATAACTGGGCGGCTGCGGCCACCGGCATCATGACCACGGACACCTTGCCAAAAGGCGCGAGCCGCCAGTTCGTGCATGACGGCGTGACCGTCACCGTGACCGGTATCAGCAAGGGCGCAGGCATGATCCGTCCGAACATGGCCACCATGCTCGGTTATATCGCCACCGACGCCAAAGTCTCCCGCGATGTGCTGCAGCGCCTGATGCTCGATGGCGCCAACAAGTCGTTCAACCGCATCACCATCGACGGCGACACTTCCACCAACGACTGCTGCATGCTGATCGCCACTGGCCAGGCCAACTTGCCGGAAATCACGTCCACCGAAGGCCCGCTGTTTGCGGCGTTGAAACAGGCCGTGTTTGAAGTGTGCATGGAGGTGGCCCAGGCCATCGTGCGCGACGGCGAGGGCGCGACCAAGTTCGTCACGGTTGAAGTCAATGGCGGCGGCAACCATCAGGAATGCCTGGATGTGGGTTACACCGTGGCTCACTCGCCGCTGATCAAGACCGCACTGTTTGCATCGGACCCTAACTGGGGGCGTATCCTGGCCGCCGTTGGCCGTGCCGGCGTGCCGGACCTGGACGTGAGCAAGATCGACGTGTTCCTGGGCGACGTATGCATCGCCAGCCGCGGTGCCCGTGCCGAAACCTACACCGAAGCCCAGGGCTCGGCGGTGATGCAGCAGGAAGAAATCACCATCCGCATCGAACTGGGCCGCGGCGAGTGCAGCGAAACCATCTGGACTACCGACCTGTCCCACGAATACGTGAAGATCAACGCGGAATACCGTACCTGATACCAAGAGGAAACTGGTGGTGAAACGAGTGCATGTAGCAGCAGCGGTGATCCGCGGTGTCGACGGCAGGATCCTGTTGGCGCGCCGTGCCGATACCCAGCATCAAGGCGGCCTCTGGGAATTTCCCGGCGGCAAGGTGGAGGCCGATGAGTCGGTCGCCACGGCCTTGTCCCGTGAATTGCAGGAAGAGCTGGGCATCCAGGTCACCACGGCGCGGCCGCTGATCAAGGTGCAGCACGACTACCCGGACAAGCAGGTATTGCTGGATGTCTGGGAAGTCTCGGCTTTTACCGGCGAGCCTCATGGGGCCGAAGGGCAGCCGTTGGAATGGGTGTCGCCGCGGGACTTGCTCAACTACGAGTTCCCGGCGGCGAATGCGCCGATTGTTGCTGCTGCGCGCCTGCCCGCCGAGTACCTGATCACCCCCGGTGAGCTGGAAACCCCGATGTTGTTGCGCGGTATCCAGCAGGCCATCGCTGGTGGCATCAAGCTGGTTCAACTGCGTGCGCCCAACGGTTATGACCCCAAATACCGCGATCTGGCGGTGGATGCGGTTGGCTTGTGTGCCGGCAAGGCACAACTGATGCTTAAAGGGCCGTTCGAATGGCTGGGGGATTTCCCTGCCGCCGGCTGGCACATGACCTCGGCGCAACTGCGTAAGTATGCGAGCAAAGGCCGACCGCTGCCGAAGGATCGCTGGTTGGCGGCTTCTTGCCACAACGCCGAAGAGCTGGCACTGGCAGAGATGATGGACGTGGACTTTGTCACGCTGTCGCCGGTACAGCCGACCCAGACGCATCCGGATGCGCAGCCTTTAGGTTGGGAGCAGGCGGCGCAGTTGATCGCCGGGTTCAGTAAGCCGGTGTTTCTGCTGGGCGGGGTTGGGCCTGCGCAGCGGGAGCAGGCCTGGGAAGCCGGGGCGCAAGGCGTGGCTGGGATTCGGGCCTTCTGGCCGCAGGTTTGATGTTGCGCTGACGGGCCCTATCGGGAGCAAGCCCCCTCCCACACTTGAATGTATTCACAATTCAAAATGTGGGAGGGGGCTTGCTCCCGATGAGGTCTTGCCAGTCAACCGATAAGTCTCAGTGTGGCTTGGCAGCCGCCTGCCATAACACTTCAGCAACACCTTGGCGCCGGGCAATCACCCTGGCCGCCACAAACAGCAAGTCCGACAACCGATTGATATACGCCAACCCCACGCCTTCCAGCGGCTCCAGCGCATTCAGGTGCTGACACCGCCGCTCCGCACTGCGCGCCAGGCTACGACACACATGGGCTTGGGCGATCAACGCCGAGCCGCCAGGCAGGATGAAGTTCTCCAGCGGCCCAACCTCCTCATTCCAGCGATCAATCGCCGCTTCCAGCCGATCCACTTCCGCCGCATTCAATGCCTTGTACACCGGCATCGCCAGCTCGCCGCCCAGGTCGAACAGGCGATGTTGGCAAGGTGTGAGCACCTCAATCACATCCATTAGCGCCGGATGCTTGCCGCTTTGCTCTTCAAGGTTGGCCAGCAGCAAGCCCAACTGGCTGTTCAGCGTATCCACCTCGCCAATCGCCTCCACGCGTGGGTGGTCCTTGGGCACGCGGCGGCCGTCGCCGAGGCCGGTCTCGCCCTTGTCGCCGGTACGGGTGTAGATCTTCGACAGGCGAAAGCCCATGGTCAGTGCTCCAGTTGGGTAAGTTCAGTGGGGGGCAATTGGCTGCCGGCAAGCGGCAGGCGCAAGGTAAAGCACGTGCCCTGGCCCAGGGTGGAATGCACTTCCATCTGGCCCTTGTGGTTGTTGGTAATGATGAAATACGACACCGACAGCCCAAGCCCGGTGCCCTGGCCGATTTCCTTGGTGGTGAAGAACGGCTCGAACGTGCGTTTGCGCACGTTTTCGCTCATGCCGATGCCGTTGTCTTCCACCTGGATTTCTGCCCACGGCGGGTTGAGGCGGGTGCGCAGGATAATGCGCCCCGGTTCGCTGTCGTCTTCACGCAGGTGAATGGCCTGCGCGGCGTTCTTCAGCAAATTGAGCAGCACTTGTTCCAGCTCGTTGGCGGTGCCGGGCACGGGGCCCAGTTGCGGGTCGAACTGGCGGATGATCGCTTGGCCCTTGAAGTCGAAGCCGATGGTGAGGTCAAAATCGTTGCCGGCAATTTCCACGGCCTGGTCGATCAAGGCCGGCAAGTCGCAGGGGGCCATCTGGCGATTACTGCGCCGGCTGAAGCTGAGCATGTGGGTGACGATTTTCGCGGCGCGGGCGCCAGCTTGCTGGATGCCGTCGAGCAACTGCGGGACTTCGCGGCCTTGCAGGTAGCGATTGACCGTGTCCAGTTCAATCCCCACTTGTTCGGCGAGCTCCAGGTTCTTGGGCAGGTCGGGGGACAGGCGGCGGCGAATGTTCTGCACGTTATGCAGGATGGCGCCCAGAGGGTTGTTGATCTCATGGGCCATACCGGCCGCGAGGCCGCCGACCGAGAGCATCTTCTCAGATTGCACCATCATTTCTTCCAGGGACAGGCGCTGGGTGATGTCGTCGATCCGGATCACCACGCCGCGCCCGGCACCGCCCATCAATGGATAGAACGTCAGGGCGTAATGCTTGGGCTCGTCGTCCTTGATCCAGGTGACCCGTTCTATCCGCTCCACCGAGTGTTGCTCCACCGTTGCCTTGATTTGTGGCAGGTACGGCTTGAGGGGCTGGAAGGCCAGAAAGATCGGCTGGTTCAGAGCTTCGTCCAGGCGCGTGCCGGAGAGGGCAGTGGCTTCCTGGTTCCACTGAGTGACGTAGAGCTGTTCATCCAGGGCGATCAGCGCCGAGGGCATCGAGTCGATGATGCTGTTGAGGTAGTTCTGGAAACCGGTGAGTTTTTTCTCGATCTTGCTGCGCACCTGAACTTCCAGTTCGAGCTTGCGGTTGGTATGCCGGGTTTCTTCGGCCAAACCCTGGGCCTGGTCGTAGGCGGCCTGGGAGTCGTCGCGGGCGCGCTTGAGTTGCTGCTCGCGGGCTTCGATACGCGACAGCATGGTGTTGAAAGCTTCGGCCAGGCTGCCGATTTCATCATGGTTGCCAGGCCCTGCGCGCAGGGCGTAGTTCTCTTCGCGGGTGACCTGGCGCGAAAGCTCTTCCAGTTCATGGATGGGGCGGGTAATCAGGCGTTTGATCTGCCGGGCGATGACCAGCCACAGCAACACACTGAAGATCAGGATGCCCAGGCTCGCGGTCAGCGTGCCGGTATAGAAGGCCACCGGCAGCTCACTGCTGGCCACCAGCAGCAAATGCCCGGAAGGCTGGTTGCCACGGGGCAGGGTGATGACCTGGTTGCTGCGAAACTCGGTAACACGCCACGCTTCAATATGCCGGTAGTGGTCCGGCAGGTGCAGGCGGTCGCCGTGTTGCATCTGCGCCAGGCGGTTGCCTTCGCCGTCATACAGGGCGGCGGCGCGCAACGGTGAATAGCTGGTCAGTTCGTTGAGCAGTGCCTCGGCCTTGGCCGGGGATTCAAGCGCCTGTTCGGCAAGCGACGGGTTGGACACCAGCCGACCGATGGCCTGCAGGGCCTGGGGGGCCATGCTTTCCTGGGAGATCCAGTAAGCAGCGCTGATAAACGTCAGGTTGGCCACCAGCAATACGGTGGTCAACAGTACTAGCAGGGCCGCCAGCAGTTTCTGCCCTACCGGTAGATTTTCAAGACGCTGGCGCAGTGGCATCAGGGTTTTCCCAGGTGATAGACAGGTAGGCAGGGTAGCGCGTGCCTCAGTCGCTGGCCAATCCGCGTGCGAGCAAATGCGTCACCAGGCGCGCGTGCACCTGTTGCAGATGCGGCACTGCCAACTGATGGCGGGCCGCGGCCTGGCAAGCGTAGCCCAGCAGGTAGCTGATCTCGGTACGTCGGGCGTTGGCGACGTCCTGGTACATGGAGGAATAGTTGGCGGCGGTGGCCTGGATTACTCGCTCGACTTCGCTGTGCAAGTCCTGTGCAGCCGCAGGCTGGCCGCAGCGCTCCAGCAGTTCGGCCAGTTCGGCGCAGAGCGTGGCGACCTCGCAGTGGTGGGCGCTCAAACCGCCGTTGCGGCAGTGGTACAGCACGGTCAGTGGGTTGATGGCGCAATTGAGCGCGAGCTTGCGCCACAGGCGCGTCAGGATATCAGTGGCCCATTCATGGGGAATGCCCGCCGCTTGCAGATCATCCAGCCACAGCGGTGGGGTGGGATGGCTCGCGTCACCCAGCCAAGTGTAGCCATGGCCGGCGAATACCACGCGCCAATCGCCATCGCGAAATGCACCTTCAGTGCTGGAGGCAAAGATGCAGCGCGCCGACGGCCATTGCGCAGCCACCGCGTCCTGGCTGCCGAGGCCGTTTTGCAGCAGGATCAATTCGGCGTCCGGCGCCAGTCGATGCTGCAACTGGGCGATGGCGCTTTGAGCGTCGTAGGCTTTGCATGCTACTAGCAGACGCCGAATCGGCTCCGGGCTGTCAGGCGTTTCGCCGATGACCGGATAAGTGTGTTCCACACCGCGTTCCACCAGGGTCAGCCCTTGGCCGGCGCGATAGCTGGCCAGGCGCGCCTGGTTACGAAGAATCAGCCTGACGGGCACGCCGGCGCGCGCCAGTCGCGTGGCCCAGAGGGTGCCCAGGCTGCCGGCGCCAAGAATATGCCAGGGGGTCGACATCAGTGTGTGCTCCATAAGGTCGCCAGCGGTGAATGGCGCGAAAGAACCGCTATAATGCCCCGGAATTTTAGCTCGGGCGCGCTCCATCTCTACTGAGCCCGCCCCTTATATTGGAGAAATCACATGCCTTCGTTCGACGTGGTATCTGAACTGGACAAACACGAAGTCACCAACGCCGTCGAGAACGCCGTCAAGGAACTGGACCGTCGCTATGACCTGAAAGGCAAGGGCAGCTTCGAATTCAAGGAAAAGGAACTGACCGTCAACCTGACCGCTGAAGCCGATTTCCAGCTGGAAGCGATGATCGAGATCCTCAAGCTGGCCCTGGTCAAGCGCAAGATCGACGTGCAGTGCCTTGAAGTCAAGGACGCCTATGCTTCCGGCAAGCTGATGAAGCAGGAAGCCGTGCTCAAGGAAGGCATCGACAAGGAACTGGCGAAGAAGATCGTCGCCCACATCAAGGACGCCAAGCTCAAGGTCCAGGCCGCCATTCAGGGCGAGCAGGTTCGCGTCACCGGCAAGAAGCGCGATGATCTGCAAGAGGCTATTGCGGCCCTGCGTGCCAAGACTTTCGATATGCCGCTGCAGTTCAATAACTTCCGCGACTGATGGCACTTTGGGGAACCTGTGGGTGTTTTTGACGTCCCACGCCCCAGAATCAGTGCCTACAATTGAGCCCTTCGGGGCTCAATTGCGTTTTCAGGCAGTCAATAGAGCCCTATCGCCGCACCACAGGAGAAAGTAGATGGATTTGAACGCTGAAATGGATCACCTGATCAAGACCTCTCAGTCTTGGATCCCCATGATCATGGAATATGGCAGCCGGGTATTACTGGCAGTGATCACCCTGGCCATTGGCTGGTGGCTGATCAATGTCTTTACCCATCGTGTAGGCCGTTTGCTGGCCGTGCGCAACGCCGACCTGGCGCTGCAGCACTTCGTCACCAGCCTGGCGAACATTGCGCTGAAAGTTATGCTGATCGTCAGCGTGGCCTCGATGATCGGCGTGGCAACCACCTCGTTCGTCGCCGCCATCGGTGCGGCAACCCTGGCGATCGGCCTGGCATTGCAGGGCAGCCTGGCGAACTTCGCTGGTGGTGTGCTGATTCTGCTGTTTCGTCCGTTCCGCATCGGTGACTGGATCGAAGCGCAGGGCACCTCGGGTACCGTCGATAGCATCCAGATCTTCCACACCGTGATCCGTACCGGTGACAACAAGACAGTGATCGTGCCGAACGGCATCCTGTCCAACGGCATCATCACCAACACCAACCGCCAGCCGACCCGCAAGGTGGTGTTTGATGTGGGCGTGGACTACGAGGCCGACCTGCAGAAAGCCCGTGAAGTGTTGCTGGAGCTGGCCAAAGATCCCCGCGTGCTGGCTGATCCTGCGCCTGTAGCGGTGGTATCGACCCTGGGCGACAGCTCCATCACCGTTTCGCTGCGCTGCTGGACCAACACCCCGGATTATTGGGACGTGGTGTTTATGTTTAATGAACTGGCACGTGACCGTTTGAAAGCGGCAGGGATTGATATTCCGTTTCCACAACGGGTTATTCGCGTGATGCAGGAAAGTGCGCCGAAATAAATTGGCGTACTGCTATCGAAGTTGGCCGAAAGGTCAGCTTTGATAAACTAGTTACTTAGCTTGCTAGTTGTTTTGTTGGTTGAAACAAAACTGCAATAAAAAAGCCGCTCCCTGTTAAACGCAGGAGCGGCTTTTTGTTTAAGGCCGAAGCCTCAAGCCATCGTTGTAATTAAACCGGCAATTACAAGATGTTCAGCGGGTAGTTCGCGATCAGGCGCAGTTCGTCGATCGAAGGCGAACCGTAGTAAACGCCATCCCCGGAACGATAAGTCGCTTGACGCAGGCGCAGGCTCAGGTTTTTTGCCGGGCCGCTCTGGATCACGTACTTGGCTTCGATGTCGCGTTCCCATTCTTTGCCGTTGCTGGTAGTGCCGGTGTTGGCGCCGCTACCGGTAACGTAACGCGTCATGAAGCTCAGGCCAGGAATGCCGAAGGTTGCCATGTTGATGTCATAGCGCGCCTGGTAGGACTTCTCGCCTTCGGCGTTGAAGTCGGAACGGGCGATGGAGTTGGCCAGGAACACCGTGCCGCCGCCGTCTACGCCGTAGCCGTAGTCGCCGTCACCGGTAACCTTCTGGGCTGCCAGGGTGAAGGTGTGCGCGCCGATGGTGTAGGCACCCTGCAAGCTGAACGCGCGGTTGTCGAGCTTGGTCACACCATCCTTCTCTGCACGTTGCAGGCCGGCGCCATCGCTCTTGGTATCGTAGATGTTGAAGTCCAGCGCGAACGACTGGTCATCGCTCAGGGCGTGGGTCCAGTTCAGGTTGCTGTAGTACTTGCGGAAGTAATCTTCGGTTTTCGCGTAGTACAGGCTACCGGTGACTTCTGGAGTGAAGGCATAGACGCCGCCGACAAAGTCGGTTTTGGTCAGGCCCAGGCTGTCATGGTAGGTCTGGTTTTGCGCGACGCTTGAGGTGAAGTGGCCGCCCTCAAGCTTCAGGCCCTTGATCTCGTTGCTGGTGATCGAGATACCTTGTGGCAGCTCCGGCAACAGACGGCTGTCATCAGAGGCGAACACCGGTGCGGTGGTGTATTGGTCACCCACTTTCAACACGGTATTGGAGATGCGGAACTTAACTGCGCCGCCGCCTTTGGAGTAGTCGTCCTGGGAGCGACCGTCGGAACCGGTAGGGAACAGACCTGTGCCGGCGCGACCCTTGCCGCTGTCGAGCTTGAGGCCCATCAGGCCGATCACGTCCACACCGACACCAATGGTGCCCTGGGTGAAGCCCGATTCGTACAGGGCATTGAAGCCCAGGCCGGTTTCTTCGGCGCGGCTTTTGGAGCCTGGGCCCGACGGGTTGTTACGGAAGTCGCGGCTGAAGTACAGAGCGCGAGTATTGATGCTGAAAGTACTGTCTTCAACAAAGCCCTTGGAATCGTCCTGGGCGGACGCCATTGCGAACTGCGAGGTGCCTGCTGAAACAGCCAGGGCGATCATGCTCCACTTCATCACGCGCATCGTGATTTGCTCCTTTGGTTTTAGGAAGAGTACTGCCGTCCCACCTGTATTTTTATCTGGGCGGCTCTTTCTTTTTTTGCCGGCGCAAAGTTATCTCACGCAGGCTCTATTGACGATACTTACTCAATTATCCTTTCAGCTTCTTTACGAGGCTGTCGTAAATCGCTAGATCCATGTCGCAAATTCACAGCCCAAAATGTATCCAGGCTGACAACTTCAATGCTGTTTTCAGACTTCTTTCAAAGTTTGAACACTTCCTTGATACACACTGAAACGCCACTACTTTTATCGCGAAACACCTGCTTCCAGACGGGTGCCGTTGCCGACGATACGGGGGTGAATGCAACAAGCGTGCTCAAACCGGCGACCGAATGTCATTTTTTCGTGAAAAGCGTGATGGGAATGTAAAAACCGCATAAGCACGGGCCTCTTACGCCGTTTGGTTTGGGCTTGACGTCCAGGGTGTTACCACTGTCGGGTGCCCCGCAAAACCTTCACTTGGGTAAAACGTTACCGGTTCACCCCCATCAGTGGGTAATTGGCGGATCCCTTTGACGCACGAATGGGTCATTTTGGTGCGTGCCGTAAAGGCCCGGTCTAGCGTAGATCAACTGTTTTTCTGCCTCCAAAAGGTGCATTTTTTACCCGCCTGCCTCAACAGTGCCAGGATTGGCCGTGAAGCCTCAGGCGTTCAAAGGTATGCTGGGCGCCTGTCCCGACCTGCCGAACGGAGTGCCCACGTGTTCGCCTTAGATCAACGCCTGCAACAAGACACCTTGGCCATTGGGGACTTCCCGCTCTGTCGCCTGCTGCTGTCCAATGACGCCAATTACCCCTGGTTCATTCTGGTGCCACGCATCGACGGTATCAGCGAAGTGTTTCAACTGGATGTCGCAGATCAACAAACCTTGTGGCAAGAAACGACGGCCCTGGCGCAACTGCTTAACGAGGGGCTGGCCGCTGACAAGATGAACATCGGTGCGCTGGGTAACGTCGTCAGCCAATTGCATGTGCATGTGATCGTGCGCAAACGCGATGACGCCGCCTGGCCGGCTCCGGTGTGGGGCAAGCACCCGGCCCGGCCCTATACCCAAGAGCAAGTGGCGGCGATTCGCGCTCGATTGCGTGCGCTGTTGCCTGCCGACTTCATCTTTACCCAGGACTGAATCATGGACCTGCAAGCCCGCGTTACCGACCTGGAAAGCCGCCTGGCCTTCCAGGACGACACCATCGAGACCCTCAACGACATCCTGGTCACCCAGCAGCGGGCGGTTGAACGCCTGCAATTGCAAATGACGGCCTTGCTCAAGCGCCAGGAAGAAATGGGCGGCCAGTTCGAGTCATCTGAAGAAGAAGCGCCGCCGCCGCACTATTGAAATGCACAGGCCATAAAAAACCGCGATCCAGCCAACGCCGGATCGCGGTTTTTTTTGCTGCGAAGGCTTGGGATCAGCGACGCGGCAGGGCAGCGATGACGTCTTCGGCTTGCAGGCCCTTGTCACGGTTCATCACCGAGAACTCCACGCGCTGGCCTTCGACCAGCACGCGATGGCCTTCGCCACGGATAGCCCGGAAGTGGACGAAGATATCGTCGCCCGAATCGCGGGAAATGAAGCCGAAGCCTTTGGAGGTGTTGAACCACTTGACGGTACCGGTATCCCGGTTGGTCATGTCGTAGTTTTGCGACGCGGCCGCCGGAGACGAACGGTAGAAGCTGATGGCCAGGTGAAGAACAATGGCAACCACAGCAATCACCAGGCTGAGCAGGATAGCCGGATGGCCACCCACTTCAGGCATAGGCGCCAAAAGGGTGAGGGTTTGAACAACAACAGTCAGCACCAGCAGCGCACTGACCAGGTTTTGCAGTTGATGACGCGTGCCTTTGTTCCAGTAAGGGATTACCGGTGCGAGCGTCAGGTTAAGAAGGCCGAACAAGGCCAGGTACAGAGCGTCATGTTGTTGCAGGTAGGGCAGGCTTTCAGGCTGCAGGCTCGGGATAAAGGACAGCAGCAAAGCTGCAACGCCCGTTAGCAGGTGGACGATTTTCAACATTTTGATTAACTCACGTTAAGACGGATCACAAGGAAGAGCTGACTGGCACGGTTCGCTTCTGAACAATGGGAGGCGTTGAGCACGTGCGCGGGTATCAGCCTATGTGAAGTGCCGCAGGAATAAACGGCAGCCACACGGCGTCTATTTAACAGCAAAGGCTGTGCCTACTCAAATCAAGCATTTCGGGGTGTTGCGACGGCAACGGCATTTGTGCAGCAAACGCTTGTCCTAGACAGGTGCAGGATTTTTTGGCGGGCGTTGCGAGACCGTTCCTACGGCTAAAAAGGCTTGCCAATTCGCGAGTTGCAAGCGATGCGGGGCGATTTGCCGCAGGTCGCCTGGGTGTGACGGGCTGCATGCGGCTCGCTCTCTTGCTAGAGTGGTCCTGCACCTGATCAATGAATACTCGTCAATTGAAGGGGAAAAACATGGCAATCGATATTGGTATCAGTGAAGAAGACCGTAAGTCCATCGTCGACGGACTTTCACGACTGCTGTCCGATACCTATGTTCTGTATCTGAAGACCCACAACTTCCATTGGAACGTCACAGGCCCCATGTTTCGTACGCTGCACTTGATGTTCGAGGAGCAGTACAACGAATTGGCGCTGGCGGTGGACTCCATTGCCGAGCGCATCCGTGCCCTGGGCTTCCCGGCGCCGGGCGCCTATTCGATCTACGCCCGCCTGTCTTCGATCAAGGAAGAGGAGGGTGTGCCGAGCGCCGAAGAGATGATCAAGCAACTGGTGGCCGGTCAGGAAGCGGTTACGCGTACCGCCCGAGGCATCTTCCCGCTGCTGGACAAGGTCAGCGATGAGCCGACGGCCGACCTGTTGACCCAGCGTATGCAGGTACACGAGAAAACCGCGTGGATGCTGCGTTCGCTGCTCGAAAACCAGTAACCGTCAAACCTGGGCGGCGCTGTTTCAGCGCTGCCTGCTTGTTTCCCTGCGCTTCCTGGCGTTGTCCTACGACTACCGACTCCCCGTCTTCTGGCTGCTGCACGCTGGGTGCTGTTTTATAGGCCCATCGTTCAATGGGAGAAGCCCATTGGCTGCTGTTTGGCAATGGAGTGTCGGGTGTATGTCACGTGGAATGGGTAAAGGAGTGATGGAAACCTGTGGTTTTCACAAGATAAAGGTCGACCCTTTTGCAAAAGGGTTCGATATGGGGCTGGCCAAGCCCTTGTCGCGGTCGGTCAGGCTCAATGGGTTTTCGACCTGCCTGCGGCTTGAGCAGATCTACTGGAACATCCTGACGGAGATCGCCAGGATCAATGCCTGTTCGGTCAGTGCCTTGTTGTCCTATGTCGATCGGGAAGTGCATTTGCGTTACGGAGGCGTGAAGAACTTCAGTGGGCTGGTGAGGGTGGTGTGCGTGGTTCACGTGCTCAAGGGCCGGGTTGCTCCCGCCGCTGAGGGCACCTTCGCGTCGTAGCCCGGCGGCCCTGGGCCCGGCCTTCATCCTTGTGGGCCGGCCCCGGGGCAGAAAGCCGGCTGCGCTGTGTCGATTTACCAGATATAATCCCGCGCTTTGCTGCGCATGCCGGGGCTTTATGCACAGGGCAGGGCGTGGCGCTGTAACGATCTGATCGCCGAGACATCTCCATGCCCATGTACGACTATCAATGCGCTTCCTGTGGTCACCAGTTGGAAGCCATTCAGAAGATCAGCGCAGCGCCGCTGGTCGATTGCCCTGCCTGCCAGGCACCTGAGTTGAAGAAGATGTTGTCCATGCCGGGCTTCCGCCTGAGCGGTAGCGGCTGGTACGAGACTGATTTCAAGACCGGTGCCAAGAAGAACCTGGCCGGCGGCGACAAAGCAGACTGAGTTGAACTCTACGCGCAGGCTCCTGCATTATCCGTCCCCTGCTTTAATGTACGGTGACGAGGCGGGCCTGCCACCGAATTTCGAATTACGAGAAGTGAAACCACGACCATGATGCGCAGCCACTATTGCGGCCAACTGAACGAGACCCTGGAAGGTCAGGAAATCACCCTTTGCGGATGGGTTCACCGTCGCCGCGACCACGGCGGGGTGATCTTCCTCGATATCCGTGATCGCGATGGTCTGGCCCAGGTAGTGTTCGACCCGGACCGCGCCGAGAGCTTCGCCGCCGCCGACCGCGTGCGCAGCGAATACGTCGTCAAGATCACCGGCAAGGTACGCCTGCGTCCGGCCGGTGCCGTGAACAAGAACATGGCGTCCGGCGGCATTGAAGTGCTGGGCTATGAGCTGGAAGTGCTGAACGAGTCGGAAACCCCGCCGTTCCCACTCAACGAATACTCCGACGTGGGCGAAGAAACCCGCCTGCGCTACCGCTTCCTGGACCTGCGTCGTCCGGAAATGGCCGAGAAGCTGCGCCTGCGTTCGCGCATGACCACCAGCATTCGCCGTTTCCTGGATGAGAACGGCTTCCTCGATGTCGAGACGCCGATCCTCACCCGGGCTACCCCGGAAGGCGCACGTGACTACCTGGTGCCTAGCCGTACCCACGCCGGCAGCTTCTTCGCCTTGCCGCAATCGCCGCAGCTGTTCAAGCAACTGCTGATGGTGGCTGGCTTCGACCGTTACTACCAGATCGCCAAGTGCTTCCGTGACGAAGACCTGCGCGCTGACCGCCAGCCGGAATTCACCCAGATCGACATCGAGACCAGCTTCCTCGATGAAAAAGAGATCATGGGCCTGACCGAGCAGATGATCCGCAACCTGTTCAAGGAAGTGCTGGACCTGGAGTTCGGCGAATTCCCGCACATGACCTTCGAAGAAGCCATGCGCCGCTACGGTTCCGACAAGCCAGACCTGCGTAACCCGCTGGAACTGGTGGACGTGGCCGACCAGCTCAAGGATGTCGACTTCAAGGTGTTCAGCGGCCCGGCCAACGACCCTAAATGCCGCATTGCTGCCCTGCGCGTACCTGGCGGCGCTAGCATGCCGCGCAAGCAGATCGACGACTACACCAAGTTTGTCGGCATCTACGGTGCCAAGGGCCTGGCGTACATCAAGGTCAACGAGCGCGCCAACGGCGTTGACGGCCTGCAATCGCCGATCGTGAAAAACATCCCTGAAGCCAACCTGAACACGATCCTCGATCGCGTCGGTGCCGTTGACGGCGACATCGTGTTCTTCGGCGCCGACAAGGCCAAGATCGTCAGCGAAGCCCTGGGCGCGCTGCGTATCAAGCTCGGTCACGACCTGAACCTGCTGACC
Organism: Pseudomonas sp. 910_23; assembly: GCF_052850795.1. Lineage (NCBI taxonomy): Bacteria > Pseudomonadati > Pseudomonadota > Gammaproteobacteria > Pseudomonadales > Pseudomonadaceae > Pseudomonas > Pseudomonas sp. 910_23. The sequence continues at coordinate 36,666 of NZ_VXCZ01000006.1, read as the reverse complement.
TGCGAATGGGCACCGATGTGGGTCGTCGACTTCCCGATGTTCGAAGAGAACGACGACGGCAGTTTCAGCGCGTTGCACCACCCGTTCACCGCGCCGAAGTGCTCCCCGCAGGAGTTGGAAGCTAACCCGGCAGGCGCACTGTCCCGTGCCTACGACATGGTGCTCAACGGTACTGAGCTGGGTGGCGGTTCGATCCGTATCCACCGCAAAGAGATGCAACAAGCGGTGTTCCGCCTGCTGGGCATCAACGAAGCGGAACAGGAAGAGAAGTTCGGCTTCCTGCTCGACGCCCTGAAATACGGCGCGCCACCGCACGGTGGTTTGGCGTTCGGCCTGGACCGTCTGGTGATGCTGATGACCGGCGCCCAGTCGATCCGTGAAGTGATCGCCTTCCCGAAAACCCAGAGCGCTGCGGACGTCATGACCCAGGCCCCGGGTGTGGTGGATGCCAAGGCGTTGCGCGAACTGCACATCCGTCTGCGCGAGACGCCGAAGGCTGAGTAAGGCTGCAGCGTGAAAGCGCGATAAGGTTGTACGCAGTCAAAAAGGCGCATCTTCGGATGCGCCTTTGCGTTTAAAAGAGGGAAATCCCGCCGGGGGCGGGATTGATAAGGTTTCTAGAGAATTTCGGAGTTGTGTTATGGCTGGCCATTCCAAGTGGGCGAACATCAAGCACCGCAAAGAGCGTCAGGATGCCAAGAAGGGCAAGATCTTCACCAAGTGGATTCGCGAACTGACCGTCGCAGCCCGTCAGGGCGGCGGTGACCCGGGCTCCAACCCGCGTCTGCGCCTGGCGCTGGACAAGGCGCTGGGTGCCAACATGAGCCGCGACATCATTGACCGCGCCGTGGCCCGTGGTGCCGGTGCGGCCGACACTGACGATATGGTCGAGCTGACCTACGAAGGTTATGGCCCGGGCGGCGTGGCGGTGATGGTCGAATGCATGACCGATAACCGCAACCGCACTGCCGCCGCGGTGCGCCACGCGTTCAGCAAGTGCGGTGGCAACCTCGGCACGGATGGTTCGGTGGCTTACCTGTTCGAACGCAAGGGGCAGATCACCTTCGCACCTGGCACCGATGAAGACGCGCTGATGGAGGCCGCGATGGAAGCGGACGCCGACGATGTGGTCACCAACGAAGACGGCTCTATCGATGTGTTTACCTCGTTCGCCAGCTTCTACGCCGTGCGTAATGCCCTGCAAGCTGCTGGTTTCAGCGGCACCGACGCGGAAATCGTGATGCTGCCGACCACCAGTGCCGAGCTGGACCTGGAGGGGGCGCAGAAGGTGTTGAAGATGCTGGATATGCTTGAAGACCTGGATGATGTGCAGAATGTGTATTCGAATGCCGACATCCCTGAGTCTGTGGCCGAACAGCTCACTTAAGAACGATGAATATCCCAATGTGGGAGGGGCTTGTGTGGGAGGGGGCTTGCTCCCGATGGCGGTGGGTCAGTCACAAATGTACTTACTGACACTCTCTCATCGGGAGCAAGCCCCCTCCCACATTAGAGTCTCTGTGTATCAAAAAATGTGTTTATCCAACCCGCAGGCGTTATGACTTTAATCCTAGGTATCGACCCCGGTTCGCGCATCACCGGTTTTGGCGTGGTGCAGCAGACCCCGCGTGGCTGCATCTATGTTGCCTCGGGCTGCATCCGCACCGGCGCAGGGGAATTGGCCGAGCGGCTGCAGATCGTCTATCGCGGCGTACGTGAAGTCATCCAGACCTACGGCCCGATCACCATGGGCATCGAAAAGGTCTTCATGGCCAAGAACGCCGATTCGGCGCTCAAGCTTGGCCAGGCCCGGGGTGCAGCTATCGTGGCAGGCGCCGAAGAGGGCATGGAAATCGCCGAATACACCGCGACCCAGGTCAAACAGGCCGTGGTCGGCACCGGTGCAGCCAACAAGGAGCAGGTGCAGATGATGGTCATGCACATGCTCAAGCTCACTTCAAAACCGCAGATCGACGCCTCCGACGCCCTGGCCATCGCCATTTGCCATGCACATACCCGTTCCAGCCTGCTGCCTCACGGCTTGGGAACGGCACGTAGTCGTGGCGGGCGGCTGCGTCTCTGATAGCATCAGCGCATTGGTTATTTGCGGTCAGGCCCTGATCTGACCCCCAAGCTTTAAGGATCTGAACCGTGATTGGACGCTTGCGCGGCACCCTGGCCGAAAAACAGCCGCCGCACCTGATTCTGGATGTGAATGGGTTGGGTTATGAGCTGGAAGTGCCCATGACCACGTTGTACCGCTTGCCGTCGGTCGGCGAGCCAATAACCTTGCACACGCATTTGGTAGTGCGTGAAGACGCGCAACTGCTCTATGGTTTCATCGGCAAGCGCGACCGCGATTTCTTCCGCGAGCTGATTCGTCTCAATGGCGTGGGGCCCAAATTGGCCCTGGCCTTGATGTCGAGCCTGGAAGTGGATGAATTGGTGCGTGCTGTATCCGCCCAGGATACCTCGGCCCTGACCAAGGTGCCGGGAGTGGGCAAGAAAACCGCCGAGCGCCTGTTGGTGGAGCTCAAGGACCGCTTCAAGGCCTGGGAAGTGGTGCCGAGCATGTTCGCCCTGGTACCGAACCAGCCGGATATGCCGGCAGGCCAGATCGCCAGCGCCGAAAGCGATGCCGTCAGTGCGTTGATCTCCCTGGGCTACAAGCCTCAGGAAGCCAGCAAGGCGGTATCGGCCATCAAGGACAAGAACCTGAGCAGCGAAGACATGATCCGCCGAGCCCTGAAGGGAATGATTTAAGTGATTGAAGCTGATCGTCTGATCGCGGCCACCGGCCCGCGTGACCGTGAAGAAGTCCAGGACCGGGCCATCCGCCCCCTGAGCCTGGCCGAATACATCGGCCAGCCTACCGTGCGCGAGCAGATGGAGCTGTTTATCCAGGCCGCGCGCGGGCGCAGTGAGTCCCTGGACCACACCCTGATCTTCGGCCCGCCGGGTTTGGGCAAGACTACCCTTGCCAATATCATCGCCCAGGAAATGGGCGTGTCGATCAAGTCCACCTCCGGCCCGGTGCTGGAGCGTCCCGGTGACCTGGCAGCGCTGCTGACCAATCTTGAACCCCATGACGTACTGTTTATCGACGAGATCCATCGGTTATCACCGATTGTCGAAGAAGTGCTGTACCCGGCGATGGAAGACTTCCAGCTCGACATCATGATCGGCGAAGGCCCGGCAGCCCGTTCGATCAAACTCGACCTGCCACCTTTCACCCTGGTGGGCGCGACCACGCGTGCGGGTATGCTGACCAACCCGCTGCGAGACCGTTTCGGCATTGTTCAACGTCTGGAGTTTTATAGCACCGCTGATCTGGCGACCATCGTCAGCCGTTCGGCGAGCATCCTTGGCTTGCCCCTGGACCCGGAAGGCGCCTTTGAAATCGCCCGGCGCGCCCGCGGCACGCCACGTATCGCCAACCGTTTGCTGCGCCGCGTGCGCGATTTTGCCGAAGTGCGTGCCAAAGGGCACATCACCAAGGCGGTCGCGGACCTGGCCTTGAACCTGCTGGACGTGGACGAGCACGGCTTCGATCACCAGGACCGACGTCTACTCTTGACCATGATCGAGAAGTTCGACGGTGGCCCGGTCGGCGTGGACAGCCTGGCGGCGGCTATCAGTGAAGAGCGCCATACCATTGAGGATGTGCTGGAGCCGTACCTGATCCAGCAAGGCTATATCATGCGTACACCACGGGGCAGAGTGGTGACGCGCCATGCCTATTTGCACTTTGGGCTAAACATTCCGTCACGATTGGGCGAGATGCCTGCGGTAGACGAATTCCTTGATGCAGTGGACGATTAAAAAGCTAACGCCGGACGATTTATCTGAGCTTTGTGCTGTCCCAGTGTCTGGCGTCGTCATTTGAGTCACTGCAAAAGCGTTCAGGAATGAAAAAACAGTTGTCCAGCCGGATTGGCAACCTGAGGAGTAAGCACTAGAGTATGCGCGCGCAAAACGGGGATCAGTCGTTCGCACATCGCTGTCGCGTTTATTACGAGGACACCGATGCCGGCGGCATCGTGTATTACGTCAACTACCTGAAATTCATGGAGCGGGCTCGAACCGAGCGGCTACGGGAGCTGGGCTTTGCCCAATCCACGCTGGCAGGGGAGGACCTGTTATTCGTCGTGCATTCCAGCGAGGCGCGTTATCACGCACCGGCGCGACTGGACGATGAATTGCTGGTCAGCGCTGAGGTCATCGAATTGAACCGTGCCAGCCTGCGATTCAAACAGCAGGTCAGGCGGGCAACGGATGCAACGCTGCTCTGTGAGGGGCAGTTCCTGGTGGCATGTGTACGCACCAACAGTTTGAAACCTCGGGCCATTCCCGAAACTCTACGCGCGGCCTTTGCCGCCGTGAGCGGCGCGGGTAAACAATCAAAGCAGGAGATTTAGCGTGGAACCTACCGTCGTCGACCATTCCTCCATGTGGAGCCTGGTCAGCAATGCCAGTGTCGTGGTTCAACTGGTCATGCTGACCCTGGTAGCCGCATCGGTTACCTCTTGGGTCATGATTTTTCAGCGCAGCAACATGCTGCGCGCCGGTCGACGTGCCCTGGAGAGCTTCGAAGAGCGCTTCTGGTCGGGTATCGACCTGTCCAAACTGTACCGCCAGGCCGGCAGCAACCCGGACCCGGATTCGGGCGTCGAGCAGATCTTCCGTGCCGGTTTCAAGGAATTCTCGCGCCTGCGCCAGCAGCCGGGTGTCGACCCTGAAGCGGTGATGGAAGGCGTGGCCCGCGCCATGCGCGTGGCCATCTCCCGCGAAGAAGAGAAACTCGAGCAGGGCCTGCCGTTCCTCGCCACCGTCGGTTCCGTCAGCCCGTACATCGGCCTGTTCGGTACCGTATGGGGGATCATGAACTCCTTCCGCGGCCTGGCCCAGGCCCAGCAAGCCACACTGGCCACCGTGGCTCCGGGTATTGCCGAAGCCCTGATCGCCACCGCGATCGGCCTGTTTGCCGCTATCCCCGCAGTAATCGCCTACAACCGTTTTGCCGCAACCAGCGAAACCTTGATCGGCCGTTACTACACCTTCGCCGATGAATTCCAGGCGATCCTGCACCGTAAAGTGCACACCAGCGAAGAATAAGCAGGTAATTCCTAATGGCTTTAATCGCTCGAGCTCGCAAAAAGCGCAAGCCGGTCGCCGAGATGAACGTAGTGCCCTACATCGACGTGATGCTGGTGCTGCTGGTGATCTTCATGGTGACCGCGCCGATGCTCAACCAGGGTGTGAAGGTTGATCTGCCCAAGGTTTCCAGTGAAGCCTTGCCGCAGGACAACAACACGCAGGTCCTGACCATTTCGATCAAGGCTGACAAGACCTATTACTGGAACCTTGGCAGCGAAGTCGACACCCAGAAGCAGCAGGACAAGGCCCTGACTTTGCCGGCGATGACCGATGCGGTGACCAAGATCATTCGCTCCGGCAACGAAGGCGGCAAGCACACTCAGGTATTTATCCGCGGCGACAAATCGGTCGACTACGGCTCCGTCATGGGTGCCATGGGCGGGCTGCAGAAGGCCGGCGTCGGTAACGTTGGCTTGATTACCGAGGCGCCCTGATGCAGCAACAGCGAGAGCCGTCCGCCTCGGAAAGCTACTTCTGGCCTGGCGTGTGGGCGATAGCCCTGCACGTCCTGGTGTTCGGCATGCTGTTTGTCAGCTTTGCCATGACCCCGGACCTGCCGCCAGCCAAGCCGATCGTGCAGGCGACCCTGTATCAGCTGAAATCGAAAAGCCAGGCCACCACCCAGACCAATCAGAAGATTGCAGGTGAGGCCCAGAAGTCGGCTGCGCGCCAGACTGAAGTCGAGCAGATGGAACAGAAGAAGGTCGAGCAGGAAGCGGTGAAGGCTGCTGCGGAACAAAAGAAAGAAGAGGCGGCTCAAAAGGCCGAGGAATCGAAAAAGGCCGACGAAGCCAAGAAAGCCGACGAGGCGAAAAAGGCTGATGAAGCCAAGAAAGCCGAGAAAGCTGCCGAAGCCAAAAAGGCTGAAGAGAAACAATTGGCTGATATAGCCAAGAAGAAATCTGAAGAAGAAGCCAAGAAGGCTGCCGAGGAAGAGGCCAAGAAAAAGGCCGCTGAAGAAGCCAAGAAAAAGATAGTCGAAGACGCGAAGAAGAAAGCCGCCGAAGACGCCAAGAAAAAAGCTGAAGCAGACGAGGCGAAGAAGAAAGTCGCCGACGAAGCGAAGAAGAAAGCTGCCGCCGACGCCTCCAAGAAAAAGGCCCAGGAAGCAGCACGCAAATCCGCCGAAGAGAAAAAGGCCCAGGCCCTGGCAGATTTGCTTTCCGACACGCCGCAGCGTCAGCAAGCCCTGGCCGATGAACGTGGTGATGAAGTCGCGGGCAGTTTCGACGATCTGATTCGAGCGCGGGCAGCGGAAGGCTGGACACGTCCACCTTCGGCACGCAAAGGCATGACAGTAGTGCTGCAGATCGGCATGTTGCCGGACGGTACGGTGACTTCGGTCAGCGTGGCCAAGTCCAGTGGTGACGGTACGTTCGACAGTTCAGCGGTTGCCGCAGTCAAGAATATTGGCCGGTTGACCGAGATGCAGGGAATGAAACCAAGTGACTTCGCTCCCTATCGTTCATTCAAGATGACATTCACACCTGAGGATCTAGCCTTGTGAGAAACCTTCTTCGAGGAATGCTTGTCGTTATTTGCTGTATGGCAGGGATAGCGGCGGCGGATGAAAAGAACATCCTGGTAACCAGCGGCAGCGATCGGGCTACTCCGATTGCAGTCGTACCCTTCGGTTGGCAGGGCGGCAGCGTGCTGCCGGACGACATGGCCCAGATCGTCAGCGACGACCTGCGTAACTCCGGTTACTACGCGCCGATCCCCAAAGGCAACATGATCAGCCAGCCCAACCAGGCCAGCGAAGTCGTGTTCCGTGACTGGAAAGCCGTGGGCGCGCAGTACGTGATGGTCGGCAACATCACGCCGGCCGGTGGTCGCCTGCAGATCCAGTACACGTTGTTCAACGTGGCCACCGAGCAGCAGGTATTGACCGGCAGCGTATCGGGTACCGCCGAGCAACTGCGCGACATGGCCCACTACATCTCGGACCAGTCGTTTGAAAAGCTCACCGGTATCAAAGGGGCGTTCTCGACGCGCCTGCTGTATGTCACGGCTGAGCGTTTCTCGGTAGACAACACCCGCTACACCCTGCAACGTTCGGACTACGACGGTGCACGTGCAGTGACCTTGCTGCAGTCCCGCGAGCCAATCCTGTCGCCGCGCTTCGCGCCGGACGGCAAGCGTATTGCCTACGTATCGTTCGAACAGCGTCGCCCGCGCATCTTCGTGCAGCACATTGATACGGGTCGTCGCGAGCAGATCACCAACTTTGAAGGTCTCAACGGTGCGCCAGCCTGGTCGCCGGATGGTTCGCGCCTGGCTTTCGTGCTGTCCAAGGACGGCAACCCGGATATCTACGTGATGAACATGGCCTCGCGCCAACTGAGTCGCGTGACCAGCGGCCCGGGCATCAACACCGAACCGTTCTGGGGTAAGGATGGTTCGACCATCTACTTCACCTCCGACCGTGGCGGCAAGCCTCAGGTCTACAAGGCAAACGTGAACGGTGGCGGTGCTGAGCGTGTGACCTTTATCGGTAACTACAACGCCAACCCCAAGCTTTCGGCCGATGAAAAGACGTTGGTGATGATTCACCGTCAGGATGGTTTCACTAATTTCCGGGTTGCGGCCCAGGATTTGCAGCGCGGAACCGTTAAAATCCTTACAGATACCAACCTTGATGAGTCAGCCACTGTTGCGCCCAACGGCACCATGGTAATCTACGCCACCCGCCAGCAGGGCCGGGGAGTCTTGATGCTCGTGTCCATCAATGGACGCGTAAGGCTCCCACTTCCTACCGCACAAGGCGAAGTCAGAGAACCATCCTGGTCCCCTTACCTGAACTGACGCGGCGCTACAAAAAGAAGTACTTAACACACTGGGGTTCATTAGGAGTTTCACGATGGAAATGCTGAAGTTTGGTAAGTTTGCTGCTCTGGCTCTGGCTCTGTCCGTAGCCGTTGGTTGCTCCTCTAAAGGCGGCGACAATGCCGGTGAAGGCGCAGCTGTTGATCCAAACGCTGGTTACGGCGCTAACACTGGTGCGGTCGACGGCTCCCTGAGCGAAGAAGCTGCTCTGCGCGCTATCACCACTTTCTACTTCGAATACGACAGTTCGGACCTGAAGCCAGAAGCCATGCGCGCTCTGGACGTTCACGCCAAGGACCTGAAAGCTAACGGCGCTCGCGTTGTTCTGGAAGGTAACACTGACGCCCGTGGTACTCGTGAGTACAACATGGCACTGGGCGAGCGTCGTGCGAAAGCCGTTCAGCGCTACCTGGTACTGCAAGGTGTTGCTCCAGGCCAACTGGAACTGGTTTCCTACGGTAAAGAGCGTCCAGTTGCAACTGGAAACGACGAGCAGTCGTGGGCTCAGAACCGTCGCGTCGAACTGCGTAAGTAATTCGTCATGCGAACGTGCCGTCGTGCTCTGACTGTATTGGCTCTCAGCCTCGCACCGCTTGCGGTGTGGGCTGCGGTTCCTGTAACGGATAGCAACTCAGGCTATAACAATAGCGGGAGCAGTTATCCGCCAGCGGGTTATGGCACGAACGGCGCCTATGCGGGGGGAGCGGCTACGTCCGCTCCCTCGGCACAGGGCGAGCTGTTCAACCAGCTGCAACGCATGCAGGATCAATTGGCGCAGCAACAAGGCGCAATTGAAGTGCTGCAGAACCAGGTGAACCAGCTCAAGCAAGAAGGCCTGGAGCGATACCAGGATCTTGATCGTCGTATTGGAGCCGGTGTTGCACCTGCCGCTACTCCTGATAATTCTGCTGCCGGTGGCGCGCCAAGCGCTGCTGCCGGTGGCGCTGCAGCTGGGGCCGCCGCGGCTGCCCCTGCCGCCAGCAGTGAACCGGGTGATCCGGCGAAGGAAAAGCTGTATTACGATGCAGCCTTCGACCTGATCAAGGCCAAGGATTTCGATAAGGCCAGCCAGGCCTTTACCGCATTCCTGCGCAAGTACCCCAACAGCCAGTACGCGGGCAATGCCCAGTACTGGTTGGGCGAGGTCAACCTGGCTAAGGGTGATTTGCAGGGGGCAGGCCAGGCTTTCGCCAAGGTCAGCCAACTGTACCCCAAGCACGCCAAGGTGCCGGATTCGCTGTACAAGCTTGCTGACGTAGAGCGCCGCCTGGGTCACACCGACAAGGTCAAAGGCATTCTGCAACAGGTGGTTGCCCAGTATCCGGGTACCTCCGCCGCGCAGTTGGCCCAGCGCGATCTGCAACGCTTGTAAGCAATACCGCCCGTTTAGAAGAAACCCGCGCCTGGCGCGGGTTTTTTCGTTAGAATCCACGCCCTTTTATGAAACACGCTTCCTGGGGTTGGCGCGTTGGCGCAATCCCTTGAAGTGCCTGACGGAGGCGGACAGCCTGTTTAGCTGTTACGCCCGTGGCGACTATGCAAGACACATTACGTATTACCGAAGTCTTTTACTCGTTGCAGGGTGAAACGCGCACTGCTGGCCTGCCCACCGTATTCGTACGGCTCACCGGCTGCCCATTGCGTTGCCAATACTGCGACAGCGCCTACGCCTTCAGCGGCGGCACCGTGCGCACCCTCGACGACATCCTGGAACAGGTTGCCGGCTACCGGCCGCGCTATGTCTGTGTGACAGGCGGCGAGCCACTGGCGCAACCCAATGCCATCCCACTGCTCAAGCGCCTGTGTGATGCCGGCTACGAGGTCTCACTGGAAACCAGCGGCGCCCTGGACATCTCTGCGGTCGACCCGCGAGTCAGCCGAGTGGTCGACCTCAAGACCCCCGATTCCAAGGAAGCCCACCGCAACCGCTACGAGAACATGGACTTGTTGACGGCCAACGATCAGGTCAAGTTCGTCATCTGTTCCCGCGACGATTATGATTGGGCGACTTCCAAGCTGATCCAGTATGGCCTGGAACGCCGCGCGGGCGAGGTGCTGTTCTCGCCCAGTCACCATGACCTCAACGCTCGCGACCTGGCTGACTGGGTAGTGGCGGACAACCTGCCGGTACGCCTGCAATTGCAGCTGCATAAGTACCTGTGGAACGACGAGCCGGGGCGCTGATCCGGCTGCTGCGAGAGACGTTCTGCCCACCCAATTACCGTTCAAATGCGTTTTTTCTGATTTATTTCAAATAAGGTGTTGAATAATCCTTAGAAATCAGTATTATACGCGCCACCACACAGCGGGTCGTTAGCTCAGTTGGTAGAGCAGTTGGCTTTTAACCAATTGGTCGTAGGTTCGAATCCCACACGACCCACCATTTTTGGCGGTTTAGAAAATCCGGAAGGCCCACGCAAGTGAGGATTTCCGGGTTTTTTTTTGCCTGCCATTTGGTCTATCCGAGTCGACGTTGGGTCAACGTCTGCTCAGATTTCCGTTGTCGTCCAAACATTCCTTAAATCAAAAACTCATACGCGGACCGGCGTTGACCGAATAGTCCGGTCGTTCGTGTGCGTCTTCAATGTGTATCAAACCTGATACCGCTGGTCGGAAAACAACCAGAAACTTCAAGCGAGATCTGTTCCTGTTTGATTTTTTTCGTTAACCATCAGGTGGTTACGTATTTTTTAGGGCTTTTCCTAAAGTTTGGTCAGATTATTGGCGAGAAAGGTGGTCGATGTTAATTTGCCACCCTTCGTAAATTCGATGGATCGAACATGTCTGCCTCACTGCCACGGACTCGGTATTCATTGAGCATCGCCCTGCTTGCCTGCCTCGCTTCCCACTGCGTGATGGCGGCAACCCTGCCGGGTGATCAGGACCTGATCCGCGAGCGGCAAAACCGCCTGTTGGAAGATCAACAGCGCCGTCTTGAGCAGCTCAAGGAACTGCCCGGCAAAGAGACCAGGCCCGAAGTGCCGGCAGCCCCGGTGGATAGTCGTTGCTTCCCGATCCAAACCATGGAACTCCAGGGTGCCGACCACCTGCCTGCCGCTGAACGCGAGCGTCTACTCAAGCCGTACGCGGCTCAGTGCCTGGGCGTTGCACAACTCAACGCCCTGCTCAAAGACATCACCAACTACTACATCGACAAAGGCCTGGTGACCAGCCGCGCCTACTTGCCGCAGCAGGATATGTCCAAAGGGCATCTGCAAGTCCTGGTGGTGGAAGGCAAGCTTGAAGGCCTGAAGGGCGCCGACAGCAGCAAGCTGTCGGACCGCGAACTGGCCATGGCCTTTCCCGGCAAAAGCGGCGAGATATTGAACCTGCGAGAAATCGAGCAGGCTGTCGATCAACTCAACCGTTTACCGTCCAATCAGGCACAGATGGAGCTGACGCCGGGCGAGGCCGTGGGCGGCAGCTCGGTATTGGTCAAAAACAACCCGCAAAAGCCATGGCGTGCCAGCCTGTCGCGTAACAACGATGGTCAGAAAAGCACCGGCGAACAACAGTGGGGTACCGGCTTTGAATGGGACAGCCCGCTGGGCCTGGCCGATCAACTGATTCTGCGCGGCGGCCACGACGCCGTCAGCGATCACCAGAAAACCTCCAAGAACGCGATGCTGTACTACAACGTGCCCTGGGGCTGGTGGAACTTCAGCTACAGCTACAACCAGAGCGACTACCGTTCGGTCGTCCAGGGCGATGGTTTCGACTTCAAGCAAACCGGGGACAGTGAAAACCATCAGTTGCGCGCTGAGCGGGTGATCCACCGTGATGCCGTGAGCAAAACCTCGCTCAACGTCGGCCTGTCCCACCTGCGTACCAACAATTACATCGAAGACAGCCGCTTGGCCGTCAGCAGCAATCGGCTCAGCGAGTTGCAGTGGGGCATCAACCACGGTCGGCGAGTTGGCAGTGCTTTTGTCAACATTGACCTCGGTATGCAGGACGGCATTGGTTTGCTTGATGCCCAGACCCAACATGAGCGCGATCAAAACGGCAATCGACTGGCCAACTCCCGCTACCGCAAATACACCGCCACCGTCAGCTACCTGCAACCGTTCACGCTGTGGGGCGAGTCGTTCAGTCTCACCAGCCTGGCCACCGGCCAGCGCAGTGAAGACGTGCTGTTCAGCCCCCAGCGCATGAGCCTCGGCGGCTCGGCGTCGATACGTGGCTACAAGGACCAGCAACTGACCGGCGACAGTGGCGGCTACTGGCGCAATGACCTGCGCTGGAGCCGCCCGGTGACCCTCGGTTGGCTGCGCCCGGTGTTCGGTGAATACGGTGCCAGCGTGGGCTACGACCAGGGCGTGATCCGCAACGGTCGCTACAACGGCGAAGTGCACGGCCGCGTCTCAAGCAACTCCCTTGAGCTGTTCGCCCGCGGCAAACACGTCAGTACCAGCGTGACCTTTGCCCACTCGCTGGAACGACCGGCCGCGCTATTTGAGCGTGAAGCACCGATCTACTTCCGCATGGATTTCTTCCTGTAATTCAACGCCCAGTTGCAACGAGAATTTGAAATGGATGTTCGCCAATTTGCCTTCCTGGTTCGCCAGCCTTCTGCTGCCCTGAAAAGCCGTGACGCGTTCCTCGGCCTGCCCAAACGTGGCCTGGCGCTGATCCTGGCCAATGCGCTGTTCTGGCAACCGCTGCTGGCCCAGGCCGAAGGCATCGTGGTCAGCGCCCCCGGCACCACAGTGGGCGCGGCGGGCAATGGCGTGCCGGTAGTGAACATCGCCACCCCCAATGGCAGTGGCTTGTCCCACAACCAGTTCAAGGACTACAACGTCGGCACCAATGGCGTAATCCTCAACAACGCCACCGAACGCACTCAATCGACGCAACTGGGCGGCATCATCCTGGGCAACCCGAACCTGCAGGGCCGCGCTGCCAATATCATCCTCAACGAAGTCAACGGTGGCAGCCCCAGCCAATTGCGCGGCTACACCGAAGTGGCGGGCCAGTCGGCCAAGGTCATCGTCGCCAACCCCTACGGCATCACCTGCAGTGGCTGCGGCTTCATCAACACCCCCAATGTCACCCTGACCACCGGTAAACCCATCCTCGATAACGGCCGCCTGGAGCGCTACCAGGTCGATGGCGGTGCGGTGACTATCGACGGCCAGGGCTTGAACGCCAGCAACGTCGACCGCTTCGAAATCATCACCCGCTCGGCCAAGATCAATGCGCAGATCAATGCGCGCAACTTGAGCGTGGTTGCTGGGCGCAATGATGTAAATGCGCAGACCTTGAACGCCACCGCCCGCGCCGATGACGGCAGTGCCAAGCCGGAGCTGGCGATTGACTCGACGGCGTTGGGCGGGATGTATGCCGGGGCGATCAAGCTGGTGGGGACTGAAGCCGGTGTGGGCGTGAAGCTCGATGGCGCACTCATGGCCAGTGGCGGTGATATCCAGCTTGATGCCAATGGGCGACTGAGTTTGGCCAATGCCAAAGCCAGCGAAGCGGTGGTGGTCAAGGCCGGTCAATTGGACGCTGCCGGGGCGGTATATGCTGGCACGCGAATCGATGTGCAAACCACGGCAGGCCTGAGCAATCAAAATAGCCTGGCCGCCCGCGACAGTATTACCCTGACCAGCGCCGGGGCGGTGGTCAACAGCGGCATCATCGAAGCCGGTGTCAACGCTGATGAAAGCCGCAATGCCAATGGCGATGTCAGCCTGCACGCGGCGAACCTGAGCAATAGCGGCAGCGTGGTTGCCAGCCGAACCCTCACCGCGACAGCCAACCAAACCTTGAACAATCAAGGTGGCACGTTGAGCGGTGTAGGCGCCGTGGTTAACGCCGGCCAACTCGACAACCGTGGCGGTCGTGTATTGGGGAAGGACTCGCTCAAGGTCACGGCCACCGCCCTGGATAACCGCACCAACGGTCTGCTGCACAGTGAAAACAGCACCGACGTTACGGTAACCGCTGCACTGGATAACCAGAGCGGTCGCGTGATCGGCCTCAAGAACCTGACGCTCAACGCCGGCCAACTGACTAACGATAACGGCCTGGTCGCCAGCCAGGCGCAGGCCCGTGTAACCGCCGGGCAATTGAGCAACCAGGCGGGTGAAATCTCTGCCGATCAGACTACCGTGATCGCCACGACCCTGGACAACCGTTCGGGTAAATTGCTGGGCAGCAACCTCAACGTGACCGCCAGCGGTGCCATCGATAACCGCCTGGGGATTTTCTCCGCCACCAGCCTGACGGTACAGTCTGCCAGCCTGAATAACCGCGACAAAGGTTCCGTTGCCAGCCAGGGCGTGATGAACCTGACCGTCGCCGGGCTGCTGGACAATCGTAATGAAGGCAACCTCGTCAGCCAGGGGGCTCAACAAATAGCCGCAGGGCAGTTGAACAACAGCCAGGGCGGCCTGGTGTCCAGCAAAACCACCCTGGCGCTGCACGGCGACAGCCTGATCAACCAGGGTGGCCTGGTCATTGCCGACGGCGCGCTGACCCTCACCGGCGGCGATCTGGATAACAGCCTGGCCGGCGTGATCAGCACCAAGGCCGCAGCGCACGTGCAACTGAATCAGTTGAACAACAGCAACGGCGGCAAGTTGGGCAGCGATGGTGCGCTGACCCTCAACGCCAACCAGCTCGAAAACGGCGCCGGTCGCATCAGCGCCAAGGGCGACTTGCAGGCAACGGTCGGTGTGCTCAATCAACAAGCGGGCGAACTCGTCAGCGACGGTGCGCTGAACCTGACCGGCACATCCCTGGATAACCGCAACGGCGGCCTTATCGCTGCCACCCACGGCGTGGACCTGCGCAGCCAGACCATCCTTAACCAGCAAGGCGAGATATCCAGCCAGGCAAAGGTGCTGGTGATCGCTGATCAACTGAACAACACCACCGGCAAGGTCATCGGCGACAGCGGCCTGACGCTCACGGTCCAGCGCCTGCTCAACCAGAGCAAAGGCTTGCTGGCGGGGCGTGAGAGCCTTGTGTTGAACGGCACCCAACTGGACAACAGCCAGGGTGGCCGTGTCACCAGCCAAAAAGACCTGAACATCACCCTGACCGGCGACCTGCTCAACCAAGGGCAGGGCACGCTACTCAGCGAGGGCGCGTTAACCGTCCAGGCAGGTACGCTGGACAACAGCCAGGGCGGCATTTTGTCCGCAGCCAATGCGTTGTCGATCACCACTCAGGGCCAGTTGAACAACCAGGCAGGCAAACTACTCGCCGATGGCACAGCCACGCTGGTCAGCGCTGGGCTGAACAACAGCCAGGGCGGTGTGATCAGCGCCAAGCAGCAGGTTGATGTACGCAGTGCCGGCCTGAATAACAGCCAGCGCGGCAGTATCAGCAGTGACGCTGGTATTACCCTCAACGCAGGGCAACTGGACAACAGCCAACAAGGGTCGATCTTCGCCAAGTCAACGGTCAATGCAACCCTGAGTGGGCTGGACCAGCATGACCGTGGTGAGCTGGTCAGCAACACCAACATCGAACTGGACTTGAACCATGGGCAACTGATCAACCGCGACCACGGCCTGATCGCGACACCGGGCCAACTGCTGCTGAACAACCTGGGCAACGTCGACAACAGTCAGGGCGGTGAAATCTCCAGCACCCAGTCATTCCTGTTGATGGCCGATGCGCTGAACAACCGCGGCGGCAAAGTCATCAGTGGCGACAGCCTGCAGGTACGTATCGCCAAGGCGCTGGATAACAGCGTGGAAGGTGTACTGTCCGCCAAGAGCGTTCTGCAAGTGGCAGCCGACAGCCTGGACAACCAGGCCCGTGGCGCGCTCGCCAGCCGTGGTGCGCTGGACCTGAAGGTCACCGGTGTGCTGGATAACCATAACCAGGGGCAGATATCCGCCGCTACGGTTTTGACTACCACCTCAGGCTCCTTGAACAACAGCGACAAAGGTAGCCTCTCGGCCGGCACGCTACAGACGCTCAACACCGGCGCGCTGGACAATCACCAGGGCGGACGAATCGTCAGCGACGGTAGCCAGACCGTCACTGCCGCCAATGTGGATAACCGTGCGGGTGTGATCGGCAGTCAACAGGCGCTGAACCTGACCACTGCCAACCTCGATAACACTGCCGGGTTGATCAACAGCCAGGCGGACCTGACCCTGACCGGGCAAACAGTCGACTCAAGCCTGGATGGCGAAATCTCAGCCAAGGGCGACTTGAAGCTCATCGTCCAACAGCTGATCCAGCGTCAGGGCCGCTTGATCGGCGAACGCGCCGTAACTCTCGACCTGCAAGGCGGCAATCTCGATAACAGCGCAGGCTTGATCAGTGCCAAAGGCCCGTTGACCTTCGCGCGCCTGGCTAACCTGACCAACCGCGAACAAGGCGAAATCTCCAGTCAGACGGCGTTCACCGTAGCTGCCAAACGCATCGATAACGGTGATCGTGGGGTCATCCTCAGCGCTGATCAATTGCGTCTTGAAGCGGATACAGTGGTCAACGCCAACAAGGGCTTGATCTCCGGCTGGAACGGTCTGACGGTGGTCGGCAATAGCCTCGACAACAGCGCCGAGGGCACGTTGTCGAGCAAGAGTGGCACGTTGCACACCGACCTCACCGGTGTATTGGATAACCACGCGGCGGGTGCCCTGGTCAGCCTGGGCAAACAAACGCTCACCGCGGGCAGCCTGAACAATGATCAGGGGATCATCTCCGGCCAGGCTGATGTAGACCTCAACGTTGCCGGTCGCCTGGATAACAGCAACAACGGCCTGATTGCTGCGACTCAACACCTGGGCTTCAATAACGCCCAGAGCCAAATCATCAACCGTGCTGGCCGGATCAATGCCGGCAACATCAGCCTTATCGGCCAGAGCCTGGATAATAGCGCCGGTCAGCTGATCAGCCAGGGCACCTTGGACGGCACCCTCAGTGGTGCGCTGATCAACGCCAACAACGCCCGCCTGGCCAGTGGCGCAGCACTGTTGCTGAGCGCCGCCAGCCTGGACAACCGAGGGGGCCAACTGGTCAGCCAGGACCGCCTTGATCTGACCCTCGCCAATGGCGACCTGGATAACAGCGCCAAAGGCACACTCGCCAGCCAGAAAGACCTGGTGATCAGGCTGTTGGCCGGTGACGTTCACAACCAGCAAGACGGCCTGATGTTCAGCCAGAAGGGCAAGCTCGACCTTACCGCCCGCAGCCTCACCAACTATCAAGGCACGCTGCAAAGCCAGACCGATAACCGCCTGCGCCTCAGTGGCGCCCTGAATAACCAGGGCGGCCGCGTCGACAGCCTCAGTGGCAACCTGGACCTGGAAACCGCCAGCGTCGCCAATACCGCAGGTGGCATCCTCAACAGCAGCAAAGGCTGGATCAAACTGGTCACCGGCCTGTTCGATAACGGCAGCGGCATCACCCAGGCACAGTCGTTGAACATTGAAGCCAAAGGCGGCCTGCTCAACCAGTTGGGGCATCTGTCGGCCCTTGGCGGTGACAGCCAGATCGTCACCACCACCCTGAATAACCAGGGCGGCGGTGTGTATGCCGACACCTTGCTCAAAGTCGCGGCCGCGAACTTCGATAACCAGGGCACTGAGGTCGGTAATGGTGGCAAGGTCGGCGCCCGCGCAATTGATTTCGGCCTGACAGGCACGCTGAGCAACAGCTATGGCCTGATTGAAAGCGACGACACCCTGCGCCTTGCCGCGCAAACCATCAACAACGTCAGCGGCAACCTGCGCGCCATGGGCCGGGTCGGCACCACCGATATTCGTACCACGGGCCTGTTCGATAACCGCTTCGGCGCGCTGGAAAGCGCCAACGAAACCCTCAACCTGCAAGCTGGCAGCCTGGACAACAACGGTGGGCGCGTCGTGCATACCGGCACTGGCACGTTTGACCTGACGTCCGACCAAGTCACCCGTGCCGGTGGCAGCTTCGTCACCAACGGCCAACTGGATATCAAGGCAGCAAGCTGGACCAACAGCAGTGTGATCCAAGCCGGACGACTGAACTTAGACATTGGCCAATTCACCCAGACCGCCAGCGGCCAATTGCTCGGCGCACAAAGCCTCACCGGCACCGGCGACACCTGGACCAACGACGGCCTGTTGGCCAGTGACGGCACCCTCAAGTTGACCCTGACCGGCGGCTACAGCGGTAACGGCCGGGTCAGCAGCCTGGGCGACATGACCCTCGCCGCCGCCAACATGGACCTGGGCGAGAGCGCACGGATTGCCGGTGGTGCGGTCACCCAGATCACGAGCACCAACGTCCTGACCAATCGTGGTCGCGTGACCTCGGTAGGTGACCTGACGGTCAACGCCGCCACACTGAACAACTACGGCACCCTGGGCGGCTCCGAGAATGTTCGCCTTAACGCCACGCATCTGCTCAATGAAAAAGGCCTGTTGTTCAGCGGCGAGGACATGACCCTGCGGGTCAACGACTTCAGCAACCGTTTTGGTGATGTCTACAGCCTGGGCGGCCTCGACATTGCACGCGACGATGCCAATGGGCGCAGTGTGCTGATCGAAAACGTCTCCGGTACCCTGGAAAGCGACGGCAATATGCGTTTGCTGGCCGATACCCTGAGCAACCGCCGCGACCAGTTCACCACGGAGAAAAGCCTGGTCTCCGGGAGCATCGGTGTCTACGGCAACGATTACTGCAAAGGTAAAGGCTGCGAGCTGAGTTTCAGCGGCGTCGAAACCTATGAGGACGTCATCAAAGGCAGCTCCGCCTCCGCGTTCATCAATGCCGGTGGTGATCTCACGGTAGGCAGCCAGACGTTCGATAACCTCTACAGCTCGGTATCGGCCGCTAAAAACATCCTGATCAACACCGACGTGCTGAACAACACCGGCGCTGCCGGCGGTGAGCAGCGTAATTTCGGTTACGCCTACTACACGCGTAACCGGTCGGCTTACTCATTGCTGATGAGCGAAGTCGAACAGTTCAACCGTAGCAACGATCCCAGCTCAAGTGACTATAAGCCGGGTCAGTACACGTTCGACCAGTTCATTGAGAAGACGAGGTTCTCGGATACCTACTTCACATCA
Organism: Pseudomonas sp. 910_23; assembly: GCF_052850795.1. Lineage (NCBI taxonomy): Bacteria > Pseudomonadati > Pseudomonadota > Gammaproteobacteria > Pseudomonadales > Pseudomonadaceae > Pseudomonas > Pseudomonas sp. 910_23. Next base: position 17,662 of record NZ_VXCZ01000006.1, on the reverse strand, counting down.
CCTATCGACTACACCGTGCCCACCTCTGGCAGCGTGATCGCCCAAGCGGTGATCCAGGCAGCCGGATCGGTCACCGTTAACGCAACCAAAGAAATCAACAACAGCGTCATCCGCCCGAACGCTACCAACATCGACACCCCGGCGGCCAACCGCAACACCAACTCCGACGTATTTGCCTCCACGGTAAAACCGGCAATCACCGCACAACTGCCGCCAGACCTGGCCCAACGCCAGGTCAACCCGGTGACCTTGCCCGGCTTCAGTTTGCCGACCAGCCAGAACGGCCTGTTCCGTCTCAGCGGCCAGGCAGCGAAAGGCGGCGCAGCGAGTAAAGCGGACACTGCCACCGGGGACTTCAGCGTCAACGGGCGTGTCATCACCGCCGCCGACCGCGAAAAAAACCTCGACTACACCGCCGTGCAAGAACGCGGTTTCAACCTCGACAGTCAGCCCGTCAGCGGCGCAGTCAACGGCCAGGGCCCGCTGGCTCTGGACAATCGCTCCCCCTCGATCACCCGCGTGCAAGGCCTGCCAGACATTGCCCCGGTGGATAACAGCCACAAATACCTGATCGAAACCAACCCGGCGCTCACCGACCTCAAGCAGTTCATGAGCTCCGACTACCTGCTCGGGAAACTGGGTTACAACCCCGATGCCAGCTGGAAGCGCCTGGGCGACGGTCTGTACGAGCAGCGCCTGATCCGCGAAGCCGTGGTGGCCCGCACTGGCCAACGCTACATCAACGGCCTCGCCAGCGATGACCAACTGTTCCGCTACCTGATGGACAACGCCATCTCTTACAAGGACTCACTCAACCTGCAACTGGGCGTATCCCTCACCGCCGAGCAAGTCGCGGCGCTGACCCACGACATCGTGTGGATGGAAGAAGCCGAGGTCAACGGCCAGAAAGTCCTGACCCCCGTGCTCTACCTGGCCCAGGCCAACAACCGCCTGGCCCCCAACGGCGCGCTGATCCAGGGCCAGGACGTGAGCCTGATCACCGGCGGCGACCTGCACAACAGCGGCACCCTGCGCGCTACCAACAACCTGAGCATGGTTGCCAACAACATCGACAACAGCGGCCTGATGCAAGCCGGCAACCGCCTGGAAATGCTCGCCACCGACTCGATCCGCAACAGCCGTGGCGGCATCGTCAATGGCCGCGACATCAGCGCCACCGCCGTGACCGGCGACATCATCAACGAGCGCACCGTCACCACCTTCAAACAGGAAGGCCAGGGCTACCAACTGCGCAACGACGTGGCCAGCGAAGCCTCCCGCTTCGAAGCCACCGACACGCTCAAGCTGAACGCGGGCCGCGACGTGCTCAATCTCGGCAGCAACCTGAAAGCCGGTGGCAACGCCAGCGTGACCGCAGGGCGTGACGTGGTGATCGCCAGCCAGACCGAACAGGACGACTACGCCTACCAACGCCGCCGCATCAGCGGCACCGAGCAAACCATCCTGCAACACGCCTCCGGTGTGGACGTGGGCGGCAACCTCGCCATCGACGCCCGCCGCGACATCGCCGTGGTCGCCAGCACCGTCAGCGCCGCCAAAGACCTCAGCGTCAAAGCCGGAGAAAACCTGACCCTGGCCGCCGCCGCCAACGAACAACACGACTACTCCAAAGGTAAAAAAGGCGGCACCAAAACCACCACTCAACTCGACGACGTCACCCAACAAAGCGCCGAACTCAAAGCCGGCGGCGACCTGATCGCCATTGCTGGCACCGACCTGACTTTGGTTGCCAGCAAGATCAGCGCGGGTAACGAAGCCTATGTGCATGCGGATAACGAACTGCAAATGCTGGCGGCGCAGGACAGCCACTACTCGCTGTATGACATGAGCAAGAAGGGCAGTTGGGGCAGCAAGAAGACTCAGCGTGATGAAGTGACCGATGTGAAGAATGTCGGGAGCGAGATCAAGACTGGGGGGGATTTGACGCTGGAGAGTGGTGGGGATCAGAAGTATCAGGCGGCGAAGCTTGAGAGTGGTGGGGATATTGCGATTGTCAGTGGCGGTGCGGTGACGTTTGAGGCAGTGAAGGATCTGCATCAGGAGAGTCATGAGAAGAGCAAGGGAGACGCGTTCTGGACATCATCAAAAGGTAAAGGCAATACAGATGAGACCCTGCGCCAGACCCAAATGGTGGCTGAGGGAAATATCGCGATCAAGGCGGTGGAAGGCCTGAAGATCGACGTCAGGCAGGTCAACCAGCAAACCGTCAGCCAATCGATTGATGCGATGGTCAAGGCAGATCCGCAATTGGCCTGGATTAAAGAGGCCGAGGCTCGTGGGGATGTGGACTGGAGGCAGGTCAAGGAGATTCACGACAGCTTCAAGTACAGCAACTCGGGGTTGGGGCCTGCGTCGCAGATCATTATTGCGATTGTGATGGCGGCGGTGGTTGGGCCGTTGGCAGCGGGTGCGGCTGCCAGCGCAGGGGCGGGCGTTGGCGTGGCAGCTGGAGCTGGAGCAGTGGCAGCAGGAGCAGCGACCAACGCTACGGTCAGTGTCGTTAACAACCGTGGCAACTTGGGCGCGGTACTCAAGGACGTGACTTCTTCGGATGCGATGAAGGGGTATGTGATTGCTGGCGTCACTGCTGGCATGACCGCTGCTTATTTTGGTGATTGGACGGGGACTCAAACAAACACAATCACTGGGAAAGTCACGACGCCAGGTCTACTGAATACGTGGAGCGGTGTCGGTAAATTTGCCGCCAACCAGACGTTGCAAAGCGGCACATCCATGCTGCTGAGCAAGGCGCTCGGGCAGGGCGGTAGCGCCAGCGACGCGCTGAAAAGCGCGCTGTTCAACACGTTGGCGGCAGCCAGTTTCAACCTGGTGGGGAATTACACCGAAGGCGTAATTGCCGATGGCTCGGCGCCCAAGATTGCGATTCACGCGATGGTGGGTGGTTTGCTGGCTGAGGCTACGGGCGGCGACTTCAAAACCGGTGCGCTGGCAGCGGGGGCGAATGAGGCGCTGGTTACTCATCTGGATACGCTGGTCAAAGGCAACGAAGAGCTGCTGACGATGAGTTCGCAGATCGTGGGTGTGCTGGCGGCGGCGTCGCAGAAGGATGCAGATGCGGCCACGATGGAGAAGGGGGCTTGGGTTGCGAAGAATGCTACGCAATACAACTACCTGGGCGATCATCAAAAGGCTCAGAGAGCGAAAGAGCTGGAAGAAAGCAAAGATTCACTGGAAACACTCAGGATCAATACGAAGTGGGAATTGATCGACGCCGGGCAGGACGCCGGCTTTGCGGGTGGGGCAGTGGTTGGGGTGCCGGAAGGGCTACTTGATACGGTCAAGGGCATCTTGGAAGTTGCCGTCAGTCCGATAGAGACGTATCAGGCGTTGAGATCTGTACTTGAGAGCGGGGATGTGCTGGGTAATGTCTCGGACGCCGTGAAGCAGTCCTACATCGCACGAATTGACAATCTGGAAGCGGAGTATGAAAGAGCTGGGGCGGGTGGATCATTTAACGCAGGGCGTGAAACCGGGAAGCTGATAAGCGACGTGGTGGCGCTTGGGACGGGAGTTGGGGGAGCGCTAAAAAGCGGGGCCTTGCTCGTCGAAAAGGTCACTGCTAAGGTTGTTAAGGTAGAGTTGGCGGGTGCAAAAGGTGGAACAGCGCTATCAAATGATGTTCTAGTCGAAACGCGTATTGGCAATGGTACGAAGGGTCAAGGTAGCGGAAATAAAGTCGACCAACTCCCGAACCAACAAGTTGTTGGTGCTGACGGAAAACCAATACCTGTGTACTCGGAGAGGCCCAATGGTCCTTATGCCACACAAGAGTTTCCATCGACTTCAGTTGCGCATGGTTTTCCCGATGTTGTCGATAACTATGCAAACAGTGCGACTAAATTTTCGCTCAGCAACGGCTCATCGCTTTACCAAGCATCAGGTAGCTACAACGGGGTGGCGGGTAGGTTTGAATGGATTGTAGATCCGAAGTTGGGTGGTGTAACACACAGAATGTTTGTGCCAAATGGAACTGTTAACGGTATACCGGTGAAACCATGATTCAAGCAGTCTTTGAACGAATTACCAAATATGGCTTGATTGACTGGGCCGTTTTGCTCCAGGGCGTCTGTGGCATCCCTAGCCTTTTTGGGCGCTTACCAGCGTTTTGTGTGGAAAACTTTGCAAACGCTGAACTTGAAAAGGCGACTGGGAATAATCCCTTGCTTGATGTGATTGTTAGCTTGGCTAACGATAGTGACCTGCCTATATCTGAGCTATGCTCGCAATTGCAAAAAATGAGCAAACTTCAAAACGCGGACATGCAACGGGCCAGGAGAATATGGCGAGCTGTTGCATTGGAAGAACTGTTAACAAATTTAGACTCAGACCCGCTCTATGGGTTGATAAAGTTGACTGAGTTTTGGTCAAGTTGGGAGTGGCCTGCTGATGCTCCACTGTCGATGACGCTTGACGCGATGACTTTGCCGGAAGATCAATACCACTCTGCATCGAACTATGATCACGTTGTTCACGAACATGAGCAATGGTTGAAAGATGAACTGGCTGCTTTGCGCTCTAGTAAAGCTTAAACCTACTTTAATAATCTCGATGCCGGCCTTGCTTTGGAGGGAAAAGGAACAGATTTATTGTTGAATTCTGTTGGCGGTTCGTTCTTTAATAACGTTCTTTTGTTGTGTCTGCTAGTTTTATGTTTGGCGAAGATGGATGTCTATAGGCATCATCTTTTTTGTGAAAAATTCAATTGTTTAAATGTAAGTTATAGGTGGGGTAGGCCACGATTTTCGAGTAAAACTGGGTAACCTACCCTCATCTCTTTTTCTCTATTAACAATCAGAGGGGTACTGGGCTTGTTTTTTTCAGAGCATCGTTCACTAGAAGGTGCGCGCTTTCGATTAGCTGGGCCAAACCAAAGGTTTGAAGTCGCTGTGATCCGCTTGAAGAAAACGCTTGCTCATTAGCCATAGCTGACGCCGAGGCCAAAAGCTCACTTGCATTCACTAATGCTTCTTCGGAGCTCAAGTCTAGCCTTACGTTGAAAACGCTGGTAGGAAAGTCATCATCATTTACTTGTGTTTTCATGAGCGACACTCCAATGCACCACACATTGAATGAGCGTCAACGGCAGAGCGCGAACACCTCATCACGACTTTTACTTCAATAACTCGACAGTTTCGATTTGTAGAAAACATCCACTCGATCCTCAGACAGTTAAGAGACCACCACCGTCGTTGCGACACGAGTGGGTGGTGGACCGTGCGAGGGTCGCAAACCGGTGTCCGAGGGTACCGGCCGGGCAAAAGCCCGCCTCACACGGTCCACCATAGATGCGGTAAGCAGGCATAAAAAAAGCGCCTGCTACAGAGCTATGGCGCTACCGCGCCTCAGACTACTTCAGGTTGCGACACCCAGCCACAGGATTTACTGCGACGGCGAATCCTAGCCAAGTTACTTCCTATGGCTCAACCTCATCAGGTCGTGGGAAAAGTCCGAAGCTCGGGAATACGGCATTACGTCTTCAAAAATGATTCAAACAAGGACTCGCTCAACCTGCAACTGGGCGTGTCGCTGACCGCCGAGCAAGTGGCGGCACTGACCCACGACATCGTGTGGATGGAAGAAGCCGAGGTCAACGGCCAGAAAGTCCTGACTCCCGTGCTCTACCTGGCCCAGGCCGACAACCGCCTGGCTCCCAACGGCGCGCTGATCCAGGGCCAGGACGTGAGCCTGATCACCGGCGGCGACCTGCACAACAGCGGCACCCTGCGGGCCACCAACAACCTGAACATGGTCGCAGGCAACATCGACAACAGCGGCCTGATGCAAGCCGGCAATCGCCTGGAAATGCTCGCCACCGACTCGATCCGCAACAGCCGTGGCGGCATCATCAATGGCCGCGACACCAGCGCCACCGCCGTGACCGGCGACATCATCAACGAGCGCACCGTCACCACCTTCAAGCAGGAAGGCCAGGGCTATCAACTGCGTAACGACGTGGTCAGCGAAGCCTCACGCTTTGAGGCTACCGACACGCTCAAGCTGAACGCCGGGCGCGATGTGCTCAACGTTGGCAGCAACCTCAAGGCCGGTGGCAACGCCAGCGTGAGCGCAGGGCGGGACGTGCTGATCGCCAGCCAGACCGAACAGGACGACTACGCCTACCAACGCCGCCGCATCAGCGGCACCGAGCAAACCATCCTGCAACACGCCTCCGCCGTGGACGTGGGCGGCAACCTCGCCATCGACGCCCGCCGCGACATCGCCGTGGTCGCCAGCACCGTCAGCGCCGCCAAAGACCTCAGCGTCAAGGCCGGCGAAAACCTGACCCTGGCCGCCGCCGCCAACGAACAGCACGACTACTCCAAAGGCAAAAAAGGCGGTACCAAAACCACTACTCAACTGGACGACGTCACCCAACAAAGCGCCGAACTCAAAGCCGGCGGCGACCTGATCGCCATCGCTGGCACCGACCTCACGCTAGTCGCCAGCAAAATCAGCGCGGGCAATGAAGCCTATGTGCACGCTGATAACGAACTGCAAATGCTGGCGGCGCAGGACAGCCACTACTCGCTGTACGACATGAGCAAGAAGGGCAGTTGAGGCAGCAAGAAGACTCAGCGTGATGAAGTGACCGATGTGAAGAATGTCGGGAGCGAGATCAAGACTGGGGGGGATCTGACGCTGGAGAGCGGTGGGAATCAGAAGTATCAGGCGGCGAAGCTTGAGAGTGGTGGGGATATTGCGATTGTCAGCGGTGGGGCGGTTACGTTTGAGGCGGTGAAGGATCTGCATGACGAGAGCCACACCAAGAGTAAGGGCGACCTCGCCTGGACCAGTTCCAAGGGCAAGGGGAATACCGACGAGACGCTACGCCAGACGCAGATGATTGCAGAAGGCAGCGTCGTGATTAAAGCCGTCGATGGCTTGAAAATTGACATCAAGCAGATCGATCAAAATACGGTTAGCCAGACGATTGATGTGATGGTCAAGGCCGACCCGCAACTGGCCTGGCTAAAAGAGGTCGAGCAGCGCGGGGACGTGGATTGGCGCCAGGTTAAAGAACTGCACGACAGTTTCAAATACAGCAATTCAGGCTTGGGCGCCGGCGCGCAAATCATCATTGCGATCATCGTTACGTACTTCACGATGGGGGCCGCCAGCGGTGCAATTGCCGCAGCGGGTTCGGGGACATCGATGGCGAGTGCCACGGCTGTTGGGACTGCGGCCACGTCTGCCGGATGGGCCAATGCTGCGGGCAGTACCGTGCTTGCTGGCATGGCGAGTAACGGTGCGATCAGCGCCATCAATAACCGTGGAAACCTGAGCACCGTCTTAAAGGATGTCACTTCCAGCGACGCGATGAAAGGCTACGTGGTGTCCGGCGTCACTGCTGGCTTGACTGCAGGCGTCTATGACAAATGGACCGGCACTCAGACCGGCACTTCCACTGCACTACCCAACTCAGGTGCAGTTGCCACCGTAAGTCCGTTGAGCACTTGGCAAGGCGTGGGGCAGTTCACGGCCAACCAGGTACTGCAAAACGGAACATCAGTATTAGTGGATCGGGCGCTCGGGGGCGAAGCCCGTCTTGGCGACGCGTTGCAGAGTAGTTTGGCTAACGCATTTGCGGCTTATGGATTCAACCTGGTTGGGGATATTTCCAAGAACCGGTTTGCAGAAGGTGGCATTACCAAGATTGGGCTACATGCCTTGATGGGCGGGTTGGCAGCTGAGGCTTCTGGAGGAGACTTCCGCACAGGGGCTCTGGCTGCGGGTGTGAATGAGGCGTTGCTGGATAGCCTCGCCAAGAATTACGCCGACATGCCCGATGACCAGAAAAAGGGTTTGCTGGTCATGAACTCGCAGTTGCTTGGTGTGCTTGCGGCATCGGTACAGAGCAATGCGGATGCGCAGAGCCTGCAAACTGGGGCATGGGTGGCGGGCACCGCTACACAGTACAACTACCTCAATCATGAAGAAAGTAAGGAGCGCCGCGAGGCTAAGAAGGAGTGTCAGGGAGGGGATAAGGCTGCTTGCGGTCGTGCTGACGCCTGGGACAATCTGGATAAACTTCGTGATTTGGAACTGAAAGCCGCTTGTACTTCGAATGGCGCGAGTAGTACCTGTCGCGGTCTACGAAAAGAAGCTGAGGACGCAGCCCGCAGCCTAGTGGTTGCAAGGTTTGGTCCTGAGGCCAAAGAGCAGGCTAAGGACACTGCGCAAAACAAGGAGCTTGCAGCTTATTCGATTGAGGCTGAACTTCGCAGTATCAAGGAGATAAACAACCCGTTTGCGGCGGCACAAACGGCGCGGTTGGCGAAGGAGCTTGCTGAGTTCGGTTCAGACTTTATTCCTGTCTATGGCGATGTGAAGGCATTTTCAGAGGCTGAGGATTCGTTTGATTATGCAATGGTAAGCGTTGGGTTGATTCCCTGGCTTGGAGATGCAGCTCAGAAAGTTCTAGGTAAGGCGAAAAAGCTATATCTTGAAGGGAAGGTGGCTGAGTCTGCTGATTTGGTGGAAGGGGTTTCGAAACAGCTCCAAGCTTCTGGGAGCAAAAATATTTCTGGCGGAATCACTACCATCTCAGATGAGATGAGAGCTGATGTTTATCATCCTGACTGGCAGAAGTACGTTGGTGGTGAGCCTCGGGGTGTAGGGGCTGATGTCGTTAAGGGGGGCAGTGGACCTAAAGGTATAATCAAAGCAAGTGAAACTATTGGTCAGCCTGTTGAGGCCGTGATCGGTGGGCGTAAACGTTTATTACGGGTTGATATCGAGCCGAATGGTAAGCTTCAGATACAGTCTGGCGGGGGGAAAGATTCGATCGTAGATTTCAGACCAGATCTATCCAAACCATTAGCTCCACAGATTAATGCAGCGTTTAAGCGGTTACCTCAGTCGGCAAGAGATCAATTGCTCAGAAACGCTGAGAAAGGTCTGAAGCGCCTACAAGAAACAGGAAATATGTGATGAATATTCGATACGCTGTTGTTTTGGAGGCAGGGAGTATCTTGCCTGATAGAGATTTTTTGATTAGTCAGGCTTGGGGCGATGTACCTGTGTCCTATGTCCAAGATCATGAGGTTTTCAATGAGTGCAGCTATCTAGATTTAAAAATTAATAAGTGGGAGGTTAACCGCGAATGGAGTAATAGGCCGGACAGCGATGCCTGGATAAGGATCGAAATACTCAGAGCACAGAACCTTGAGGAGTATTTACGGAGTGATGAGTGCTCTCTGCCAATAGACACGGAATGCGATGCCCTTTTGATTTTTGAGCTGGACGAGGGGGGCGGCGTGATGGATGAGATGCTGTTATTACGTTTGCTGTCAGTTTTTTATGGCCAGTTCAAGGTTTACAGATGTTCAGATTTTATTGAAGAGGTGAGTGCTGATACCATCGCCTCCCTTCCAGAACGGAGTGCTATTCTCGATAAATTAACCAGATGTGAATAAAAACAATATCTAAGGAAAAAAAGGGGGCGGGAAAAAAGGGGACAAATTTGAATGGCACTTACTTAACCTTCTTCGGATGCCCATTCTCGCGTACCTCGGCCCTTGCCAGCCTTCGTGCCTGCATCAGCATGGGGTAAGGCTTGGGTCTTCGTTTTACAGCGCGGGGCTCGATTCTACCAGGTCGATTTCCAACACGTTTTCGGGCAATCAATTTGAGCAGGCTCAACACGTCCTCGTCGTCTTCTCCCGCTCCGTAATGCCTCAGTGCAAGGCATAGCTTAAGGCTATGTTTGAAGCTCAGCTCTCGCGGTAAACAATCCGCCAATAGCGTCGATTGGGCCATGATCATCCGAATCAGATTATGCGCCAGCAGATACACCCATAACTCTTTGACGGCCATGGCAGGCGTCTTGCAGCTCAGCGTTTCAAGCCCCAGCGTTGTCTTGAGATTGCGCAGATCCAACTCAGCATGCCAACGGTCCTTGTACAGAGATTTCAGCCCAGCCTTGGGCGCTTGCGGTGGGCAGTTCAAGATGGTCACCAGGATTTTTCCACCGGTTTTCAGTTCACGTACTGTCAGTGTTTGCGGTGCATCGTCGTAGTACGTCTGGCTCATCCAGGAGGGTCGTTGTGGGGGCTTTTTCAGCTCAACCAAATGATCTTCCGGACCCAACGATTGCCCAAGTTGAAAGTCGGTACTGCGCCGCCTGGCGCCGTATTGTTCGAACACACCATCGATCCCGCGACGTTGCAGTTCGCGCAGCAAAAAGTACGTCGCGTAGTAGGCATCACCCAGCACAATGTCGCCTCGGTTCAGCGTGTCGAGCATCGTTCTGAGAAGTGTTTGTTCATCACCACCTTTGCCTCGAAAGCGTCCCAGCGAGGCGTCTAAAACGGAACCGCTGGCCAGGCAAATAATCCCAACCAAACGGCAGATGGGGAAACCCAGCCCGGGCTTCTGACCACGAGATTGCGGATAAGCCTCTTGGTTGGCGGCGGTGTCCGGCAGGGTCACCGTGGTGCCATCCACGAGGCGCACCGGGCGACCCATCCAGCGCCATGCCGCTGGCGCGTTGTGACTCATCGCAGATCCCGTGGAGCGCAACAATGTTGACACCATCTCTACCGGCAACCGCGCCCGTGCTTTGCAATAAGCGCCGGTGTGTACGCTGCTGGGCTTTAACCCATTGCAAGAGCGTTTGATTGAAAAGTCGTTCACGGCATTCTGGCAAGAGCGGTCTGCATTCATGGCCTGGGCTAGAAACATCGACAGTGTTTCGGTGGGCGGGAACAGCCGTTGACGATGCTTGGGCATCATTGACTCGACACGCTGAAGCAGCTCTGGATCGGCGAGCAGTTTGAAGAATGCATGGGCATTGCTGTTTTTTGCGTGCTGATGAGCGCGCTGCTGTTGATGCCTGACGATTTGACGTCTACGATTCACGCGGGCTGTCCTTGTTCGAGTGGTGTGTGTTCGCAACTATCACCGTAGACCAAGGACGGCCTTTTTTTCATTTTTTTGCAGCTGAATCAGCTAGTTAGCTGTTAAGTAAGTGCCATTCAAATCTGCCCCCTTTTTTCCTCTTTGTTAAGGGCGATTTAGTATTGGTGAGAGAGTGTTTTATTCGGAGGCGTTTAGCAGTTGTTGGAGCTCTCCGCTTGCATGCATGTCTATTATGATATCCCTCCCGCCAATGAACTCTCCCTTAACGTAGAGTTGCGGGATGGTAGGGTAGTTGGAATAATCCTTTATTCCTTGTCGTAGCTCGTCGTCTTCAAGAACGTCAACTGTGTGTATCTTGGTTGGATCTAAGCAGGTCTCCAACATTTGAATGGCTTTTGCACTGAAACCATCCATAGGGTACTGTGCGGAACCTTTCATAAACAGAACGATATTGTGGCTTTGTACAATATCATCGATTCTTGTGTGTATGTTCATTACGGAACCTGTTTGAAAAATTTATAAAGTTTCCGGTGTATCAATAGGGGGATATGTTGCACGTATTCATATAGAGATTTATAGCCGTGTTTTTACTTGGTGGATACTGTCAAGTATGACAGTTGCTTGGTATATTTTGTTATGGGTTTAGAGGTATTTAGAAGTTTTGAATATAAAAGGGAGTGACTGGCGGAAGTTATATCTAAAGCCCTAGGTGGAGTTGCGGTGAGCGTCGCAGCTGAAATACGTATCTTTAGTTGTCAACATCCCTTCCTCGTAGAAAAAGGGGACAGATTTTTTTTTCCATGTCTAGTCCTGAAATAGGTTCACCCCGCCAGACAAACCCCACGCATTCATCAAAAATATGCGCCAATGCATTTACATATTTGCGTATATGCATATTCGCGTCTAGGGTTACCTCGAGCCAGATCGCAACGCCCCCATCAAATATGGGCCACCTTGAACGTCGATAGCTCAGCAACACCGCTACACGTTTACCAGCAGGACGCTGGTTTTCACTCATGGAGGATTGAAAAATGTTATCCACTGAAACAACCCGACTCACCGGCGACACACCGCCCAATTGCCTGGTCGGTCATCTGATCGATCCGCAACTGGTCGAAGTCAAAGCGGCTGCTCAGCCCCAAGCAATGGCTGCCGCCAGTCTCAATTTCAGCATGCAGAGACAAACCCAGAGCAATTGGTGCTGGGCGGCGCTCTCTGCCTCGGTCGGCAACTACTACGGCACCGGGTCCTGGACCCAGTGCGGTGTAGCCAGCAGCGAGCTTGACCGCAACTGCTGCAACCAACCTGGACCGTGCAACGTCTACGGCTATCTGGATTCCGCCTTACGAACCACGCGCAGCTACAACGGCATGAATCAAGGCTCGTTGCAGATGTCGGCCATCCAGAACCAGATTAACAGGGGCCGCCCCATCGGTTTGCGTTGTGCCTGGTACGGTGGCGGTGCGCACTTTTTGGTGATCTATGGGACCAACGGCAACTACTTGTTGATCGCAGATTCGATCTACGGTTACTCGACCCGTGCGTTGAACGCGTTCCCTGGTTCGTACAACGGCGGCGGCAATTGGACCAACACTTACTTCACCGTAAAAAACTGAGGAGGGCTGCATCATGCAACTGATTTATCCAAAGGCGCCCTCAAACGGCGTACAGACACTGCGTCCGGCGTTGCAAGCCGCGCTGCAAACCCAGGGCCAGGGGCGCAATCACTCATTCGCGGCCGCCGCACCGGGCAACATCAGGCTGAGCGAAGCCTATCGTGGCTACTCGCTCACCCTCGAGGATTTGACTCACGGTAAAGGTCTGAAAGACGCTGAGGTCGGCGATTGGCATTACTTGGTGTTTGCCGATGGTGTGACGATTGCGGATGCGCAATTGGCCGACGTAGGCGGACATGTCGAGTTCGCCTCGCTCAACCACGGGCCCCTGGCCGCGGCGACGGTGGATGCGCTGAAAATGGCGGAACAGTCCCCGCAATTGCAGGGTAAAACCGTTGAGCTGCGAGTGCTGTTCATCTCGGCATTGCACGTTGTGGCAATCTGGCTGCACGCAGACAGCGAAGATGTGCTGATCCCGATTGAGCCGACCCCCAAGGAACTGGCGGTCACTCAGTTGTACAGTGAGGCGGCGCTGCTCATGCTGCTCAAACCGGCGGCTGATCAGGCCCGCAAGCGCTTCGAGGCGGACACCAGTGGACTGTTGGGCAGTTGATCAACCCTTAGGTAATCACCGGACACTGTCCGGGTTTGCCTTGTAAATAAAGGCGCCGCCTGTAAAAAGGCGGCGTTGAATGGAGTTTTTCCATGATTCGTGCACCTTGGGGAAATAAGCAGTATTGGGATGATCATGAGGCAAAAGATCTGCAATGGATTGAGCGTGTCAGTAAGATTCTGTCGGAGCCTTCGGCTAATCCCGTATATAGAGCGCAATTTACATTCGACTTTGCCAAAGATAATTTGCGTGCGGCTATACGGGGCTACTCGAGTGGTGGAAATATTACGACGATTGCAACATTCTTCCCCGGCGTTCTGGATGCATGGGAAATTTCCAACCGAGAGTCCGACAAAATATGCGCTGAAAATGATCTTAAGACTTGCCGAGACTGGACCTTCGAACTAACCGATTTAAATCATTACATCTATTGTTTCTGGTTGGTGGGGCTAGCGCTTGCTCTGGAGATTCCCGATGAGCAGTGGCTTCGATTGGTTGCGTTAATAGGTGATGGGGGGCAGGACATTCTGCTGGATCGGATCATTGCGTACCGCCAACCAGAGCGGGAAATTGGGGAGAAGCTGCTACACGCCAAGCCATATGCGAGACTGCTCAAGGCAATTGATGCGCAACAGGCGCAGCAAGCAACTCTACTGCTGGCGTTCGTGGAGCATTGGTATCCAGAGCTGAACAGGCGCGGTAAACAGCAACCGTGGTGGTACATTTATGGTGATCCGGTAATGCACCCACTTGAGATGGGAAGCTACTTCGGCCGCTGGTGTTTTGAGGCGGTCGCCGCCGTGAAAGTATTTGGGCTTGAGGACAGCGATTGCATTGGGCACGAGCACTATCCGGGTGATTTGCTACATCCCAATGAGAAAGTGATACCAACACCTAATTCAAGTGCCGAGTCTGGGTGGTGGGGGCGGTTGCTGGGGCTGAAAAGCCGTAAAGACAGCAAAAGGCACTAGTATTGGTGTGGCAGTGGGAGAAGGGGATATGGTCTCCAATCCGAAATAGGCTTACACCTGTTTCGGGACTGAATATCCTTTTATCCGTCATCTTGCTATATGGCGTGAAGCTAGCGCTGTTTATTCTTTTTTATTAAAAGTCTCGGTATGTATAATAAAGAGAAGTATGAGATCAAGGTAATAAAGTAAATAATAAATAGCACGCCCGAAGAGAATATTGCATATGTGAATAGGTGTGTGCCAAACAATCGCCATTTCAAGTTGTGAGCCGCCAGATCATGCGGGTAAAAATAGCTCACGGATGCGATCATATAGATAAAGCTCGATAAAACTATCAAGCCGAACAGATATTTGCTGATGGTCATGTTTGCATATTGATCGGCATCGATGATCATCCCCTTGCGGACCTTCAAGAAAAAGATCACCGCAAATATCGGTCCGAGCAAGCCAGTGTAGTTTGTTATGACTGTGGAGCTGAAAGGGAAGTTAGACGACCAAAACCCTACCACGCCGAGCAGGTAGGTGTTTATGAAGCTTTCAATATTTGTATAGGGCGCGGATGTGGCCTTTGCAGGAAATAAAAAAGCTATGAAAAATATAGGTGCCATGGTCATTGCAATGAATAAATAGGGCAGAGGTATGCACTGTTTGATTGACTTGTTCATTGCTCGGAAATCCTGTTGTACGATTTTTAATCCTAACACGCTGGGTCCGGACGAGACTCGGCTCGCCCGGATCCTTTGTTTTAGTTAAGAATCAGGTTGTTGATCTCATCGACTTTGGCTGCATCAAAATACGCAGCGTTGGCTGCCATCATCAAGGCCACCACGACGACTCCAGCGGCAGCCGACGCAAAAACAGGAAAGAAGAACGCCATGCTGGTGGCGAGCAAAATTCCAGCACCTGTGCCGACTGCCATCGCTTCAAGTTCAAGCATCAGAGGCTTCCAGTCGCCGGTTTGAAAACCGGAGACGGTTTTCTCGCGGATGGCTTCTGCTTGTACGACTTTACCGACCACACCGAATGCTTTGCCCAAACGGGTGATGTTATCCGCAAAGGTCGCCTTATCCAGTGCATTCAGCGCATCGACCACTGCTTGTGTGTCCAACGCATTCAGTTTCATAGCGGGGTTGGCGCTGATTTTCTCAAAGGTCGCCATTGCTTCTGCATAACTTCTGATTTTCTTGCCAGAGATCTCAGCTTGCATGTCTTGGGCAACTTTGCTCAAGTTGGCACCATATTTTTGAAGCATTTGTTCATTGGCAGTCGATACGAAGCTGACAGCGTCTGTATAGGCAGCCTTTTCATCGGGTGTGAGCTCTTTGGTAACGGTAACTGCGGTTTCGCCTTTGATCACGACCTCAAAGGGCATAGCACCATGAGCGTCAAATACGCTTTGAAGCGTATTTGCAGCCGCTTCGCCGATGGCTGCTTTGAAACCGGCAGGCATCGAATCGTAGGTGTGGTTGGCGGCGGATACGGCGCCGGTAAATTGATAACTACCGTCCTGAGCCTTATTGAGGGTGCCTTGCAAGGTCAGGGAAAGATTGTCTATCCACGTTGCAAGCTGCCAGGACGTGGCATTTGGCGTAAAAGGAATGTTGCCAATGGAAATCGGCGACGTTCCAATTGGCGCTGAGGCTAGAACATCATTGAACACAGCGCTTGAGATACTCGGTGAGTTCAGCCCGAACAGGTTGATTGAGGTTTCGGTTGGAGTACCTTTGCCGTAAAGGAAGTGCCCAACGGCTGCGACCGGAGTCAGGTCGCCGCCCGAGAGGCCTGGAGAGGAGGTTACGCCACCTGATTGGAAATATTGCTGGGCGTAATTCAAACCATGGCCAGAAGTCAGGCCCGGATTAAAGTAAAGGTAGCTATCTGCAAACGGCACCGATTGCAAATCATGGACGATCCCTGGCGCTGGCCCACCTGTCATTCCCCAGGTGACCTGTTCGTTGGCGATTTTGATTAGCATCTCGCGCCACAACCCCTGGCGATAATAAGCAAAGCGTTCCAGCATCTGCCCTTGGAACACAACTGCCGGGTTCGGCGCGGGAAACGGCAGGCCTCCAGGATTTGCCGGGTAACCGGGCTCGGTGGCAGTGACGACGATGGGTGGAAGAACGATAGTCATGAGTCGATATCCTTATCGATATATATTTCGGTCAATTGCTGGGAATTACCCCTCTGGCTCAGCCTCTCCGCGCTGCTCGTCGGTAGCGATGAATCGGCATAAGATGAGGCCTGCTGATACTGTGTATCCATACAGTGAGGTTTTCAAGGCAAAAATATGCATTCGTGCATTTTTTCGAATGTACGGGTTATTTCCGCACTCAAGACGCGCCGAACGCTCCTGGCGGTCTGCCCTAGAAAGGAGAAACGATATGATGCCCACAGCCTCTTCCTGCAACTGCCGACATAGCGCGCTTCTCTCAAAACGAGCAAACGCCGCGATGGCCTGCTGAAATGAACGCGCCTACCGCATTAGCTGCGCTCGCCGCTAACTATGGACACGGCCACATCGTGGCGCCCCATCGACATGACGAGGGCCAGCTCGTTTATGCCATCAACGGTGTGATGCTGGTGTCGGTGGAGGCGACCGCCTGGGTGGTGCCTTCCGGGCATGCACTGTGGGTGCCCTCGGGGCTGGAGCATCAGATCCGCATGACCGGTGAAGTGCGTATGCGCACCTTGTTGATCTCGCCGGGGGCGCATCGTGGCTTGACGACGGAGTGCGAGGTCATCAGGGTTTCGCCGCTGTTGCGTGAGCTGATTATCGCTGCCGGGGATAAGCTCGACAGTGAGGCGGCATTGATGCGCCACGCACAGATTGTCGAGTTGATTTTCTCGGAGCTCGACAGGGCACAAAGAGTGCTGGCGCATGTGCCGATTCCGGATGAGCCGAGGCTCAAGTTGTTGTGTGCGGGCTTTATCGACAACCCTTCCCAGGAATCGACACTGGAGAGTTGGGCGCTACAGCTCAATATGAGTTCGCGCACCTTGGCGCGGCTGTTCCGGAAGGAGTTGGGCATGAGTTACGGCGAATGGCGCAAGCGCACGCGGCTGTTGCTCAGCATGCAGCGGCTGGCCTGTGGTGTGTCGATCCTGGAAGTGGCGCTGGAGCATGGTTATCAGAGCCCGAGTGCGTTTACTGCGATGTTCAAGCGCACCATGGGTTACACCCCGCGTAACTGTCGATTGGTGTGATTTGACTTGGCGATAGGCTTGTCAGCCTCGGTCCAAATGTGGGAGGGAGCTTGCCCCCGATGGCCATAGGTATCTACACAACTTTGCAGTCGGCAACAGTAACCACGATGCGAAGCGAGCCGTTCTTGATCTTGATCTGCTTTTGATCTCAGGCGCCCCGTCAAACCACGCTGGCCGGAATTCGACAGGGATTTGGGGGGTAAACCGGCAGGGATGCCGGTTTAGCCGCCCCGTGCCATGGATGGCGCGTGGCGGCGGCCCCCCAAATCCATGGCGGATTACGGGCACACCGAGCCCAGGCGAGGTGCCGAGTGGTGGGGCAAGGGCCCTTTGGTTACTTTGGGGCTTTTTGT